>CACHDJ010000034.1 GCA_902578525.1 uncultured Pelagibacteraceae bacterium | reverse complement strand
AAGTTTGTCCAAGTAAATATTTATATTAGTTTTTTCTGCATATTTTTTCCATCTACCAGCAAAAAGAATATTTAATGGAGTTGATACTCTTCCTCTGATGGGAAAAAGCTCTACATCTTTAAAATCCTTAAATAAGTAAGCTAATGCATCTTTGGAAAACCTGAAATAATCTTGGAATTTTAAATCTTTTGGAGCATGATAATAATACAAATAAGGTACGTAACCATAAATAACACCATCATCTTTAAGCATTTTTTTTAGATTTGCTATGGCAGCTGTGGGGTCATATACGTGTTCAAGAATTGCAATACAAATTATTTTATCATATTTTTTTTCTAAGCCACCTATATCTGAACAAATATCGCAGATTATATCCGGATAGTCACCAAAATCATTTACATCCAAAGTTTCTAAAAGTTCTGACTTAATTTTTTTATATCTATCTCTCATAGCCATACCGACGTCTAATACATGATCACTAATATTAATTTCTTCTAAAATTCTATCTCTGAAGTCTTTTTGATTTTTTAAATAGTAGTTGTTAATTTTAGTTTTTTTGATTAGATTTATTAAATCTTCGTTGGTTTTATTAGGATTACCAATTGTTTTTTTCATGTAATCTTATAATAATTTACGAATTCAAAATAAAGATTTATTTAGGGAATTAACCAAGTATCACGTTTTTTCACAAAATCAAATTTAGCTCTTCTATGCCCTTTGGCAGCTAAATAAAGCCATTCAACAGATTTAATTTTACATTGAATAACAGTAAAATTTTTATAACCTTGCTCACTTTGTTCCATTGTATAATCAAAATCTTCTAATGCAGATATCATCCCAGATGTTGGGTTATCAGATACTGTTCCCGGAGCATTATCAGTTAGATAGCATCTTCTGCTAATATGTTGAGTTTTTTTCCACGATACCTCTGTTATAGAATTTTGATTATTAATTTCACATTTAACTTTTACTCTTAATTGGATTTTTTCTTCTTTATCATAGAATAATAAAGAAGCATTTTTATTTTTTTTAAGGATGTCTACTTTTGGAGACCTGAGATCAGTATGAAATTGTAATAAGTTATTTTGTCTATCTGATTTTCTTAAAACAACTATTCTTCCATCAATTTCATTTTGATTTGCACACATAAAAACTGGAATTCTAAAAGGTGAGTCCCTATTAGTTACAGCATCGTCGAGCATAGACCAGTACTTGTTTTGAATTTCCTCTAAATTTTCATAGTATGCTGGTTGCATACGTTTCTACTTTCTAAATCTTTTGATTAAGCTTGATGTATCCCAACGGTTACCACCCATTCCTTGAACTTCGCTATAATATTTATCAACTAGTTCAGTCACAGGTAATAGTGAACCATTACTTTTAGCTTCCTCCATCGCAATTTTAAGATCTTTTCTCATCCAGTCAACTGCAAAGCCAAAATCAAACTTATCATCGATCATTGTTTTATATCTGTTTTCCATTTGCCAAGATTGAGCTGCACCCTTTGAAATAACCTCAATAACATCCTCCATATTTAGACCAGCTTTCATTCCAAAGTTAATCGCTTCAGACAAACCTTGAACTAATCCAGCAATACAAATTTGATTAACCATTTTTGCAAGTTGTCCACTTCCAGCATTACCAAGCAATTTCATTTTTTTACTGTAGCAATCGATTTTATCTTTAGCTTTATCAAAGTCAGACTGATCTCCACCTATCATTACTGTTAGTGCACCATTCTCGGCACCAGCTTGACCACCTGATACAGGTGCATCTAATGAGCCAAAACCATTTTTTTTAGCATATTTATGAATTTCTCTAGCAATAGTTGCTGAAGCAGTAGTGTTATCAATATAAACTGAACCTTTTTTAATTGTTTTAAAAACTCCATTATCACCGAATGTAACTTCTCTTAAATCATTATCGTTTCCAACACATGTAAAAATATATTCTGCTTCTTTTGCAGCTTCTGCAGGCGTTTCAGCCATTTTACCCTTGTATTCATTAATCCATTTTTCAGCCTTAGATTTTGTTCTGTTAAAAACAGTTACTTTGTGTCCGGCTTTTGATATATATCCAG
>CACHDJ010000033.1 GCA_902578525.1 uncultured Pelagibacteraceae bacterium | reverse complement strand
GTTTAAACGGATTAGACAGTTTATTGTGTTTAATGGTCATTTCTTTATAATCAATAATTTCATTAGTGTCTTCAAAAATATCTATTCCATGAAATGAGAAAAATCCTTTATGAATTTCATTTAACTTTTCACAAACATTTCTTGAAGTAACTCCTTGAAAAACACCTACTTCTAAAAAATTTTTTGGTTTATAAGCTTCTATTTGGTCAAGTAATAAATTAGCTGAGTCGATATCTTTTTTAAAACTTGATTTTCTAAAATAATATCTAAACTTCATAAAGTTTAAAAAATTGATTTAGAGTATCTTTTCCAATTATCCTGATAATGCTTGGTATTTTCAAATACAGCTTTTTTTTCATCTTCAGTAACTTCTCTTACAATTTTTCCTGGAGAGCCAACGACTAGTGAATTATCAGGTATTTCTTTATTTTCAGTAATTAAAGCCTTTGCGCCTATTATACAATTTTTTCCTATTTTTGCGTTATTCAAAATCACAGCTCCAATACCGATTAAGCTGTTATCTCCTATTGTACATCCATGCAACATAACCATATGACCTATAGTTACATTTCTTCCAACTTTTAAAGGATAACCAGGATCAGTATGTAATACGCTTCCATCTTGAACATTGGATCCTTCTCCGATATGAATGTTTTCAATATCTCCACGTAAGACAGCGTTAAACCAAATACTTGAATTTTTTTCTAATGTAACATCACCTATTATCGTTGCGTTGGGAGCTACCCAATTTTCGCCAGAGTTTTTTGGTTTTTTATCTTTTAAATCGTAAAACATAATTTATATATTATAACATTATGCCAATACAAACTCCAATATGTGATTTTGGTCAAAAGGCTCATGACTTTAAGCTAAAATCTACAGATAATAAATTCGTTACTTTAGAGGATATTAAAGGTGAAAATGGAACCTTAATTATGTTTATTTGCAATCATTGTCCCTACGTCAAAGCTGTCACGAGAGATATCGTTGAAGATTGTAATGAGTTAAAAAATATAGGAGTTAATTCAGTTGCTATATGTGCTAATGATGCAAAAAATTATCCGGAAGACTCTTTTGAAAAAATGATTGAGTTTGCAAAAAAAAATCAATTTAACTTCCCTTATCTAGTAGATGAAACTCAAGAAATTGCTAAAATTTATGATGCCGTATGTACTCCAGATTTTTTTGGCTATAATAAAAATTTAGAACTTCAGTATAGGGGAAGATTAAGAGAACTTAAAAATTTAGTTCCTATAAAAAATGGAGAAAGTGATTTGGTTAAGGCTATGAAACAAATTTCAGAAACAGGAAAAGGACCTGAAAACCAAATACCAAGTGCTGGTTGTAGTATTAAGTGGAAACAATAATTAATGTATTTAATTGTAACTAGAGCTTTTCCACCAGAGCTAGGTGGCATGCAAAGTTTAATGTGGGGCTTAGCAAAAGAGATGTCAAAAAACTTTATGATTAAAGTTTTTGCTGATTATGATGAAAAACACAAAGAATTTGATAAAAAAGAAAATTATTCAATTGAGAGAGTTGGGGGAATAAAATTCTTAAGAAAAATAAGAAAAGCTCAATTAATTAATGATTTTACAAAAAATAACAAAGTTCGAGGCATTATTGCTGATCACTGGAAAAGTTTGGAATTAATAAAGACAGATAAAAAGAAATATTGTTTAATTCACGGAAAAGAAATAAATCACCCAAAAAACTCTTCATTAAATAAAAGAGCTACTAAGATTTTAAACAGTACAGAAAAAATAATTGCGAATTCTGAATACACAAAAAATTTAGCAATAGATAATGGTGTTGATCCAAAAAAAATTATAGTAATAAATCCAGGAATAGAACCTCTTAATGAATTAAGTAAAAAATCATTAGAAAAAGTTGAAAGCTTATTAAAAATAAAATCTCCTCGTCTTATAACAGTAGCAAGATTTGATAAAAGAAAAAATCATGAAAAAGTTATAATGGCTTTAAGAAATTTAAAGCAAAAATATCCAGATATAGTCTATATTTGTATAGGTCATGGAAATGAAGAAGAAAATATTAAAAAATTAGTACAAGAACTCGATTTAAGTTCACAAGTTATGTTTTTTAAAGATATAAGTAGTGATTTAAAAAATGCCTTGATAGCAAAATCAAATATCTTTGTAATGCCTTCAGTCATCCATAAAACTTCAGTTGAAGGATTTGGAATAGTTTATTTAGAGGCTGCACAGCATGGCATTCCCTCTCTTGGTGGGAAAGATGGTGGTGCCTCAGACGCAATTAAACATGACGAAACAGGACTAATATGTAATGGGAATAATCTAGATGAAATATACTCTTCTTTAAATTCTATGATTGA
>CACHDJ010000032.1 GCA_902578525.1 uncultured Pelagibacteraceae bacterium | reverse complement strand
GTTGTGTCTCCACCACATAAAAAAATACCATATTTTTTTTGTTCTTTTGATAGAGATTTTGAGATTTTAGATAAATTAAATTTAGAGAATGTATTTTTATTACCTGAGCCTGAAATAAAATAAAATTTAGGGACAACTCCTTTGCATATTAAATCAGATATTGAAGATCTAATAATTTTTTTAATCACAAGATCTGGTTTTTTAAAATTTAGGAAATGCGTACCTTGATTATAAGTATCAATTGAAATAACTAAATTTTTATTTTTATCAAAAAAAACATCGTCATTTAGATTAAGTGATGATTTATTAAATTTAGATAATTTTGAAAAATATTTTTTAATTATTTCAAATTCATGCATTTTTTGTTCTTAATTTTTTTCCAATATTATCAAGTAGTGCATTTAAATATTTTGTTTGGGAATCTTCTAAAAAAAAATTTGATGAATCTAGATATTCTTTAATTATTATACTAATAGATGTGTTAGGTTTATATAAAATTTCATAAGTTGCAGCCTTTAAAATTGTTTGAAAAACTTTATCAAGTTTTTCTAAGATAAATTCATTTCCAAGTTTAGTATTTAATTCGTCAATTATTAGTTCATCTCTTTCAATAGTACCCAAGACAATATCTTTAATAAATTTTTTGAATCTATGTTTTGGAAATTCAACATTTCTATCTTCATTAAAAAAATTCCCATATAATTTTTGGATTATAATCACTCTTGGATTATTTTTAGGATTAAAATAAGTTTTCATTTTTGTGATAAAATAGAAATAACAGCTTTTGCTGCCTCAGCACCCTTTTTTTTTCTAACCTTTGCTTGGCGCATATTAAGACAAGTAATAATTCCATTACCAATTGGTTTTTTGTAAGTTATCGATAAATCCATAATTGCGTTTGTAGAAGCTTGAGATATAAAATCAAAATGAGGAGTTTCTCCTTTAATTACACATCCAAGCGCTAAAAAAGCATCATATTTTTTAATTTTTTTTGAAATAGTCACGGGAATTTCAAACACACCTGGAACTTTAATAATCTTTATGAAATTAGATTTAGGAATTGATTTTAAAGCACTACTAAGAAGTCCTTTGCTGATGTCCTTATAATAATCAGCAATAACAATTAAATATTTCTTTTTCATTAAATAATTTCCTGTTTAGTTATCTTTATACCATAACCATCTAAACCAATAACTTTTTTTGGTGACTTTGTAATTAAAGTCATATTTTTAATCTTTAAATCCTTAATTATTTGAGCACCAATACCGTAGTTACGAATTAGTTTGTCTTTACCCTTTTTATAAAAATTTTTATCTTTATAGTCTTTTAAAGTTTGTGTGACTGATCTTAGGTTTGAGTCTTTAATAAAAACAAGAACACAATTGTTAAATCTTTTAAAATAATTTAATGTTTTATTAAATGAATTTGGTAATTGTTGATTAATCAAATAGTTTTGAACAACATTCGATGAAATTACTCTTACTCTTGGAGTAATTCCTCTTTTTATAGTTCCTTTAATTAATGCAAAGTGTTCAGAACCATCAAGTAAATTTTCGTAAATTCTAATTTTATATTTTTGATTTTTTACATCTATACTACTATGTTTTTTTAATTTAATTAATTTTTCTTTTTTTAGTCTGTAAGCAATTAGATCTTCAATTTTACCAATTTTAAGATTATGTTTGTTTGCAAAATCAAAGAGTTCTTGACCTTTCGCCATTGTTCCATCTTCATTCATAATTTCACATATCACAGCAGAATTATTTTTTTTTGCTAGTTTAGATATATCCACTGATGCTTCTGTATGACCAGCTCTAACTAGAACACCTCCATCTTTAGCTATTATAGGAAATACATGACCTGGTGAAACAATTTCATTTTTTTTAACATTCTTTTTTGAAGCGATCTTAATAGTTCTAGCTCTATCTTTTGCAGAAATTCCAGTAGTAATACCTTTTTTCGCTTCAATAGATACTGCGAAAGCTGTTTTGTTTCGTGATTGATTATTTGCTGACATTAAAGATAAATTCAGTCTTTTTGCTTGAGCACTATCAATAGCCAGGCATATTAATCCTCGACCATATTTAGCCATAAAATTTATATTTTTTTGATTAGTATTGGATGTAGAGATAACTAAATCACCTTCATTTTCTCTTTTCTCATCGTCAACCAAAATAAACATACCACCTTTTTTGGCAACTTTAATAATACTTTCAATTGATGCAAAATTATTTTTTGTCATTAAAATAGTTTCTAGCGTATTTAGATAAGATATCTATCTCAATATTAACCAAACTTTTTTTCTTGAGTGATGAAAGATTTGTTTTTTTATAGGTATGTGGTATTACCCAAATTTGAAAGCCTTTTACTGTAACTTTTGAAATAGTAAGTGAAATACCGTTTACACAGATCGAGGCTTTTTCAATTAAATGTTTTCGTTCTTTTTTAGGTATTTCAAAATCAA
>CACHDJ010000031.1 GCA_902578525.1 uncultured Pelagibacteraceae bacterium | reverse complement strand
TATGGCTACAAGCACTTAACAGATTACATGTTCAAAAAAGTATATTGCTATATTGTTTTGGAAAATTAAGGTAATGGAAGAGGATTATCTGAATTTTGATTTAAGTATAAAATAACCGAAGCTCTGTCTTTTTCTTTTCTTAATCCAGCAAAAGCCATCTTTGTTCCCTTAATCCATTTGGCAGGCTTAATTAAATAACCATTTAATTCCTCAAAGGTCCATTCTTTTCCGTATGAGGTAAGTGCTTTTGAATACTTGTAATCACTTATAGATCCTATCTTTCTTCCAACAACATTATATAATGCAGGACCGATGTTATTTTTTCCACCTTTAACGATTGAATGACAAGCTGCACATTTTTTAAAAACTTTTTCCCCTACTGCAACATCTCCAAGAGCCATCAAAGAAGCAATATCAATTTTTTCTTCTACTTGCTCAGCTGAATTTGTTAAGGTTGATGATACTTGTTCAACTTTTACTGCATAACCTGGAGTTTTAGGTTTATCTACATGAAAGATAATATTTGAAATTTTACTGATTCCAATAATTAAAAGGGCCACTAAAAGCACAGCTGCTACTATTTTATTTATTTCGAAAGAATCCATTTTTGACAAATTTTTATACCGAACCTATAACATTATTATTTTAAAATTGCTTATATTTTACTGTACAATTTTGCCCCTCTTTATAATCTGAACAAAATATAAAAAATTCAATGAAAACATTAGTAATAATCCCATCAAGATTGTCAGCCAAAAGACTTCCAGGCAAACCTTTATTAAAAATTAATGGTCTTTCAATTATCTCTCATGTTTTTAAAAGGGCTGAAAATGCCAATATTGGAGATGTTGTAGTTGCTGCTGAAGATCAAGAAATATTAGATGATGTAAAAAGCAATGGAGGAAATGCCATATTAACTAGCAAAAACCATAAAACAGGTACTGATAGGATTTATGAGGCGTTTAAATTATTGGGTAGAAATGACATTGACTTAATTATGAATATTCAAGGTGATGAACCACAAATTGACATTAATGATATTAAAAATTTAGATAATAAAATGAAAACAAATATAACTAAAATTGGCACATTAGCTGCAAAAATCACCGATTCAGGAATATATAAGAATGAAAATTTTGTAAAAGTTAAAGTTAAAGAACCTCTTAATCAAAATCTTTTTCCATTTGCAGAGAGCTTTATGAGAAAAACAGATGACACAAAAGATATATTTCATCATATTGGAATTTATTGTTACCAAGTAGAGGTTCTTAAAAAATTTATCACATTAACACAGACAAAAAATGAATTAAATAATAGGCTCGAACAATTGAGAGCATTAGATAATAATATTAATATAAATGTTGCACTTGCAAAAAAGTCTCCTATAGGTGTTGATACAGAAGAAGATTATCTGGCTATAAAAAAAATAATGAAATATAAATAATCATGAGTAAAATTTATTTTCAAGGAACCTATGGTGCTTATTCTCATCTCGCTTCAATATCTATTGACCCAAAAGCAGAAATTTTACCATGTAAAACTTTTGATGAATGTTTTTTAAAAGCATCGAGTGAAGAGGATTCAAAAATAGTAATACCAGAGTCAAATAGAATTACAGGTAATATAGGCATTGAATATCTTATTTTTAAATATCGATTGAATATTTATTCAGAATATTTTCAAAGAATTGAACATAATTTAATAGGTCAGCCAGGGTCTAAAATAGAAGATATAAAAGATGTGTATTCTCACGCTCAAGCATTATCTCAATGTTCTAAATTTATAAAAAAAAATAATTTGAATGAACATGTAAGAGCAGACACAGCAGGTTCAGCAAAAATGATATCAGAAAATAAAAAAAAACATGAGGCTGCTATTGCATCTTTGCTAAGTGCAAAAACTTATGGATTAGAAATAATTCAAAAGAATATTGAAAATGAAAAAGGGAATTTGACAAGATTTTTAGTTATGGGAAAAAATATAATACAACCAGAGTATAGTAAAAAAAAATATATAACTTCATTCTTATTTAAACTAAAAAGTAAACCTGCTGCTCTTTACCAATCCTTGGGTGGTTTTGCTATCAATGGTGTAAATTTAACTAAATTACAAAGTTATCCAGAAAAAAATTCATTCGACTCATTCTTTTTTTTGTGTGATCTTGATGGACATATTGAAGACAAAAAAGTACAAAAATCATTAGAAGAACTGGGACTTCATTGTGAAGATTTTCATGTTCTGGGAGTTTTTGAGGCAGACCCTGTAAGAGAAGAAAAATAATAAACTTTTCTTGTAGATTGGAAAATATTACTGCTATAATAGTTCTGGAGGCTAGAGGTGGATGCTGCTTGAACTCGACCAGATCTTAACGGAAGCAGTCGTAGAGACAGTTATTCAGGTTCTAGTCTCCTTAAATTATAACAAATGAATAAAAATTCAAAAGTTTTAGCTCTTAAATATAGGCCACAAATATTTGACGATCTTATTGGTCAAGAAGTTGTGGCAGAAACAATTACAAACTCAATTAAAGCTGACAAAATACCTAATGCTTATCTTTTTACAGGAATTAGAGGAATTGGAAAAACTACAATAGCTAGAATAGTCGCTAAGTCACTTAATTGTTCAAATGGAATTGATAATAAATGCAAAGTAAAATGCAGCAATTGTGACTCAATAACTAACTCAAATCATATTGATGTCTTAGAAATGGATGCAGCTAGTAAAACAGGAGTAGATGATGTTAGAGAACTTATTGAGTTTTCAAGATATGGACCTACCACAGCTAAATACAAAATTTTTATAATTGATGAAGTACATATGTTAAGTAAACAAGCATTTAATGCTTTATTGAAAACATTAGAAGAGCCACCTAAATACTTAAAATTTATCTTTGCAACTACTGAAATTAAAAAAATACCAATTACAGTAGTGTCGAGATGTCAAAGATTTGACCTTTCAAGAATTAAATCTACCGAATTATTTGAATTTATAAAAAAGATTAAAGATAAAGAAAATGGCAATATTACTGATGAAGCCTTAAGATTAATTGTAAAAATTTCAGAGGGATCTGTAAGAGATGCGCTGTCCTTATTAGACAGAGCCTTGTTAAGTTTAGACATTGGAAAAGAGTTAGACCTCAGTGCTGCCCAAAAAATTTTTGGTTATTTTGATAAATCTCAATTAATAGATTTATTTGAACTAATTATTAAAGGTGATGAAAATAGTGTAAT
>CACHDJ010000030.1 GCA_902578525.1 uncultured Pelagibacteraceae bacterium | reverse complement strand
TACAGAAGACAGTTTGTACTATCAAATTGAAGGAGGATATAATAACAATTGTATTTCATTGAAAATTAAGCTTTTTTTTCAAATTATTGCCTTAATCTTTTTAACAATATGCATTATACACACTTGAGGAATTTTTATGGGCATTCATTACGATTATAAATCAACTAAAAGTGCAAAGCTTATGGAGAAGCAAGCTAAGAGAGAGAAAAAACTTGCTGAGAAAAAAGCAAAGAGATTAGCCAAAGAAGGTCCAAAAAAAAAAGAAACAGATGCTTTAACTTTAGATGCTTCAAAACCTATTACATTAGATTTTCTAACTAACCCAAATAAAGAATGAACGCTAAAGACAAAGATAAGCGTTTAGGTTTGGCTCTCAAAAAAAATTTAAAAAAAAGAAAACTTTTTCAAAAAAAAATAAAAAAGAAAAATAAATAATGACAGTTCTTTCAGATAAATGGATAAGAAAAATGTCTAAAGAAGAAGATATGATTTCTCCTTTTGAAGAAAAACAAGTAAGAGGAGAAAGTATTTCTTATGGACTTTCATCTTTTGGCTATGATGCAAGGGTTTCAAATGAGTTTAAAATTTTTACCAATGTTAATTCTGAGATTGTTGACCCTAAAAATTTTAAACCAACTAATTTTGTAACTAAAAATGTTTCAGAGTGTATTATTCCACCAAATTCATTTGTATTAGCTAGAACAGTTGAAAAGTTTAAAATTCCTAAAGATGTACTTGTTATTTGTTTAGGTAAATCAACATATGCACGATGTGGAATTATAGTCAATGTAACTCCTTTAGAACCTGGTTGGCAAGGTTATGTAACTTTAGAATTTTCAAATACTACTCCTTTACCTGCAAAAATTTATGCAAATGAAGGTGTGGCTCAATTTATTTTTTTAAAAGGCAATGAAAAACCAGAGATAACCTACGCTGACCGTAATGGTAAATACATGGGCCAAACTGGAGTAACACTACCCAAAGTTTAATCATGCAAAAATTAGAGGTCTTTGGAGCAAAAAGGCTCAAAGGGCAAATTCAAGTATCGGGCTCTAAAAATGCTTCTTTGCCTATTCTGGCAGCAACTTTATTGTCTGATGCTAAAGTTATTCTTAAAAATTTACCTAAGGTTCGTGATATAGATACAATGTTGGCTTTACTTGAGTCATTGGGCTCTAATATAAGAATCAACAAAAATGAAATAATTATAGACAACTCAAAACAAAAAAAAATATTTGCATCTTACAACTTGGTTAAAACCATGAGAGCTGGAATTTTAGTTTTGGGACCTTTACTTTCAAAGTTTGGTTATGCCAAAGTATCTTTGCCTGGAGGTTGTGCAATAGGAACTCGTCCAATTGATATCCATTTAAAAGCATTATCAAAATTAGGAGTTAAATATAAAATTAATCAAGGCTATGTAATTGCACGCGCACCAAAAGGACTAATTGGTAATAATATTAGATTTTCAAAAATATCAGTAGGAGCAACCGAAAATTTAATTATAGCTGCAAGTTTAGCAAAAGGTACAACAACTTTAACAAATTGTGCGATTGAACCTGAAATAAAAGACTTAGTAAATTTTTTAAAAAAAGCGGGATGTAAAATCAAATGGATATCAAAAAGGTCAATTAAGATTATTGGTGTTAATGAAATAAAAGAAATTACTCATACTGTAATGTTTGATCGTATTGAAGCAGGAACATATTTAATAGCTGCTGCTGTTACTGGGGGAAATCTTAAAATAAAAAATATTATTCCAAGAGTAATTAAAAAAGAAATTGAAGTTCTTAAAAAATTAGGTTCAAAAATAATAATAAAAAAAAATGAAGTTAAGATTATTGGAAGTAAAAAAATAAAAAGTATTAAAATTAAAACGGCCCCTTATCCGGGATTTCCAACTGATTTGCAGGCTCAAATAATGGTGTTATTGTGTAAAGCTAATAAAAGTTCAACAGTTCAAGAAAATATTTTTGAAAATAGATTCATGCATGTTGCTGAATTAAATCGAATGGGTGCTAAAATTTTAATTAAAGGTAATAAAGCAATAATTGAGGGCAACATTAGTTTTGAACCAGCGGAACTAATGGCGACTGATTTAAGAGCATCTGTGTCATTAATTTTGGCCGCATTAACAACTAAAGGAAAATCAATTATTAATAGAATTTATCATCTTGATAGGGGCTATGAAAATATTGAAAAAAAATTGAAAAAAGTCGGGGCTAAAATAAAAAGAGTAAATTGATGGATAAAAAATATTTAGCTAAAATTATAGCTACAGATAATGAGGGCCTTCAAATGATTTCAGCATGTTGTTCAGGTGCCAAAATGAAGATATCAGATATTAAATATCTACGATCTAATAAGATTTTTTTAATCTCTGTTGAACGAATTAAAAATGAGACTGATCAAGAAGATAAAAAGATCAATAGTATCTGTAAGTTTGATTTTGTTGATAGTGTTAAATCAAAAAATATTGATCAAAAAAACAAAGAATTAATTCTAGAACTTATTGGAATTGATTACCTAAAAAATAAAAAAGATTATGAGATTAACTTAATATTCAGCAATAACGCTCATATTTCTTTAAAGACTGAAACAATTGAAGTAAGACTAGAGGATCAAAACGAAATTAATTAATGAAAATTTTAAATAGCAATAAAAAATCATTCGATAAGAATTTAGACAAAATTCTTTTAAAAAGAAAAAATAAAGTTCAATCAACCTCAGCATCAGTCACTAATATTATTAAAGATGTAAAAAAAAATGGAGATAAAGCTGTATTAAAATATGAAAAAAAATTTAATAAAAATTTAAATATATCTCCAACCACTAAACAAATCTCTAAACTAATTAGTCGCTTAGATAAAAAAGTAAAACAAGCAATAAATATTGCTTATAATCGAATTCATAAGTTTCATTCATTACAGAAATTTAAGAATATTTCTTATACTGACAAATTTAGAAATAAATTTCAGTATAAATACCTACCTATTGATTCCGTAGCTATATATGTGCCAGGCTCAAAAGCTTCTTATCCATCAAGTGTTTTAATGAATGCAATTCCAGCAATTGTTGCAGGTGTTAAGAGAATAGTGATGATTAATCCTGGCTATAAAGGAAAACAAAATCCAGCTGTTTTGTATGCAGCTAAAAAATGTAGGATAAAAGAAATTTATTCAATAGGAGGTCCCTCTGCTATTGCTGCTGCTGCGTATGGAACAAAAAAAATTAGAAAAGTCGATAAAATTGTTGGGCCCGGAAATATTTATGTGGCCGCTGCTAAAAAAGAAGTATTTGGTGATGTTGGAATTGAAGGAATGACAGCTGGACCTTCCGAGATTACAATAGTTTGCGACAAGACTTCAAATCCAGAGTGGATTGCAAGTGATTTAATTGCTCAAGCAGAACATGATCAAATGGCTCAATGTATTTTAATTTCAAAAGATAAAAAGTTAGTTGATAAAGTAAAATTTCAAATCTTTGATCAATTAAAAAAAATTCCAAGATATATAATTGCAAAAAAAAGTATTGTGAATAATGGTATTATGATTCATGTTAACTCAGATAAAAAGATAGCAGAAGTAGTAAATAAGATTGCACCTGAACATTTAGAATTAAATGTAAAAAATTATAAATCACTAGTTCACTTGATTAAAAATGCTGGATCAATTTGCTTAGGAAAGTATGCGTTAATGGCTATGACAGATTACAATGCTGGAACAAATCATGTGTTACCAACTAATGGATCAGCCAAATATTCTTCTGGTATAAGTGTGAATGAATTTTATAAAAGAATTTCTTATA
>CACHDJ010000029.1 GCA_902578525.1 uncultured Pelagibacteraceae bacterium | reverse complement strand
AGCCACTATTAAACAAATAAATGAAATTCATACTGAAGGCGCCGACATAGTTAGAGTTTCTTGTCCAGATGAGTCATCTTCTAAAGCACTAAAAGAAATTGTTAAACATGTTGATGTACCTTTAGTTGCAGATATTCATTTTCACTATAAAAGAGCAATTGAAGCTGCAGAAAATGGTGCTAGTTGTTTAAGAATAAATCCTGGAAATATTGGAAATATAGAAAAAATTAAAGAAGTTGTAAAAGCAGCGCGTAATAATAATTGTTCAATTAGAGTAGGTGTTAATTCTGGATCTTTAGAAAAAGATATTTTAGATAAATATAAAGAACCTTGTCCCGAAGCATTAGTTGAAAGTGCTTTGAGAAATATTAAAATTCTAGAGGATGAAGATTTTGATAACTTAAAAGTAAGCGTTAAATCATCAGATGTTTTTTTATCAATAGAAGCCTATCGTCAGTTGTCAAAAGCTTCTGATTATCCTCTTCATTTAGGAATCACAGAGGCTGGAGGATTTATACCTGGAAGTATAAAATCTTCAATTGGATTGGGAACATTACTTTTAGATGGTATAGGTGACACAATAAGGATTTCTTTATCTGATAACCCTGTAGAAGAAGTTAAAATTGGAAACGAGATATTAAAATCTCTAAATTTGAGGGAAAGAGGAGTTAGAATAATTTCCTGTCCCTCGTGCGCAAGACAAGGATTTCAGGTAATTGAAACTGTTAAAATTTTAGAAAAAAATCTTTCTCATATTAAAGCACCAATAACTCTTTCTGTAATTGGGTGTGTAGTCAATGGTCCTGGAGAAGCAGCATTGACAGATGTAGGAATAACCGGGGGTAAAAAAGGAAACAATATGCTTTATTTGTCAGGTGTGCAATCTGAAAAAGTTTTAACCAGTAACATGATTGAAAAAATTGTTAGTGAAGTTGAAAAAAAAGCATCTGAATTAGAAAACAAATAAATGATTCCATTTAAAACAATAGAGGACTTAATTGGTAAACATTCAGTTTTAGAAAAAGAGTTATCTTCAGGATCGATAGATAAAAAAACTTTTGCAGAAAAATCTAAAGAATATTCTGATTTGAATGAGATTGTAGGTAATGCCAAAAAGTATATTGCTTATGAAAGTAATAAATCAGAACTTCAAAAAATTTTAGATGATAAAAATTCAGATGATGAATTAAAAAAAATGGCAGAAACAGAACTTAATGATCTTAATTTAGAGAAAGAAAAGAATGAAAAAAAATTAAAATTATTTTTATTACCAAAAGATGAAGCTGATAAAAAAAATGCTATTATTGAAATTAGGGCTGGAACAGGTGGATTAGAAGCAAGTCTATTTGCCTCTGATCTTTTTAAGATGTATGAAAAAGTTAGTCATAAAAAAAAATGGTCGGTAGAGCTTATTTCTATTTCTAGAAGTGAAGCTGGCGGTTTGAAAGAGGTTATTGCATCTATTAAAGGCAATAATATTTATTCAACATTAAAATACGAAAGTGGGGTTCATAGAGTTCAAAGAGTTCCAGATACTGAAACACAAGGCAGGGTTCATACTTCTGCTGCAACTGTAGCAGTTTTACCTGAGGCAGAAGAAGTTGATCTAAAAATTAACGAAACAGATCTTAGAGTTGATGTTTTTAGAGCAGGTGGTCCAGGAGGACAATCTGTTAATACCACTGATAGTGCTGTTAGAATTACTCATATTCCCACTGGTCTTTCAGTATCTCAGCAAGATGAAAAGTCTCAGCATAAAAATAAAGCTAAAGGTATGAAAATTTTAAGAGCCCGACTTTATGAATTAGAAAGATCTAGAATAGATGAAGAGAGGTCTCAAGATAGAAAAAATAAGATAGGAACTGGAGATAGATCTGAAAGAATTAGAACTTATAATTTTCCTCAAGGAAGAGTTACAGATCACAGAATAAATTTAACCCTACATAAACTAGAAGAATTTCTAGAGGGAGAGGCATTTGACGAGATGATAGAGTCACTAACTCTACAGGCCCAAGAAGAAAGTCTTAACAATTTAAATTAAATATGAAATTAGAATTAGCTATTAATGAAGCTTATCAAAAATTAAAAAAGAATAATATTAAATCAGCTTTGCTTGATAGTGAACTATTATTATCAAAAGCTATTAACAAAAGTAGAGAATTCATTATTTTAAACTCAAAGTATAATATCAATAAAAAAGATTATTGTAATTTCAAAAATTTAATTAATCAACGCTCTAACGGTAAACCAATAGCATACTTAACTAGCAAAAAATTTTTTTGGAAATATGAATTTTTAGTTAATGATAAAGTGCTTATTCCAAGACCTGATACTGAGATTATTATTGAAAATATTTTAAGCATTTATAAGAAAAAAAATAATATTAGCTTCTTAGATATTGGATTTGGCTCAGGATGTATTATGCTTTCAATCCTAAAAGAAAGAAAAGATTTTAAAGCTACTGGTGTTGATATTAGTGGTGATGCCTTAAAAGTATGTAATATTAATGCTTATAAATTAGGAGTAAAGAATAGAGCCAGACTGTACAAATCAGATATTGACAAATTCTCAATTGGCAAATATGATTTAATTATATCTAATCCTCCTTATATTAAAAAATTAGATTTAAAATATTTGGAAAAAGATGTAATAAAGTTTGAGCCAAAAATAGCTCTTGATGGTGGACTAGATGGTATATCAGAAATCAGAAAAATAATTAAAAAGTCATCTGAGCTGATAAAAAGAGGTGGAAAATTAATTTTAGAAATTGCTTTTAACCAAAAAGAAGAGGTTAAACAATTATTAAGAAATAATAGCTTTTATATAAATTTGGTAATTAAAGATTTAGGAAAGAATAACCGCTGCATAATCAGCACAAAAGTAGAAAAGTGATTTATGGTAACATTTAGAAATAATAATATAAATAGAAGAAATAATTACAGAAGAAACGATAGAAACTTCAAACCTAATAGTGAAAGATCCAAATATGGAACTAATTACTCTAATGGTGAAAATTTTCAGAGAAAAGCTCCTGGTAGAAATAATCATAATGCTCCAAAGCTAATAGAAAAATATAATAACTTAGCTAGAGAGGCTTTATCTAGTGGAGATAAGATTTTATCTGAAAATTATTTTCAGCACGCAGATCATTTTACAAGGATATTGAATGAACAAGAAAGTTTTAGAAAATCAAGATTTTCAGGAGAAAATGTTCAAACAAAAAAAAATAGTGATGAAAATAATTCGGATGAAAAATTAAATAAAGAAGTATCCACAGAAGAACTAACTGATAAGAAAGATGGGGCTGAAGTTACAGCTGCAGTAGTTAAGTAACTAATTTAATCCAATTATTTTTTCAGATTTTAAAACGTCTAGCTTGATTTTTTTTGTCTCAAATATTTTTCTTTCTTCACCTTTTAGTATTTTACCTGAAGGTAACTTTAGTGTTTGAGAATTAACTTTTTTTCCGTTTACAATTACCTCGTAATGTAAATGAGGACCTGTAGATTTTCCTGTTGAACCAACGAAACCAATTGTTTGACCTTGTTTAACTCTTACTCCTTTTTTAATTCCTGCAGCAAATTTAGACATATGTGCATATACTGTTTGATATACAGAATTATGTTTTATAACAACGCAATTTCCTCCTCCCCCACACCATCCAGCCTTTTTTATTATTCCTGAGCCTGAAGCCATAATGGGTGTATTCATTGGGGCTGCAAAATCTGTACCACGATGCATTTTATTAAATCCATCAATAGGATGTTTTCTCATTCCAAAAGGTGAAGATAATCTTGCACCATTAATTGGAGTTTTCATTAAAGCCTTTTTAACACTTTTACCGTTTTTATCATAGTGACCAACACTTCCCTCTTTATTAAAATAATAAAGAGAGTTTTCCTCA
>CACHDJ010000028.1 GCA_902578525.1 uncultured Pelagibacteraceae bacterium | reverse complement strand
AGATAACTTCATAGCTTTTGCCGCATCAAGCATTTTTTTTGGGTCTCTCCATAAAATTGTAGCACAGCCTTCGGGAGATATTACTGAATAAATTGAATTTTCGAACATAATAACTTTACTAGATGAAGCTAAAGCAATAGCTCCACCAGAGCCACCTTCCCCAATGACAATTGCCAAAGTTGGTACTTTCAACTTCATGCAACACTCAATAGATTTTGCAATAGCCTCTGCTTGACCTCTTTCCTCAGCACCAACGCCTGGATAAGCTCCAGGAGTATCTATAAAAGAAATTATTGGGATTTTAAATTTATCTGCAAGCTCCATTAATCGAATAGTTTTTCTATACCCTTCTGGTCTCATCATTCCAAAATTTCTTTCGATTCTAGACTCTAGATCTTCTCCCTTTTCTTGACCAACGACTAAAACTGATTGACCATTAAACTTTGCAAATCCAGCAATTACAGATTTATCTTCTCCGTAGTATCTATCTCCAGCGAGAGAAATAAAATCATCAAATAGATTATCAATAAAAAATTTTGATTTTGGTCTATCTTCATGTCTAGCAACTAAAGTTGTTTGCCAAGGATCTAGAATTGAATAAATTTCTTTAAGCTTTTTATCTAGTTCCTCTTGAGTCTTTGTAATTTTATTCGTATCGACCTCAGATAAACCTCCTTGATTATAAGGATCTTTAAGTTTATCTAGCTCTGCTTCTAAATTTTTAATATCTGCTTCAAAATTAAGGTAATTTTTCATTATTTTTTAATTATGACATAAAAATTAAAAGTGACAACATAATGTCATATCACTATTAATTATTGACTTCATTTTGCTTGGGTTTTAGAAAACATGTGATGAAAATTAATTATGAAACTATAAACAATCTTAAAGTTTCAAGTGTATTGGTAAAATTCGTTAACGAAGAGCTTTTAAAAAATACGAGTATTACATCTGAAAAATTTTGGTCTGGTTTTGATAAATACATCGAAGAACTTACATCAAAAAATAGAGAGCTTTTGAAAATAAGAGAAGATTTACAAAAAAAAATTGATAATTGGCATATTCAAAATAAAGGAAATGAAGTTGATTTAGGCAAGTATAAAAAGTTTTTAAAAGAAATTGGTTATTTGAAAGATGAAGGCCAAGATTTCAAAATTGAAACAGAAAATGTAGATGAAGAAATAGCTAAAATAGCTGGACCTCAATTAGTAGTTCCGATTATGAATGCAAGATATGCCCTTAATGCAGCTAATGCACGTTGGGTAAGTTTATATGACAGTCTTTATGGAACAAATATTATTGAATCTGAAGAAGGTGGAAGTGAAAGATATGATCCCAACCGTGGACAAGAAGTAATTAAATATGTAAGAGAATTTTTTGACAAATGTATTCCAATAGATGGAACGAGTTGGAAAAATATTGCTAGTTTAAAAGTAATAGATAAGAATCTTGTAATCTCAAAAGATGATAATCAATATAAACTTAAAGATCCTAATAAATTTATAGGTCATAGAGGTGATGCTAATAAACCTGAAGCAGTTATTTTACAAAATAATAATCTTCACTTTGAAATTATCATTAATCCCAGAGCATTCAGTGCTGCGCACGATATAGCTGGGATAAGCGATGTAATAGCTGAGTCTGCAATATCAAGTATCTGTGATAACGAGGATAGTGTTGCTGCAGTTGATGCTGAAGATAAAGTAGCTTGTTACAGAAACTGGCTGGGTCTAATGAGGGGAGATTTAAAAGTTCAATTTGAAAAAAACGGTAAAAATTTGGAAAGAAAATTAAATCCTGATCGAAGTTATATTTCTAGAGATGGCAAAGGTCTCAAGCTGCATGGAAGGAGCTTGCTGTTAATTAGAAATGTTGGTCATCTGATGACTAATCCTTCTATACTTTTAAAAGATGGTAGTGAGGTACCAGAGGGAATTATGGATGCATTTATTACTTCTGCAGCTGCTCTTCATGATTTAAAGAGAAAAAAAAACTCAAGAACTGGTTCTATTTATATTGTAAAACCTAAAATGCATGGACCTGATGAATGCGCTTTCACTGACTTAATTTTTACTAAAGTTGAAGAAGTTCTAGATTTAAAACCAAACACAATAAAAGTAGGTTTAATGGATGAAGAGAGAAGAACATCTGCTAATCTCAAGGAATGTATTAGAGCTCTTTCAAAACGTATCGTGTTCCAAAACACAGGATTCCTTGATCGAACAGGTGATGAAATGCATACTTCAATGGAGGCTGGACCTATGATTAAAAAAGGTGAAATGAAATCTTCAAAATGGATACAGGCTTACGAAAATAACAATGTAGATTTAGGATTAAAATGTGGTTTTTCAGGTAAGGCACAGATAGGCAAAGGTATGTGGGCTGCTCCAGATGAAATGAAAAAAATGTTAGATGAAAAGATTGGACATCTAAAAGCTGGAGCTAACTGCGCTTGGGTTCCCTCTCCGACAGCAGCATCTTTACATACTTTGCATTACCATCAGATTGATGTTTTTGAGGTGCAAAAAAAGCTTGCTTCAAGAACTCCAGCAAAATTAGATGATCTCTTAACAATTCCAGTTGCAGATAGACCTAATTGGTCAGTTGATGAAATAAATTCTGAAATTTCAAACTCTGCTCAAACTTTATTAGGTTATGTTGTTAGATGGATCGACCAAGGAGTTGGTTGCTCAAAAGTACCTGACATAAGTAACACTTTTCTTATGGAGGACCGAGCGACTCTTAGAATTTCATCCCAGCATATTGCTAATTGGTTGAATCATGGAATTACTACTAAAATCCAGGTTACAGAAATAATGAGACAAATGGCCAAAGTTGTTGATAAACAAAATGAAGGAGATAAAAATTACGTTAAAATGAGTGATAATTTTGAAAAATCCATAGCTTTTAAAGCTGCGTGTGATTTAATTTTTAAAGGAAAAGAACAGCCGTCTGGATACACCGAGCCACTTCTTCACTTAAATAGATTAAAGAAAAAAGCTAATCAGA
This sequence comes from uncultured Pelagibacteraceae bacterium, assembly GCA_902578525.1. Taxonomy (GTDB): domain Bacteria; phylum Pseudomonadota; class Alphaproteobacteria; order Pelagibacterales; family Pelagibacteraceae; genus Pelagibacter. Next base: position 931 of record CACHDJ010000028.1, on the reverse strand, counting down.
ACTAGAATTTAACTTCGATCTATTTTTAAAAGCTGAAAATAAAGTTCCATCATCCAAATTTTCAATCTCACCTCCAACAGGTAACCCTTGAGCTAATTTAGTAACTTTAACTTTTGTTTTTTTTAAACTATCTTGGATATAATATGCTGTAGTTTGACCTTCAACTGTTGCACTAGTCGCTAGAATAACTTCTTCAATTTTATCTTTATTAACTCTCTCAACCAATGAGTCTATTAAAAGATCTTCTTTTTTATGACCCGCAGATGAAATAGTTCCTCCAAGAATATGGAAGTATCCATTGTATATGCTGGAACTCTCTATACTCCATTGATCTGAGATATTTTCAACTACACAAATTTTATCATGTTTTTTTTCTATAATTTTACAACTATTGTAACTACATTCGATGGAGGTAGGTTTTAATGTTCCACATATTTTACATCTAGAAATATTTTTATATACTTCAGCTAATGTTTTTGCCATTGGTTTGATAAGTTCTTCTCTATTATTTATCAATTTCAAAACTATTCTTTTTGCAGATTTTGGCCCAAGTCCTGGAAGTTTTGAAATTAACCTTATTAAATCTTCAATTTCAGAAATATTTTGCATTGATTATAAAGGCCATTTAAAACCAGGGATGCCAAAGCCACCCGTAGCCTTAGAAATTTCTTCATTAGTTTTAGATTTGAGTTTGAGTTTTGCGTTGTTGTGAGCAGCAACTATCAAATCTTCAATTATTGATTTATCTTCTTTTAAAATTTCATCAGAAATTTCTATTTTTTGCATCTCACCATCACCATCCAAAATAACTTTAACAGAATTGCTGCCAGAAACTCCTTCAACTTTAATGTTTTTTATCTTTTCTTGGCTTTCCTTCATTTTAGCCTCTAGTTCTTTGGCTCTATCCAAAATTTTTGAAAAATCAGTCATT
>CACHDJ010000027.1 GCA_902578525.1 uncultured Pelagibacteraceae bacterium | reverse complement strand
ATATCAGCTAGAATTTGACCACCTCTAGCATCTGATGGTGCTGTTCTAAAGAAATATCCTTTATCATCAAGAGTTGTTAATCCTGGTGATGTAGCTGATGGTGAAATCATTACCACACCATTTGGTACCGCAACGTTTGAAGCAATTGCACCAGTTACTCCAGAACAGTCAGCACCCATGATAGCCGCTACACCTTGAGAAATAACACCTTCTGCTGCTGCAGTTGCAGCTGCTGAGTCAACACAAGTTGAATCTGCTCTTATTACTGTGATTTTTTTTCCACCTAATAAAGAACCTGAGTCTGATGCTTCTTTGAATGCCAGCTCTGCTGAAGCCGCCATAGCAGGTGTTAGAGATTCAATAGGACCAGTAAATCCTAAGATGACTCCCATTTTTATTCCATGTCCATCTGCAGATACGTTTGATGTTAAAGAAAACATAAACATAAAAGCAGCGATAAATAGTTTTTTCATAATTTCCTTTTTATTATTAACAATTTGTAAAAAGCTAATTTAATGACGATTAAATGAATTTTTCAATGGGTAAATTATCTTATTTTATGAAGCAAAAAGACAGAACCTATAACAATAATTCCACCCAATATAAACAAAACAGTTGGAACTTCACCAAAAATTAAAAAACTCAATGCTATCCCAAATATAGGAAATAAGGAGTATGAGGGAAAGATTTGGCCAACAGTATAAAACTTATACAAATAAAACATTAGCAAGTGAGCACCTAAAGAAACAACGATTGCTTGATAAGATATTAAGATCCAAGAATTACGACTTATTGATTGAATAGTTGGGATTGTGTTACCCTCTATAAAATAAGACAAAATCATTAAAATTACAAATCCAAATAGACCAGTAAATGCATTGGTTAAACTAATATCTAAATTTCTTAGTTGTCTTGAAAAAACTTGTGCAAAAGCAAAAGCCAATGCCATTAAACTTGCAAAAAATAATCCTAAAAAATTATCTACTAATTTTGGATCAAAAAATATTATCAATACTCCTATAAAAGCAGAAAATATGAAAAACCATTTTTTTGGACTTATGTTTTCATTTAACATAAATGCACTAGCAAGAATTCCAAATGGTATTGCTAGTTGAGATCCTACAATTACAGGTGAGATAATGCTCGAATAGTACAGAGAAAGAGTCATAAACATATAAACCATAACACCCATTGAGATTGAAAATGCTATAAGTGAAGGCAAATATTTTTTTTCTGGAATTTTAAATTTCCAAAAAGGAACTAATATAACTAACACCAATCCCATTCTAAGAGATGACATAAGTATAGGTGGAACCGAGTCATTTAAAACTAATTTTGTGAATGGAAATGCACTCCCATGTGCAATTGCGATAAAAAGTAAAATAAGTAGATGTTTGAAAGGCAAATTAAGAAATTAAAAATATTTTAGAAAAGTTTCATTTATTGATAAAACACCATAATCATTTAATCCTCCTATAACTAATTGTAGTGCTACAAGTAAAATAAATCCTAAACCAATATAAACTATCCATAGATGTCTTTGAACATAGTTAGCAAGATAAGTTGCTAAAGCTCCAGTCAAAACAACTGATAAAACTAATCCAAATATCATAAACCCAAAATTTCCTTTTGAGGCACCAACAACACCAATTACATTATCAAAACTAATAGTAATATCTGCAAAAAGGACCTTATAGATACTTTGAACGTACGATGGTTCTTTTGATTGTTTTTTTGGAGATTTAATCTTTTTTATTTCAAATAAATCTTTTCTTAAATCATTGACTATCCATATTAATAAAAGTCCACCAATAATTTTTATCCAATAAAATTGGAATAAATAAGTTGCAAAAATAGCAAATAATACCTTAAATATTAAAGCACCTGCCACCCCCCAGAAAATAATTTTTTTTCTATTCTTCGGAACAAAGTTTGCTGCAATTAATCCAATAATAATTGCATTATCTGCAGCCAAAATAATATCTATAAAGATAATTTGAGTTAGTATAATTAATTCTTCTATCAAAGTAGAAACATACTATTAAATATTCATAATTATTCAATTAAAAGTAGTATCATTTTTTTATTGATAATTTTTTTAATACATAATGAAATGTAAAAAATAGAAATGGAGGATAAATGAAATTCATGAAATATTTATTAACTGTTTTAGTTTCTTTAATTTTGTCAATAAACTTTGCAATAGCAGAAAAATGGGACATGGCTCTAGCTTATGGTGCTGGTAACTTTCATTCTGCAAATGCAACTGAATTTGCCAAAAATGTAACTGAAAAAAGTGGAGGGAAGTTAACTATTGTTACTCACCCTGGCGGATCCCTATTTAAGGGAGGAGAAATTTTTAGAGCTGTCAGAACTGGTCAAGCACAGATTGGTGAAAGATTTATGTCAGCTTTAGGAAAAGAAGATCCATTATTAGAAGTGGACTCTCAACCTTTCTTAGCAACATCTTACTCAGATGCTATGAAATTATATAAAGCCTCAAAAGATGAAATTGTAAAAGGTCTAGATTCTAAAGGATTAGTTTTTTTATATGCTGTTCCTTGGCCAGCACAAGGCTTATATAGTAAAAAAGAAATTAATTCTGTTAATGATCTAAAAGGTTTGAAATTTAGAGCATACAATTCAGCTACAATAAGGATCGCAGAGTTGACAGGAATGGCACCTACTAAAATTGAAGCTGCTGAAATAAGTCAGGCTTTTTCTACTGGTGCTGTTGAAAGTATGATCACATCTCCAACTACTGGAAAAAATTCTAAGATTTGGGAGAATGGTGTAAAATACTTTTATGATATAGCAGCTTGGTTTCCAAAAAATATGGTAATTGTTAACAAAGATGCTTGGAACAAACTAGATAAAGCAACTCAAGATTTAGTAATGAAACAGGCGGCATTAGCAGAGAGAAAAGGCTGGCAATTATCAAAACAAGGAAATGTCGGAGATAAAAAAGCTTTAGCAGATGCCGGTATGGTGGTTGGTAAAGTTAATTCTTCTTTACAATCTCATTTTGAAAAAGTTGGAGAGACAATGTCTAAAGAATGGTCTCAAAAGGCTGGTTCAAGAGGAGCTGCTGTTTTATCAGCTTATAAATAATTTAATTTAATCTATCTTAAGGCCACTTAATAAATATAAGTGGCCTTAATAATTATGTTAAGATTTTTAGATAAAGCTTTAAATAAACTTTATAAATTTTCAGGCTATATAGCTGCAACCTTTTTAATATTAGTTGCCGTATTTATTCTTACAGGTATTTCATCTAGAATATTTGGTTTTTATATCAGAGGATTAGCAGAATACTCAGGATACTGTATGGCAGCAGCATCTTTTTTTGCCTTGGCATATACTTTTGTTGAAGGTGGTCATATACGGATTACTCTTTTTTTAGAAAAATTTTCAGGTGATAAAAGACGTTTAATTGAAATATGGTGCTTAAGCATAGCTAGTTTTTTTTCAGGATACTTAGCATTCTATTTTATTAAAATGCTTATTATATCTTATAAATTTCAAGAGAGAAGTGAGGGTGCTGATGAAATTTTAATATGGATACCTCAAACTAGTGTAGCAATTGGATCAACAATATTTTTTATAAGTGTTCTTCATCAATTTATTTTAAATATAAAAACAAATTAAATGGCTGAAATTTTTTTAACAATCTTTTTTATTAGTGTTTTATTATTTTTTTTAGGCTCTGGTATCTGGGTTGCATTAAGTATGATAGGAGTATCTGCTATTGGTATGATGTTATTTACATCTAGACCAGTAGGTGATGCAATGGCAACCACTATTTGGGGAACATCTTCATCATGGACTTTAACAGCCTTACCTTTATTTGTTTGGATGGGTGAAATATTATTTAGAACTAAGCTTTCCGAAAATCTATTTAAAGGTTTATCTCCTTGGATGCAAAAACTACCTGGGGGTTTAATTCATGTAAATGTTGTAGGATGTGCTTTATTTGCTGCTA
>CACHDJ010000026.1 GCA_902578525.1 uncultured Pelagibacteraceae bacterium | reverse complement strand
AATAAATAGCAACACATAATTGCTATAACTGGAATATAAATTGGTTTATAAAATCTTTTTAATAATTCTTGTTTAAACTGTTTTGTTAACTGTTTGCTACATATAAATTCTTTAAAGGTTCTTTCACTATTCATTAAACAAAGAAATAATTTTTTTGAACTTATTTCCTGTATTTTAGGGGCAACAATTGTTTTTGAATCAAAACCCCTTAAGTAGAAATTAATTTCTTTAAATTCAAAAATATTTGTTTTGGTATCTTTATTGTTAATTACTTTTCCATCAAATAGTTGAAATATTTTATCTTGATTATTATCAATTAATAAACCTGTTTTAGCATAAATCATCCTTTTTTCCGGTTTAGAAGAATCTTCAATAAAAATATCTGAGAAAGTTCCATTATCATTTTTTTTATTTATAAAAATTGTTAGTCCTTTAATAGAATTAACAAATTTTTTTTCTCTAAGTAGTGATGAAAAAAAATCTACATTGGAATTTTTTAGATAGCTTCTTGCTTTAAGTTGTGACAATGGTGATAAATATGAACCAAACCAAATTTGTATTAACATTAACATAAAGGACATGAAAATTATTTTGTTAGCAAAATTAGCTCTACTAATTCCATTTAACCAATAAATACTTAATTCATTTCTATTTTCATAAGAAACTATTATATAAAAAAGAGATATAAAAAATATAAAAGGCAAGATTCTATGAATAATTTTAGGAAAATTTAATATTGTATATGAGAAATAAACTTTTAAGCTATGACCGTCTGTTGTTACAAAATCAAAGTAGTTTATTGCCTGTAAAGTCCATACAATAGTTCCTATTATTATGATTGATGTTAAGAAAAATGTGAGTGTATCTAGTATAAATTTTTTAAATATTAATTTTTTCATTGAAAATAAATTTTTAACTTTATATATACCATTCAACACGTATAGAGTGTATTAAAAATTATGACTATCCAAATTAATTATAAAAGCACAGGTTACAAAGAAAACTCAAATAATATTGTCTTATTTACAGATGAGAGATTTGGCATAACCGGCTTGAAAAAATATATCTCAACCAATGAGTTTTCATACATATCAGATCTATTAAAAACAAGTGATTTAAAAAAAGATTTATTTGTTTTTGAAGTTAGCTCAAAAAAAAAAATAGTTTTAATATCGATTAAAAAAAATTTAAAAAATTCTGAAATAGAAAATTTAGGAGCTAAATTTTATGGACGTGTAAACTATGGAAAAAATAGTGAGTATTTTATTAATAGCGACACTATAAATAGCAAACAAAAAAATTTTATAGGCCACTTTCTTCACGGAGCTAAATTAAAATCTTACCAATTCTTAAAATATAAGACAAAAAAACAAACAAGAGTAATTTCATTAAATGTTGTTGGAAAAAATAAACCTTCAACACAAAATCAATTAAAATTTAAATCTCTTGAAGAAGGCACTTTTTATACAAGGGACTTGGTGTCTGAACCTGGTAATATTTTGCATCCCGATGAGTATGCTAAAAGAATTAATTCATTAAAAAAACTTGGATTAAAAATAAATATATATAATGAAAAAAAACTTAAGAAACTTGGTATGAACACTTTGCTTGGTGTTGGTCAAGGAAGTATAAGAGGATCTTATCTTGTAACTATGGAATGGAAAGGATTAAAGAATGAGTCTAAGCCTTTAGCTTTTGTAGGAAAAGGAGTTTGTTTTGATACTGGGGGCATATCTTTAAAGCCAGCTAAGTTTATGGAAGATATGACTTATGATATGGCTGGATCTGCAGTTGTAGTCGGTTTGATGAAAAGTTTGGCTTTGAGAAAAGCAAAAATTAATGCTGTTGGTGTTGTAGGCCTAGTTGAAAATATGCCTGGTGGAAATGCGCAAAGACCTGGAGATATAGTTAAATCTTATAGCGGTAAAACAGTTGAGGTATTAAACACTGATGCAGAAGGCAGATTAGTTTTAGCTGACGCTCTTACCTATACTGAAAAAAAATTTAAACCAAAATTTATAGTTGATTTAGCGACATTGACTGGAGCTATAATTGTTTCTTTAGGTTCAGAGTATGCTGGTTTATTTTCTAATGATGATAAATTATCACATCAATTAATTAATGCAGGCGAACAAGTAGAGGAAAAAGTATGGAGAATGCCATTAAATAAAAATTATGATAAACTTATTGACTCTAAAAATGCTGATATGCAAAACATTAATTATGTTGGTGGAGCTGGTTCAACTACTGCTGCACAATTTTTACAAAGATTTATTTTAAATAAAACACCTTGGGCACATTTAGATATTGCAGGAATGGCTTTTTCAAAATATGGAGGAGCTTTAAATTCAGGTGGCGCGACTGGTTTTGGAGTAAGATTATTAAATCAACTAATTGAAGATAACTATGAGTAATAAGGAACAAACACTTTCAATTATAAAGCCAGATGCAGTTGAAAGAAATCTCGATAATGAAATTAAAGAAATGTTTAGAAATAAAGGCTTTGAAATAGTTAATGAAAAGAAAATTCAAATAGAAAAATCTGAGGCTGAAAAATTTTATAAAGTTCATGAAACAAAGCCATTTTACAATGATTTATGTACATATTTATCATCAGGGCCAATTATAGTGATGATATTAGAAAAAGAAGATGCAATTTTAGCTAACAGAGAATTAATGGGATCAACTAATCCTAAAGATGCTAAAGAAGGAACTATCAGAGAGAAATATGGAATTTCAATTGATAAAAATTCAGTCCATGGATCTGATAGTGTTGAAAATGCAAAAATTGAAATAGATTTCTTTTTTAAAGATTAGATAAAATTTTTTTTAAGGCTTTAGGATAAATAAGATGCTCTTGTTTAAGTACTCTTATTTTAAGAGTCTTAAATGTATCATTTTTTAAAATTTTAACTTTTTTTTGTAAAATAATCTTTCCTGAATCTAATTTTGAATTAACAAAATGAACAGTACAACCTGAATATTTTTCTTTATTTTCTATTGCTCTTTGGTGCGTGTTAAGCCCTTTATATTTAGGTAATAAAGATGGATGAATATTTATTATTTTATTTTTAAAATTTTTGATGAAGTTTTTTGACAGAATTTTCATAAATCCTGCTAGACATATTAAATCAATCTTATTTTTTTTTAAGGTTTCTAAAATTTTTTTTTCAGCATTTTTAATATTTGAATAGTGAACAATTTTTTTTTTAATTTTGAATTGTTTTGCATAAATAAGACCTTTTGCTCTAAGATTATTTGAAACCACAAGAACAATTTTAAATTTAGAATTTTTTTTAAATGAATAATTAATTAGATTTTTAAGATTACTGCCAGTTCCGGATATAAATACAGCTATATTTATCTTTTTAATCCCAATTAATTTTGGCATTTAATCTTACTTTATGTTTACTCTTAATAATTTTTCCAATTATATAAGGTTTAAATTCTTTAGGAAAATATCTATTAACTTTATTTAAATTTTGAGGTTTAATTATTAAGCAAAAACCTACTCCACAATTAAAGGTTCTTAACATTTCATAATCTGAAATATTATTTTGTTTTAACCATTTAAAAATTTTCAAAGTTTTTATTTTACTTAGATCAATATTAGCACATAATTTATTAGGAATAGCACGACTAACATTTTCAGCTATACCTCCACCAGTTATATTTGCACAACCATTAAGTAAATTATTTTCAGTTAAATTTATTATTTCATTCACATAAATTTTAGTGGGCTTAATTAGCTCTCTTTTCAAAAAATTATCTTTATTTACGTTTATTTTTTTTATTTTTAAAACATGTCTAATTAAAGAATATCCATTAGAATGAACGCCACTTGAAGGTACAGCTAATATTAAATCATTTTTTTTTATTTTATTTTTGCCTAAAATTTTTTTTTTATCTACCACACCCACAGCAAAACCAGCAATATCAAATTTACCTTTTTCATAAGTCCCAGGCATTTCAGCAGTTTCACCACCAACTAGTTCACACTTAGCTATTTCACAACCCTTAACGATACCTTTTAAAATTGATCTAAGTTTTTTTAAATCAATTTTATTAATTGAAATATAGTCTAAAAATAAAATTGGTTTTGCACCTTGGACAATGAGATCATTTACGCTCATAGCAACTAAATCAATTCCTATAGAGTCATATTTCTTTATAAGGTTAGCTATTTCTATTTTTGTTCCGACTCCATCAGTGCAAGCAACTATTTTAGGATTTCTAATGTTTTTTGGAATATTAGAAATTGAACCAAATCCACCTATATTATTGAACTTTTTATTGCCTTTTTTTCTTGATGATATGTTTGATATGAAATTTACAAACTTATTAGCAGCATCAATATTGACGCCACTTTTTTTGTAGGTAAAGAGTTTTTTATTCATTACTATACTATTAAAAATTTACTATGCATTATTTTAAAACTTTATATATATTTTTTATTGTCCTAGCCTTAAATATATTTTTCTTTTCCACAACTAATACTAATGCAAAGATATTTTTAATTGAAGATATAGAAATTTCAGAAACTTTAGAGAATGATTTTAATAAAGACTCACTCATCAATAAAGGTTTTGATAAAGCTTTTTATCAGTTAATTGGTACATTATTAAAATCTACAGATTTAAAAAAAGTTAATAAAACAAGGTCAAACGAAATTAAAAGCATGATTGAGTCTTTTTCAATCAAAGAGGAAAAATTTATTAATAAAGTATATTATTTAAATCTTGGAGTTTCATTTAATAAAAAAAAAGTTTTTGAATATTTAGAAAAAAAAAATATTTTTCCAACTCAAATTATTAAAGAAACTTTTTTTTTTATTCCAGTTATAATTAATCAGGCGAATGAAGATCTAATAATATTTTCTAATAATCCAATTTATCAAAAGTGGGATGATTTAGACAAAAAAACTTCTTTAATAACATATCTTTTGCCAACTGAAGATT
>CACHDJ010000025.1 GCA_902578525.1 uncultured Pelagibacteraceae bacterium | reverse complement strand
TGCCATATAATGATGAACTAAATCATTATTAATTTTGAAATTTAATAAAGAGGTTTATCTTTAAAAAAATCTAACATTTTTATTGGTTTTTGTTCAAGTATATATCTATAAACATTATAATTTTCCAAAACTCTTTGAACGTAATTTCTAGTTTCTTTAAACTTAATTAGTTCTATCCAATTAATGTAGTCAATTTGTTTTTTTTGAGGATTTTTATTAATCTTTTTCCAATATTTAACTCTCTTAGGCCCAGCATTGTATGCAGCAATAGCAAAAGGATACGCACCGTCATAATCTAATATAAGACCTGCAATATAATGAGAGCCAAGATTAATATTATATTCAGGATCTTTAGTTAATCTCGATCTAGAGTATGGAAGTTTTGCTTGTTTAGAGACTAGTTTGGCAGTGTAAGGCATTAATTGCATTAACCCTTTAGCTCCAGCATGGCTACTAGCACTTAAATCAAACTCACTTTCTTGTCTAATAATTGATAAAATAAAAGCACTCTCAGGAATTTTTCTTCCATTAATATATTTAGGTGTGCTTATTATTGGATAATTATATTTATTATGAAACCTTTTCTCATATGAGGCAATTTTAGATATTTGAATTGCAAAATCAAAACGTTCAATATTCGTTGCAAGTTCCGCAGCTAAGATTTCGCTACCACTATTAAAATTATCATTAGCTAAGTGTCGAAGCATATATTTTGTATATTTATCCTCATTGAGTTCATCCAATAAATAAATGATTTTGACTGTTTCTTTTTTAAAAAAATAATTACGATATTCTTTATTAACTTCTAAATCTTTTGATAATTCAAAAGTTTTATTAGGGTCTAGTTCTAAAAAAGCAAGTTGACCGTAATATGTTGTTAAATAATTTGAAGCTTCTTGAAACCATTTTTTTGATAATTCAGTATTACCTAATTTTTTGTATGTTCTGCCAAGCCAATAGGCTCCTCTAGCTACACTTATAGGATACCCTACATTATTGTAAAAATTTTCAAAATGATCTTTAGCTAACAGAGGATCATCTAAAAAACTCAGTGCTATCCATCCACTCATCCATTCTGCAGCCGCATAATCTGGACCTTCGTCAATCCCATGATTGCTGCTTATTTTATAAGCCAATTCATATTTTTTTTTGTATATCAAGGATCTTGAAATAATTTCTCTTTCTGTCCACCATTTATCTGGTCTTACTAAATAATCTTTTGTATTCTTAATTTTTAATAAAATTTCAACAGAACTATCAACTCTACCTCTTTTTCTTCTCCATTTTAACCTATCATAATTTAAACCAGCATCATTTTTAAATTTTGTCGGAACTTTTGAAATTGCGTTATCAACTCCGTATGATTTACTCATTAATAATTGTCTTGCGTTGTATAAAAGTTCATAATCTTTAGGTAAGTATCTTAATAATCGCTTTAGATCCCAATATTTATTATTCCAAGCTAGATAGTCTGCACGTTTTATATAATCATCAGCATTTAGATATTTCTTAAATTTTTTCCTATAGAATTTTAATTCTGATTTTGAGAGCTCAGCTGTGATCCATCCTTCTTTGATAAATTTAATTCCTTTTTCTTTATTACCCGTTAAGATCAAACTTTCACCAAGTATCATATTACCAAATCCACTTAACGGTTTAGAAGAAACGTACCAATTTATAATTTTTTTTGGTGAAACGGTATTAGTTGAAAGTTTATGTTCAGCTAAATATTTAACACGGCTAATTCTTGGATAATCTTCATTGTTATCTATAAATTTTTTATATTCATAAAAAGATGCTTTGTTTCCCTTAGTTAAAAGGTGTCTCCATTGAACAAAATTATATATTGATTTATCCTTTGCCTTTTTTGCTGTATTAATAGCTGAAGTCCAATTAGATTTTTTCATTTCAGATATTGCTTTTTTAGCAATTGAAAAATCTTTTTTGCTGTAGAATTTTGATTTTTTTATCTTTAATTTCTTATTACTGCCTGCAATTAGTGGTTTTTTTTTAGGTATTAAAATTTTAGGTTTTACATCATCTTTTTCAATAATCTCGGCAGTTTTAATTTTTTTTTTAGTTTTATTAGGCTTAGGCAAAGGTTTTAAAATATTGATTAAAACTTTCTTTTTTAGTTCTTGATCAGTTAGAGTAGGTTTTTTAAGTGGTACTAGATTGTTTTCATTAGCATATAATTCAGTGAGGTTAAAAAACAACAGTGATGAAAAACTAATAAAAAATATTAACTTTTTGAGCATAATCTTTAGTATATGAATCAATAAATTATGTTATAAGTATTTATGTTTAAAGGTTCAAATGTTGCTTTAGTCACTCCATTCAAAAATAATAAACTTGATGATCAAGCTTACATCAAGTTAATTCATTTTCATATGGATAACGGCACTAATGGATTAGTTCCGGCTGGAACAACTGGAGAATCTCCCACTTTAAGCCATGAAGAACATGAAAGAGTAATAGAATTATGCGTTAAGGAAAGTAATGGAAAATTGCCTGTATTTGCTGGTACTGGATCAAATTCCACTGAAGAGGCTATTTCTTTAACGACTCACGCTGAAAAAATAGGAGCGAACGGGGCACTTGTAGTTACTCCTTATTATAATAAGCCTACTCAAGAAGGTTTATATCAACATTATAAAGCAATTAATGATAAATGTGGTATTCCAATTATCATATATAATATTCCAGGTAGATCAGTAATAGATATGTCAGTTGATACAATGGCAAAATTATATGAGTTAAAAAATATTATTGGAGTTAAAGATGCCACAGGAGATTTAGATAGAGTAGACCAAACATTAAAAAAGATGGGTAAAGATTTTATACAATTAACCGGGAATGATGATAACGCATTGGAGTTTAATAAAAGAGGAGGTGTTGGAGCAATTAGTGTTACTGCAAATATAGCCCCAAAACTTTGCTCACAATTTCAAACATTGTCCATACTTAAAGATGATAAATCTAAAAAGGAAGCAAAAAATTTTGATGAAATTTTACAACCATTACATCATGCAATGTTTGTTGAAAGTAATCCAAGTCCAGTTAAATACGCTGCTAAACAATTAGGTCTTTGTGATGATGCCGTCCGATTACCTTTAGTAAAAACTACTGAGCCAACTAAAGATATAATAAATAAAGCATTAAAATCTACTAAATTGATTTAATGAATAAAAAAACCAACTATGGTTTAAAAATTATTTGTTTAAATAGAAAAGCAAGTTTTAATTATTTTTTTGAGGATCTAATCGAAGCAGGTATTGTTCTAAAAGGATCAGAAATAAAATCTATTAGAAATGGGAAAGTAAATATTGCAGATTCTTATGCTGTAGAAAAAAAAGGTGAAATTGTTTTAATAAATTCTCATATTGCAAAATATAAACATGCTAGTATATCTAATCATGAACCTACAGGTGATAGAAAATTATTACTCAATAAACGGGAAATAAATAAATTAATTGGTAAAATTCAAAGAGATGGACTGACAATAGTTCCAACAAAAATGTATTTTAAAAAAGGAAAAGCAAAAATTGAAATAGCTATAGCTAAAGGTAAAAAAAAATTTGATAAAAGAGTAAGTAAAAAAGATAGAGATTGGAATCGTGACAAAGCTAGATACATTAGAAAATCAAGCTAATATCGTTTACATAGGTATTGGTACAAATCTAGGTAATAGAATTAATAACATAGAAAAAACTAAGTATTTTTTATCTTTAAATGGAATTAAAATTACTAAAACTTCAAGCTATTACGAAAGTTTTTCTTGGCCAGATACAAGAAAACCTAAGTTTTATAATGTTGTAATTCAATTAAAAACCAGTTCTCAACCAGCTGAACTATTAAGTATTTTTAAATCTATAGAAATCAAACTTGGAAGGAAAAAAAGTACAAAAAATTCACCACGGGAATGTGATATTGATATTATTTCTTATGGGAATGAAACAATGAAAGGGCTTATTACTATACCTCATCCAAGAATGCATCAAAGAAACTTTGTATTATTTCCTTTATTTGAATTAAATAAAAATTGGGTTCATCCAAAACTGAAGATTAATATAAAAAATCTAATTTTTTCCTTACCAATTAAAGATATTAGATCTATTAAACAAATTTAAATTAATGTTATACTCAAAATATGCTTAACTCGAGTGAATTAATTAATAAGGTAAAAGGATACAATAAATTTGTTAATCCTGATCGTTTGAGTAAGGCATACAATTTTGCAGTTAAAGCTCATGAAAATCAAAAAAGGGCTTCAGGAGATCCTTACTCGGTACACCCAATAGAAGTTGCAAATATTTTAACTGATTTAAAATTAGACTCAGCAACAATAGCAACTGGGTTACTTCATGATACTATAGAGGATACTTTTGCAACTTATGAAACTATCAAGAATGAATTTGGTGAAGAAGTTGCCGAATTAGTTGATGGGGTTACAAAAATTTCGGTATTTGAAAATACAGCAGCTACAAACTCTAAAGCTGAAAATTTTAGAAAACTTATTTTAGCTACTTCTAAAGATATAAGAGTTCTTTTGGTTAAACTCGCAGATAGATTACATAATATGAGGACAATTAAATCAATAAAGCAAGAAGAAAAAAGAAAAAGAATATCCCAAGAAACTATGGAAATCTATTCTCCTTTAGCTGATAGAATGGGTATGCATCGAATAAGAGATGAATTAGAGGATTTATCATTTGAAATTTTAAATAATGATGCAAGAAAACTTATTCAAACAAGACTTAATGAAATTAAACAAAATAAAGAAGATGTTTATGATAGTCTTTCTACAGAATTAAAAGATTTATTGAATAGAAATAATCTTAATGCAAAAATTTATGGTAGAGAAAAAACTCCATTTTCTATATGGAGAAAAGTACAAAAAAAAAGAATTTCTCTAGAACAGATTACAGATATTATTGGCTTTAGAATAATATTAAACAATATAGATGAATGTTACCAAACTTTAGGAGTAATACATAAAAAATGGAATTGTATCCCAGGAAAGTTTAAAGACTATATATCCTCTCCTAAAATAAATGGTTATAAGTCACTTCATACTTCAGTAATAGGTCCTTATAAAAAACCTATAGAAATTCAAATACGAACTTTAATAATGCATGATTTTGCTGAAAGGGGAATAGCTTCTCATTGGAAATATAAATCTTCTGAAAAATTTAGTTCTTTAAGTTGGAAAGAATATGATTGGTTAAAAGATTTGGTAGAAATTATTGAAAAAAATGAAAACCCTGAACATTCTTATGAGTACACAAAACTTCAAATGTTTCAGGAAAATGTTTTTTGTTTTACTCCAAAAGGTTCAGTAATTAAACTTCCTAAAAATGCAACCTCGATAGATTTTGCTTATGCAGTTCATACTAAAATTGGCAATACAGCTGTTGGGTGTGAAATTAATGGAAACAAAAGTGATCTTCAGACAATTTTGAGAAATGGAGATACAGTCAATATTATTACTTCTAAAAATCAATCCCCATCTCTTCATTGGATTCCAGTTACTAAAACTGGAAAAGCTAGAGCAGCTATTAGAAGATATTGGCATGATAAAGGTGAAGAAAAAGAGCAAA
>CACHDJ010000024.1 GCA_902578525.1 uncultured Pelagibacteraceae bacterium | reverse complement strand
TTATTGCATCTACTATTTTTTTAGCAGCATCATCTAAATTTTCTGCAGAAATTAATTTTAATCCTGAATTTTCTAATATCTCTTTTCCTTGTTTAAAATTTGTTCCTGCTAGCCTCACAACTAAAGGAACTTTAATATTAATTTCTTTAGCTGCATCTACTACTCCTTGTGCGAGCACATCACATCTCATTATTCCACCAAAAATATTTATTAAAATACCTTTAACATTTTTATCTAAAAGAATAAGTTTTAAAGCTGCAGAAACTTTTTCTTTTGAAGCTCCACCTCCTACATCTAAAAAATTGGCTGGTTCTTCTCCATATAGTTTAATTATATCCATAGTTGCCATTGCTAAACCTGCTCCATTAACCATACATCCTATGCTTCCATCTAATTTAATATAAGCTAACTCATGTTTGCTAGCTTCAATTTCTGTAGGATCCTCTTCGTTTAAATCTCTTAACTTTAAAATATCAGGATGTCTAAATAATGCATTAGAATCAAAATTGATTTTTGCATCTAAACAAATTAAAATATTTTCTTTAGTTAAAATTAATGGATTTATTTCAACCATATTTGAATCTGTATCGATAAACATTTTATAAATTGATTTTATTAATGATATTGCTTGTTTTTTAGCTTTTTCATTTAAATTAAAAATTTTAATTATTTTTTCTGAGTCTTTTTCAGAAATTTCATCTTTCATTTCAACTTTTGTTGTTACAATTTTTTCTGGAGTATTAATCGCAACTTCTTCAATATCTATTCCACCCTGATTACTTGAAATAAATGCAATTTTTGAACTTGCTCTATCTACTAAACACGATAAATAAAATTCTTTATGTATATTTGATGACTCCTCAACATATAGTCTTTTAACTTCTCTACCTTCTAAACCTGTTTGATGAGTTACAAGAATTTTTCCTAAAAGCTCTGAAGCAGCAACTTTTAACTCTTTTAAATTATTTATAATTTTTACACCTCCTGCTTTACCTCTTCCTCCAGCATGAATTTGAGCCTTTAATACAAATTTTTCAGTTTTGAGAGATTTTGACTTTTCAATTAATTCATCAACACTAAAAGCGTAAACTCCTTCAGGGACTTTTGCTCCGTATTTTTTTAAGATTTTTTTAGCTTGATGCTCGTGAATATTCATTCTTATTTAGCAAGATCTGGATCTATTTTAGATGCTGCTTCCCAAAGAGCTTTAACAGCATCTATAGAGTGCATGAATTCTTTTTTTTCTTTTTCATCCAGATCAATCTGTTCAATTTTTTCTACTCCATCTTTTCCAATTATAACTGGCACTCCGGCATAAACATTATTAACTCCATATTCTCCATTTAATTGAACTGCACAGGGTAATAATTTTTTTTCATCATTTAAGTATGCTTCGGCCATTTGAACACCCGATGCTGCCGGAGCATAAAATGCTGAACCTTTTTCTAAAAATTTTACAATCTCGGCACCACCATCTCGAGTTCTTTGGTTGATTTCCTCTAATCTCTCTGGCGATATTTTTCCCTCTTTAACTAAATCCAACAATGGCTTTCCAGAAACTTTTGTAAATCTTGGCATCGGTACCATTGTATCTCCATGGCCTCCCATTACCATAGCATTAATTTCTTTGACTGGAACATTTAGTTCTAATGATAAAAATAATTTAAATCTAGAACTATCTAAAATTCCAGCCATGCCAACTATATTTTTGGAAGGTAATCCAGAAAGTTTTTGGAGGGCCATGACCATCACATCTAATGGGTTAGTAATACAAATAACGAATGCATTGGGTGCATTCTGTTTTATTCCTTCAGCAACTTGTTTAATAATCTTTAGATTTATACCTAATAAATCATCTCGACTCATTCCAGGTTTTCTAGGAACACCAGCTGTAATAATAATTACATCAGAATTCTTAATATCCTTATAGTCATCAGTGCCAAAAAATTTTACATTAAAGCCATCTACAGAGGAAGATTGTGCAATATCTAAAGCTTTTCCTTTTGCAATACCCTTTGCTACATCAAATAAAACAACCTCATCTACCAATTCTTTGGTTCCAATTAAATGTGCAAGTGTTCCACCTATTTGGCCTGCACCGATTAAAGAAATTTTTTTTTTCATTACAGAGTTTATCTTTTATTGATAACTTGTAATTATTCAATAAAAAATTTAAATCTTTATTTTAATTATCTTCAATTAACTTAGAACAGATAGCCATATCTTCAGAAATATAAGAGCCTTTGAAGTGAGATTTATTTTTTTCCCAATTTTTTTTACCATCAGCTATGTAATTACTGAATAATTCTTTTCTATTATTTTCAGCCTCTTCTTGAGCTTCCTCAAGCTTTTTATTTTCCTCTATAACCATTAACTCTACAGATTTAAATAACAAATTATTTGAAATTTCTATAAAGTTTTTTGATGATATTGCATCAGACTTAAGAACTATACCAGATGCATATGCATAAATTGAACTACACCTTTTAAGTAGATATATCTGAGTTGACCCTTTTTCAATATTTTTTCCGTCTAAATATTTTTTTAGAGAAATATTTAAATCAGCTTTAGCGATATTTATTAAACTTAAAATAAATATAATTATAAAAACTAATTTTATTTTTTTCATGCTAATAAATTTCTATTTTATGGGCCGTAAGCTACTTTTGGCAACCAAGTTACTATTTCAGGAAAATTAAATACTATAGCAACTGCTATTACTTGAAGAATTACAAACGGAATTATTCCTTTGTAAATATTTGTTATTGAAATCCCTTGAGGAGCAACACCTTTCATATAAAATAGTGCAAAACCAACAGGCGGAGTTATGAATGAAGTTTGTAAAACAACTGCAAACATAACTATAAACCATACTAAATCTACACCAAGATCAACCATCACTGGTGCTAAAAAAGGTAAAATAATTAAAGTAATTTCAATCCAATCTAAAAAGAATCCTAATAAAAATGCAACAAACAAAACTACAATTACAACCCCGCTCGTTCCAAAAGGTAAGGCTTTAAGGGCTCCTTCTATTAATTCATCACCTCCTAAACCTCTCAAAATTAATGCGAACATAGTTGCTCCAACAAAAAGTGCGAAAATATAAGCTGTAGTATGTGTTGTTTTTCTAATTACAATTTTTAAATCTGAAAATGATAATCTTCCTCTAATCATTGCCAATAAAGACGCTCCCAAAGCTCCTACCCCTGATGCCTCTGTTGGTGTGGCTATCCCCATAAATATACTTCCTAAAACTGCTACGATTAATAATGCTGGTGGTATTATAGATTTAAGTACTCTTAAAACTATTTTAAAATCTACTGGTTCTGCATCTTTTGGTAATGGAGCTGCTTTTGGATTCATGTAAGCATAAACAACAATAAATATTGTGTAAAGTAACCCAAGCAATAAACCTGGAAACACTGCTCCCATAAATAAATCTCCAACTGATATTCGAACTTGATCTCCCATGATTACGAGCATAATGCTAGGAGGAATTAAAATTCCCAATGTTCCAGTGGCACAAACTACTCCACATGCTAAGTTAGGATTGTACTTATTCTTTAACATTAATGGCACACCTAAAATTGTTAACAATACTACAGCAGCACCAATAATTCCTGTAGAAGCTGCAAGTAAAACTCCAATGAATACAATTGAGATTGCAAGTCCACCTCTAGTTTTACCAAATAATTTAGACAGATCAGTCATTAAATCTTCAGCAATCCCAGATTTATCCATCATGATTCCCATAAAAATAAACATTGGTAATGCAACTAAAACCCAGTTAGCCATGACACCGTAAAGCCGGTAAACCACCATAGAAGCAAATCCAAAATCCACACCATAGAAAGTGTCAAACAGATTATCAGAAATCATTGAAATAAATATAAAGAGAACTCCTAAACCACCCATAGTCCAAGCTACAGGAAATCCATAAAATATTAATGTTATGAAACTAAAAAAGAGGGCAATTGCTAAAAAATATTCTGTTACTAATGAAATCATTTTTTATCCTCTAATCCAAATCGAAGTGTGGTTATTATTCTTGTTATTCTTGATATGCCAGAAATTAATAACAAGAAAAAACTAATTACTAAAAAACCTTTTACGAACCATCTTGCAGGTAAACCATTTGCAGATGTTGATCTTTCACTTGTAGTCCATGATAATTCAAAAAAAGGAACTGCATAGTAAAGAACTAAAATTACAAATGGTAAAAATAAAATCAAAATACCAAATAATTCGAACCATAATTTTTTTCTATAAGTTAATCTTTCACTCAAAACATCTACTCTAACATGAGAGTCAACTATATATGTTGAAGATAAACCAACTAGCCAGCCAATGCAGTAAAGATGCCATTGTAGTTCTTCCAATTCAATCATTCCATTTTTAAAAACGTACCTTAAAACTACATTTAAGATGATAACTATTACTAGGAATACCCATAACCAATTAAAAATTTCGCCAATCTGTAAAACGAAATTATCTATTTTTTTTGTGATAGATGTGTGTCTAAGCGGTAGCTTTTTATCAAGAGAACTCTCTACAGATGTAAAATCTTTAGACATAATTTTTTTTACTTAAAACAAAAGCAGCCGGTAAAACCGGCCGCTTTTATTATTATAATCAACTTTTTTAGTATTAAATACTAAAAGTTTCGAGGTAAATATCCCCATTTTTGCCAAACATCATACTCTTTCATGAATGCTTGTTGAGAAGCCCATACTTTAGCAAAGTCAGCGTCTTTAGCAGATTCTTCTTTCATTACTCTAGCACTTACTTTTTGTAGTTCTCTCAATACACTATCAGGCAACCTAGCAGCTGTTACACCTTTACCTGGGAAGCTTTGAATTTGCTTACCTTGTAAATATTCACCAGTTGTAATTGCTCTCATAGCTGCTGCTGTACAAGCCATTTCAAATAAAGCTTGGTCAGCTGCACCCATTTTTTTCCATAAATCTAAATTTATCATGAAATGAGTTGAAGTTGATACTTGGTGCCAACCTGGAAAAAGGTTGAACTTCGTGATTTTATGAAAACCTAAAACTTCATCTATAGCAGGCATAGAATACTCAGTAGCATCTAGAGTTCCTTTTTCTAGAGCAGCAAATATTTCTCCACCAGCCATCAAAGTAGCAGAAGCTCCTATTTCATTTAAAACCATTCCTCCTAATCCTGAGAAACGAATTTTTAATCCTTTAAGATCTGCTAAGCTAGTTATAGGGTTTCTATACCAACCTGCTGTTTCAGGTCCAATTGTACTACACAATAAAACTTGAATATTTTGTTTATTGTATATTTCATTAGCTAGTTTAGCGCCTTCTCCTTCAAACCACCAAGCTGCATATTCCCATGGTTCCATTCCAAAAGGTACTGCAGCAAATAATACTGCTGCTGGAATTCTACCTTGGTCATATGCCATGTAGTTATAAGCTGCTGGTAAGTCACCTTTACTAATTGAAGGTGAAATTTCTAATGGTGGAAGTATTTTTCCAGGTTCATAAACCTTTAATTTAATTCTACCATCAGTCGCTCTATCTAATGTATCCGATAAACGTGCAACAGGATCTCCTAATGCAGGCCAACCAGTATTGAAAGTAGATTGTACTTTCCATCTAATTTTTTCAGCTGCATTAACTTGTTGTAGCGAAAAAGTAAGCACAACAGCAAAAACAGCAAAAATACTAAAAGATGTTTTTATTAGTTTTTTCATTTTACCCCTCTCGTTTTTGTTTGAGTTGTTTTGAAAAAAGAAGAACATTACCAACTCAATTAAAATGCTCTCCATGCTTCTCCATAAAGATTTACCATTTCCTTTATAGAGGGCACTCTTGGATTAAGGCCAGGAGCACCAGAAATTTCTGCATCTGTTGCCATATTTTCTAACTGGTCCTCAAAATTCTTTTTATCTATTCCAAAATCTTTCATTGATGGTACTTCAAAGTCTTTATTGATCTTATAAAGACCACTTAATAATTTTTTACATGCAATATCATCATTATCATCTAACAAAGCAAATTTCCCTGCTCGACTACAATCTGCGTATCGACTTTTA
>CACHDJ010000023.1 GCA_902578525.1 uncultured Pelagibacteraceae bacterium | reverse complement strand
TATAAATGATCTTAAAGAAATATTAGAACTAATGCTTTGAATTTTAATAACTTTATCTTTATAAATTAAATCAGTGCCTATGGTTTTTGCATTTATTTTAAATTTAAATGGATTAAGTTTTGCACTAACGCTATTTAGTTTTACCTCTAAATTTTGATCTATTTTTTTTATTTGAGAAATAATATTTGAATTAAATTTATCGGTTTTAATCCCAATGGTGCTTAAATAGATTACTGAAACAAGCAATATTGTTATTAAGATTATTAATGTTCTGTTAATTACATTTTTCATTAAATTTTATATAAAGATTTTTCCAAAAATTCATCTATCTCACCATCTAAAACTTTTTGAGGATTTGTGCTCTCATAATTAGTTCTATTATCTTTAACTAATTGATAAGGCTGTAATACATATGATCTTATCTGATGACCCCAACCTATTTCAGATTTTATAGCTTCAGTATTTTGATTTTGTTCCTCTTTTTTTTTAATTTCAAAATCATAAAGTCTTGCTTTCAACATGTTCATACATGTTTCTTTGTTTTTATGCTGAGACCTTTCATTTTGACATTGGACAACTATTTTAGAGGGAATATGAGTTATACGAACTGCACTATCTGTTGTATTTACATGTTGTCCACCTGCTCCGCTTGATCTATACGTATCTATTCTTAAATCCTTTTCCTTAATTTCAATATTAATATTTTCATCTACAACAGGGTAAACCCAAACGCTAGCAAAACTTGTATGCCGTCTTGCTCCAGAGTCAAATGGAGATATTCTTACCAATCTATGGATACCTGATTCTTTTTTCAACCATCCAAAAGCATAATCACCTTCTATCTTAATTGTCGATGATTTAATACCTGCTTCATCTCCTCTATGTTCACTTACAATTTGATATTTGAAGTTTTTATTATCTGACCATTTTATATACATTTTTCTTAGCATATCAGCCCAATCTTGGCTTTCTGTTCCACCAGCTCCTGCATGAATTTCAATATAAGAATCTAATGGATCAGCTTCATTAGATAGAAAACATTTTATTTCATTTTTTTTTGCTATTAATCTTAAATCAGTAATATTTTGATTAACCTCATTTTGAATATCAATATTATTTTCATCTATAGCTAATTTATATAAATCATCTAAATCATATAGCTGTTTATTTGATTGATCGTAAGAATTAATTAAATCTTCAAATAATTTTTTTTCTTTAACTATTTTTTGTGATTTAGCCTTATCTTGCCAGAATTCAGCATCAAGCATTAATTTATTATGATTTTCTAATTTTAAATAAATACTATTTTTTTCAAAGATACTCCTTAATTCTTTGATTAATTTTTTCTATTTCTTTTTTAAAATTTAAATATTTATCATTCATTAGTAAAATCTTAGTATATTATTTGTATCTAATCTATTGTTATTTAAATATAAAATTTTTCCATCAGATATATTTTTGCTCTTGTAAGACTCAATTATTGTATTTTTAGAGGTAAATTTAGCTTTCTCTCCAGTTGTGGGATCAATAACCATTAATGTTATTTCATCGGAGACTTTAAAAGGTCTTGCTTCCGATTTCTTAACACCTTTTTTTATGAATTCCTCAAAAATTGGTAGAGCTGCTTTAGAACCCGTTTCAAATCTTCCTAATGGTTGAGGGTTATCCATACCAACATAAACTCCTATTACTAAGTTTGAAGTATAGCCAATAAACCAAGCATCAGTATTATCATTCGTTGTACCAGTTTTACCAGCAAGATTTAATCCTAATTTATTTAATTTTTTTCCCGTACCTCTTTTTATAACTCCTTGTAAAATAGATGTCACTTGATAAGCAGTTTGAGGTGATAGAACTTGTTCATAATCATCCTTTATTTTAGGAAATTCTTTTCCTGTAAAAGAAATTTTATCACAATTTATACATTTTCTATTTTCATTGTTAATTATTGTATTCCCTTCACCATCCTGAATACGATCAATTATAATTGGATAAATTAATTTACCTCCATTTACAAAAGAACAGTAAGCTGATGTTAGATTTAATAATGTTGTTTCAGCTGACCCAAGAGAAATCGATAATAATTCCTCAGGGCTTTCATAAATATTCATTTTTTTTGATAAACTTGCAAGTTTATCTATTCCAAGACTCTGTGCAATTCTAACTGTCATTAAATTTCTAGATTTTTCTAATCCAGCTCTCAATGTTGATAAACCATAAAATTTTTTTCCATAATTTTCAGGTTTCCATTTTTTTAAATCTACACCTTGATCTAAAACAAGTGGAGCATCTAAAACTAGAGATGATGGTGTATATTTATTTTCTAAAGCTAAAGCATAAACAAACGGTTTAAATGCTGAACCTGGTTGTCTTAAAGCTTGAGATGCTCTATTAAATTCACTATTCTTAAAACTAAATCCTCCACTAAGTGCTAAGACCCTTCCCGTAAATGGGTCCATCACTACAATCCCTCCATTAATTTTGGGAAGTTGTTGAAGACTATAGTTATTCGTGTCAATTTTTTGAACGTAAATTATATCACCAATTTTGAAAAGTTCTTTAAACTCTTTTTTTGTCCACGATATATCTTTAAAATTTATTACTCCCTGAACACTATTTTCTACTTCAATTAATGAATTAAATTGATTAATTTTTTTTATAATAGCTAATTGCCATCCAATAGATTTTTCTAATCCAAAGTCTTTTTTAAATTGTTTGTGCCAATCTTTTGAATATTCAACATTTTTAATTGGGCCACGCCATCCTTTCCTCTTATCATAAGCTAACAGACCATTTCTTAAAGATTGAGTTGCAATTTTTTGTAACTCTAGATTTATTGGTGTGTTAATATTGTAACCTTGATTATATACTTTTTCATAAGTTAATCTCTCAATAATATTTTTTCTTACATCTTCAATGTAATATTGAGAATTTTCTAAAAAAACTTTTTTTGTTTTTTTTAATTTTATAGGTTGATCCTTAATTCTTAAATATTCTTTTTGAGATATAAATTTATTATCATACAAATTTTTTAATACTAGATCCCTTCTAAACTTTGCTAATTCTTTATTTTTATATGGATTGTATCTACTTGGTGCTTTAGGTAATGCAGCTAATAATGCTGCTTCATTATAATTTAGTTCTTTAATTGATTTATCAAAATATTCTAAACTTGCTGCAGCAACACCGTAAGCTCCACTTCCTAAATAAATTTGATTAAGATACAATTCTAAAATTCTTTCTTTTGATAAAGCTCGTTCAATTCTGAATGCTAAAATCGCTTCTTTTATTTTCCTATTAATACTGACTTCGTTTGTTAATAAAAAATTTTTGGCTACTTGTTGAGTAATTGTAGATGCTCCTTCAAGCCTTTTAGAGCTAATTATATTTTTAATATTATTTACAATTGCTCGCATAACTCCCTTTGCATCAACACCTGGATGAGAAAAAAAATTTTTATCCTCAGCAGATAAAAAAGAATTAATTACTATTTTAGGAATAGCCTCATGAGGAACAAAGATTCTTTTTTCTTTAGAAAAATCGGCAACTAATTCTCCATTACCTGAATACATTTTGCTAGAAACTGGGGGTTTGTAGTTTTTTAGGAACCTATAATCTGGAATACTATTTGAAAAAGTCCATAAAACTATCAAAATAGTCCCTGAGACAAGTAAAATTAAACTTAAAGCAATAATAAAAATATTTTTGAATAATTTAGTCATTTTAATTCCATTATATAGAGGAATTTGTTAAAGATAAGGCATTAATAGTTAACAAAATTTTTATAAAAATTTAAAATAAATGAAACAATCAAATCAAATAATATGGAAAAAAATTTATACATTGATGCTTCGCATCCTAATGAAACTAGGGTTGTACTTAAATCCGAAGACAATATTCAAGATTATGAATATGAAGGCATAAAAAATAGCCTTATAAAAAATAATATTTATCTAGGAAAGGTCAGTAGAATTGAACCTTCATTGCAGGCAGCCTTTATTGATTTTGGAAGAGAGAGGCACGGTTTCTTATCGTTTAATGATATTCAGTCTGACTATTATCAAATCCCAAAAAGTGACCTAGAAATAATCAAGCAAGAGGAAGAAAAGGCTAGAGAAGAACTATCAAAAAAAGTTGAAGCAAAAGAGGAAAAAGACTTAGCAGAAGGAAAATTAGAAATAGATGATCCCTTAGAAATTCAAAAAACAGAAGATGATAAAGAAATTGCAATAGAAAATGATAGTGAAGAAAAAACAGATATTTCAAATGGAGGAGATAACGAAAAAAATAATAATACTGAAAATTTCAAAGATAAAAAACCTGAAAAACGTTTCAAATTTAAAAGATACAAAATTCAAGAAGTAATAAAACCAAACCAAGTAATTCTTGTTCAGGTTATTAAAGACGAGAGAGGACAAAAAGGAGCAGCACTTAGTACTTTTATATCGATTGCTGGAAAATATATTGTTTTGATGCCTAACACACCAAAAGGCGGGGGTATTTCAAGAAAAATATTTAATCCAGCAGATAGAAAAAAAATAAGATCTATTCTTAACGAAATAGAGATCCCTAAAGAAATGGGTTTGATAGTAAGAACTGCTGGAAGCAATAAAACTAAAAATGAAATTAGTAAAGATCTTGAAGCTTTAAAAAAAAGTTGGGACCAAATAAAAAATAATGCAATAAATTCTATAGCTCCTTCTTTAATTCATCAGGAAAGCGAAATTATTAAAAGAACTTTAAGAGATATGTATGATGAGAATACAAAAAATATAATTGTAGAGGGTAATGAAGGTTATAAAAAAGCACAAAATTTTATGAAAATGATAATGCCATCTCATGTTAAAAAAATTAAAAAATATAGAGGAAAAATCCCTTTATTCATAGAAGAGAATATTGAACAAAAATTAAATCAAATATTTGAATCTGAAGTTAAACTTAATTCTGGAGGATATTTAGTGGTTAATCCTACTGAAGCTCTTGTATCTATTGATATTAACTCAGGAAGTTCAATTAAACAAAAAAATGTTGAAAGTACTGCACTTGATACAAATCTTGAGGCTGCAGAGGAAATAGCAAGGCAAATTAAAATAAGAGATCTTTCTGGGTTAATTATTATTGATTTTATAGATATGCTTAGTTATGGCAATAGAAGATTGGTTGAAAGACGTTTAAAAGAAAAATGTAGATCTGATAGAGCAAGAATACAAATTGGAAGAATTAGCAATTTTGGTTTACTAGAAATGTCTAGACAAAGATTGAGAGAAAGTGCAGTGAAATGGAAAGTTGAATTAACAGATGAGTCTTTTGCTCAAAAACTGTTAAAAACTGTAGAGTTAAAATCAATAATAAATAAGGCTAAATTTGTTGAACTAAAAGTTTGTGAAAAAATTTCTGATTTTTTAAAAGAAAATTTTTTTGAAGATTTAACTTATTTTGAAAAAAAAAATAAAATGACTATAGATATAGTTATAGATAATTCTCTTATTATTCCAGAATATATAATTGATCTTAAAAATAAGTCTAAAAAGACTATTGAGTTAGTTGAACATTATGAAAAATTAAAAAATTTGGAACAACAAAAAATTGAAAATAAAATAGCTAAATCAAAAGATAAAAAAAAATTTATTAAGAAAAAAAACTATAAAAAAAAGTTCTATAAAGGCTCTAAATAATCCCTTTTGTTGGTGAAGAAGGCCTTCCCATTAAAGTTTTTTCTATTCTTCCTGAAAGATAAGATTGTCTTCCAGCAATGACTGCATTTTTAAATGCTAAAGCCATATCAAAAGGTTTTTTTGCTTTAGCAATCGCTGTATTTACTAAAACACCATCACATCCTAATTCCATTGCAATAGTTGCATCTGAAGCTTGTCCTAGTCCTGCATCAATTATGAGGGGTAGCTTAGTTTGCTCTCTTATAATCAAAATATTTGTTTTATTAAGAATTCCCAACCCAGATCCTATGGGTGCTGCTAGTGGCATTATTGCTGAGGCTCCAGAATTTTCTAATCTCTTCGCCATTAAAGGATCATCATTACAATAAACCATTACCTTAAAACCCTCTCTACTCAAAACTTCAGTAGACTTTAAAGTTTCAATCATATCTGGAAAAAGGTTTTTTTTATCTCCCAAAACTTCTAGTTTAACTAACTTCCATCCACCAATTTCTCTGGCCAATCTCAAGGTTCTTAGCGCATCTTCAGATGAAAAACACCCAGCAGTATTAGGCAGATAAGTAATTTTTTTAGGATCAATATAATCCATTAATAAAGGTTTATTTTTATCTGTTATGTTTACCCTTCTTACAGCCACTGTAACAATTTCTGCACCAGAAATTTTAATTGCTTTAGCACATTCAGTCATACTTTTATACTTTCCAGTACCAACAATTAATCTTGAACTAAATTTTTTATTTGCAACTATCAGATTATCCTTCAAAATTCATCCCCCACCGATAAAATGAACAATTTCAATAATATCATTATTTTTTAATTTTATTTTTTTTAATT
>CACHDJ010000022.1 GCA_902578525.1 uncultured Pelagibacteraceae bacterium | reverse complement strand
AGCAGCAATCCAAATTGGGGTGCCTAAAAGAATAATTGTAATGGATATTAGTAAAGATCAACAAAAAAAAGATCCAAGATATTTTGTTAATCCTGTAATAAAAAATAAAAATCCTGAAAAAGCAACTTATGAGGAAGGATGTTTATCAGTTCCAAATCAATTTGCAGAAATTGATAGACCAAGTAAATGTGAGGTTGAGTATCTAGATTATAACGGTAAAAAACAAAGTTTACATGCAGAAGGTTTATTAGCAACTTGTATTCAGCATGAAATGGACCATTTAGATGGAATTCTTTTTATAGATTATTTATCAAAATTAAAAAAATCCATGATTGTAAAAAAACTTTCTAAATTAAAATCAAATACTGCCATACTTTAAATAGATGGCAAAAAAGATTGTTTTTATGGGTACCCCAATGTTTGCGGTACCAATTTTAAAATCTTTATATCAAAATGGTTATCCTATTTCAGATATATATACTCAACCTCCTCAAAAATCTCAAAGAGGACAAAAAATAAATAAATCTCCCATCCAAGGTATTGCTGAAACTTTAAATTTAAAATTTAGATCACCGAAAAGTTTGAAAAATAACGACGAAGAATATGAATATTTTAAAAAAATAGATGCTGATCTTGCAATAGTGGTAGCATATGGTCAAATAATTCCAAAAAAATTTTTAGATTTAACAAAAAAAGGCTTTATAAATATTCATGCATCCATTCTTCCCAAGTGGAGAGGAGCTGCACCAATTCAAAGATCTATAATTAATCTTGATAAAAAAACTGGAATTAGCATTATGAAAATAACAGAAAAATTAGATACTGGTCCAGTTTGTAATATTTATAATCTTAATTTATCAAGCAATTTAAATGCGAGAGAGGTGTCTGACAAACTTTCGTTGTTGGCGGCAGAAAAAATATTAGAGAATATTGATGATATATTAGATGATAGAGCAAATTTTATAGAACAAGATCATTCCAAGGCTACTTATGCCTCTAAAATTAAAAAAGAAGAGGGAAAAATTGATTGGAATGAAAATGCTCAAAATATTATTGGAAAAATAAACGGTTTATATCCTGCACCCGGTGCATTCTTTATTTTTAAAGGTGTAAGATATAAAATTTTAAAAGCTGAAATTGGAGTGAGAGAAGGAAATCCGGGTGAAATTATTTCTGATGAATTAGAGGTTGTTTGTGGAGATAAAAGATCAATTAAAATTAAAGAAATTCAAAGAGAGGGAAAAAAACCTCAAAACATTAGTGAATTTAAGCTTGGCACTCATATCAAAAAAGGTTCAATTATTTAAATGGCAAGATATCAATTGCTTATAGAATATGTTGGTACAAATTATAGAGGATGGCAAATTCAAAAAAAAGGTTTAACTATTCAAGGGATAATTCAACAAAAGCTTACTAAGATTTTAAAAGAAAAAATAATTTTAAATGGATCAGGCAGAACCGATAAAGGTGTTCATGCAATTGAACAATCTGCACATTTTTATTGTAAAAATAAAATAGGAGATTTAACTAAATTTTTAAAATCTATAAATTATTTTTTAAATGATAAAGGCATTGCAATAACTAAAATTAAAAAAAGAAATAATAAATTTCACTCAAGATTTTCTGCAAAACAAAGAATTTATAAATATACAATTTTTAATCAAATAAATGCTCCAGTAATTGAAAAAAAAAGAGGATGGCATGTTAAAAAACCATTAGATTTAAAACTGATTAAATTAGGAGCAAAAAAATTAATAGGAACTAATGATTATTCCACTTTCAGATCCTCTAGCTGCCATGCAAAAAGTCCAATTAGAACAATTAAATCAATAAAGATTAGATCTTCAAAAAATAAGATTGAAATTGAATTTAAGTCTCAATCTTTTTTGCAACAACAAGTTAGGTCTATGGTTGGCTGCTTAAAATATCTAGGTGAAAAAAAATGGGATTTAAAAACTTTTGATAGAGCATTTAAATCAAAAAAAAGAGCATTGTGTGCTCCACCAGCTCCACCAGAAGGACTTTTTTTAGCGAGGGTTATTTATTAAATTTTTTTTATTACTCATTGAAAATTTTTTATTTATTCTCCATCTTGACTCAGCTCTAACTATGTATCCACAACAGTTTTTAGAGTTACATTTGCAGGGAAATTGTTTGAAATTTTTATCATAACCAAATCCGTAGTCACAAGTAAACTCCTCACCTTTTTTAATATTTCTTATGGCTTTAACCCAAATTTTTAGTCCTTTACCATCATAATCACAGTTATTGTCACAGGAATGATTAATTAAACCTGCAGTATTCCATGAAAAATCTCCATCTAAATCATATCTTTTATTTATAGTGAATAAATAAATTGGTCTACCATTATCGTATTTATCTGACTCTTGTGTTTGTTTTTTACTTATTAATTTTCCAACATAGTTTATTATTTTTGTTCCCTCTTTGATATCTCTCGTAGCATAAAGTCCTCTTCCTTTTTTATCTATTGAAGATTTTTTAATTTTGTAAATTTTCATGAAGTTTTATTTAAGGAATTATTAAGAATTATCAATTAAATTCTATAAGAGCATCAACATGTCTTTGAGTGCTATCTTGAAGAGCTTTAAGATCATAACCACCTTCAAGAATTGAAACTATATTTCCATTACAGAATGATTTTGAAACTTCTAATGTTCTTTTTGTTATTTTATAAAAATCTTCAGAACTCAATTTTAGTTGAGCAAGAGGATCATCTATATGTGCATCAAAACCAGCAGAAAATAACAAAAATTCTGGTTTAAACTCTTTGAGTTTTATTAAAACGTTTTCATATGCATTAAAGTATTCCTCAGATGTTGTTCCTGCTTCGAGAGGAATATTCAAAATATTATTAAATTTTCCTTTTTCTTTTTCAGATCCAGATCCAGGATAGTAAGGATATTGATGAGTTGATATATACAAAACTTTTTTATTCTCATAAAAAATGTCTTGAGTTCCATTTCCATGGTGAACATCAAAATCAATGATCGCAATCTTGTTATATTTATATTTTTCAATAAGATAATTTGCTCCTACAGCAACATTATTATAAATACAAAAACCCATTGCTCTTTCTTTTTCAGCATGATGACCCGGTGGTCTTACAGCACAAAATGCATTTTTGAATTCTTTATTTTGAACTCCATCTATTGCCGAGATGATAGAACCAACCGCATCTTTAGTTGCATCTTTACTTCCAGGTGAAATCACCGTATCTCCATCAAGAAATACAAATCCATTTTTAGGAAATGAATTATTAACTTGATTTATATAATTAGCAGAATGTGTGTTTATTAGAAAAGATAGATCAAATTTTGTAGGTTTTTTCCAAATTATATTTTTATTATCTAACTTTTTAAAGTTATCAATAACGGCAGTAACTCTATCAATCTTTTCTGGATGGCCATTACCAGTATTATGATTTTGATACGTATTCGAAGTTATTAAACCAGTTTTCACTTAAAGTAGTTTTTTAAAATTTTAGAATAAATTATTGTAAGATTTTTTAAATCTTTCAAAGATACTGCCTCATCAACTTTGTGCATAGTTTTTCCAACTAGGCCGAATTCTAAACCAGGTGAAATTGCTTTTATAAATCTTAAATCTGATGTACCACCCGTAGTAGACAATTTTGGCTTTATTTTTGTAATTTCTTTAACAACGTTTTGTATCATAAAAGTTGTTTTGTTTGGCTTAGTTAAAAAAGCTTCACCAGAAACTCGGTAATCTATTTTAAATTTAGACTTATTTTTTTTATTTATTTTATTTAAAATTTTATTAAGTCTTCTTTTAATAGAGCTTGAGGAATGTTTATTATTAAACCTAATATTAAATGTTGCCTCAGCTGTTGCTGGAATTACATTGTCTGCTTTGTTATTTATATTTATTTTTGTAACTTCTAAATTTGTAGGCTGAAAATCTTGCGTTCCTTTATCAAATTTTATATCTTTAAATTCTTTTAAAATTTTGACAATTATAGTTGAAGGATTGTTTGCTATATGGGGATATGCCACGTGGCCTTGCAGGCCAATTATTTTTAATTTGCCAGTTAAACTACCTCTACGACCAATTTTTATCATTTCGCCCAATTTGTTTGGATTTGTTGGTTCACCTACCAAACAGAAATTAATTTTTTCTCTCCTTTTTTTTAGATATTCAACAACTTTTTTTGTACCATTGACTGCATCACCTTCTTCGTCACCAGTGATTAATAAACTTATTGATCCTTTAAATTTTTTATTATTATCTAAAAAAATACTTACAGCAGTAACAAAAGCTGCTATTGAACTTTTCATATCATTTGCACCTCTACCTATTAAATATCCTTTTTTTATTGATGGCTTGAATGGATTGATTGTCCAATCTTTTATGTTTCCTGGAGGTACAACATCTAAGTGTCCAGCATAACAAAAATTAGGTCCTTTTGATCCTAATCTTGCGTATAAATTTTTAACAGGTTGAAAGTTCTTCTCTTTAAATTCTAATATTTTTGTTTTAAAACCTAATTTTTTAAGTTTTCTCTCTAAAAATTTAATAATACCTGCGTTAGCAGGTGTGATGGAAGGAAATTTGATCAGCTCTTTAGCTAATTTTAACTCATTTAAAGTTTTCATTATTAATCTCTTAAGAGGTCGTTTATAGATGTTTTAGATCTAGTTTTTTCGTCAACTTGTTTAATTATTACTGCACAATACAATGATGGTGCAGATGAATTATTTTTATCAGGTAATGATCCTGGAACAACAACTGAATAAGGTGGAATTTTTCCAAAAGAAATTTTTCCAGTTTTTCTATCAACTATTTTAGTTGATTGACCTATATACATACCCATGCTTAAGACTGAGCCTTCTTCAACAATTACACCTTCAACAACTTCTGACATTGCGCCCAAGAAAACGTTGTCTTCAATAATAGTCGGTAAAGCCTGAGCTGGTTCTAAAACTCCGCCAACACCTGATCCTGCAGAAATATGACAATTTTTTCCTATTTGACAACAACTGCCTGCTCTAGCAAATGTGTCTATCATTGTTCCTTCATCAATATATGCACCAATGTTAATGTAGCACGGCATAAGAACAGCATTTTTTCCAATAAAAGATCCCTTTCTGACCGGTGAATTTGGAACCATCCTGAAGCCAGCTTTCTCATGATCTTCTTTTGACCATCCTGCAGTTTTGCCTTTTAACAAGTGAGCTTTATCATACCAGCTGCTATATGGGCCATTCAAATTTTCCATTGGATAAATTCTGAAACTTAACATGATAGCTTTTTTTAAATGTTGGTGTGTAACCCACTCTCCATTGATTTTTTCAGCAACTCTTGATTTACCATTATCTAAATCACTAATTACTTGATTGATAGCATCTTTGAGTATTTGATCAGAATTTTGGTTTACTTGATCTTTTTTTTCCCAAGCATCATTTATAATTTTTTCTATAGACATAAGTTACTTACTTTTTAATAACCTTATTTCTCTTAGAAATAAAGACAGATTTTCAATTTTATGAGTAATATAATCTTTGTTAGAATCCTTCTTTCCAAAATGTTCATCATTAATTAACCAAACGGTTAAGCATCCTCTTTCATGACCAATACTAAGATTTTTAGCTATATCTTCTATATAGATTGTTTCATTTGGATTTATCCCAAATTTTTTAACCATTAAATCAAAAGTCTCTGCTTCAGGTTTGGGCACATATCCAGCATCTTTGATATCAAAAACTTTGTTTCTGCCAAATAAGTCGTACACCCCTAGGTGAGTTAAAATATTCTCAGCATGTTCTGCGCTACCATTAGTAAAAATAAACTTTTCCATGTCTAATAGTTCAAGTTCATTTCTCATAATTTTATCTTCTTTCATAAAGGATAAGTCTATCTCATGGACATAGGATAAGAACTCATCTGGTGATATTCCATCGTGAATCATCAATCCTCGTAATGAAGTGTTATATTTATAAAAGTAATTTGTTTGGAGTTCTTTAGCTTTCTCTTTATTTATTTTGAGCCTTTCAGAGATAAATTGTGTCATTCTCTTTGATACCTGACCAAATACTTTTTCTAGAGAGTAATTATTATGTTTTCCATAACATACTCCGTCTAGATCTAACAAAAGGTACTTTTTTTCTTTTAGATTCATTTTCTTATTAATGTGCCAGACCCTTTATCAGAAAATATTTCAAATAAAATTGAATGTTTTTTTCTCCCATCAATAATTCCGACTGCTGTAACACCATTATTTACAGCATCTAAACATGTATTAATTTTAGGAATCATGCCTTCCGTAATAGTTCCATTATTTATCATTTCTAAAATTTTTGATGAAGAGATTTCTTCTATCAATTTTTTCTCTTTATCTAAAACTCCTTCTACATTTGTCATTAGAAGCAATCTTCTAGATTTCAAAGATTTTGCTATTGCTCCTGCTGCAGTATCTCCATTGATATTATAAGTTTGATTATTTTTTCCCAAACCTAGAGGAGAGATAATAGGAATAATATTTTTTCTAACATTATTTTCTACAATATTGATATTGATATGATTGGGTATACCTACAAAACCAAGTTCTTTTGACTCAGGAATGACTTCAATTATATTATTCTCTTTAGTATTTATTGAGATTGCATTTGTGCCTTCTTTTTTTAAGGAGTCTACAATATCTTTATTAAAATCTACCAATACATTTTCAACTATATTGATTATATTTTTATCTGTTACCCTTAATCCTCTAATAAAATTTGATTTTATATTTGATTTTTCTAGCTCTCTTTTAATTCTTGGACCGCCTCCATGAACTACAACAATTGATAGTCCTAGTTTATTCAATAAACTAATATCTGATATAAAATTTTTAAATATATTTCTATCAATAAAAACATTTCCCCCATATTTGATTACTATTAAATCATTTTTATATTTTTCAACGTATTTCGATACCTCTTTAATAGGTGGACCATTTTCAGGTAATATTTTTTCTAAATCCATTAATATATTTTTGATTCCTAGTACTAAGTTACAGTTTTAACCGTTGTTCTTTTCATGATAAACACTTGTTGGGCCATAGTTAAAATATTGTTTATAGTCCAGTAAATTACAAGTCCACTAGGGAATGGAGCAAGAATTACAGTCAAGAAAAGGGGAAAAAACATAAATATTTTTGCTTGCATTGCATCTGTAGGTGCAGGATTGAGCTTCTGTTGTATCCACATAGAAATCCCCATTGCCACCGGCCAAGCCCCAATAACTAAAAAAGAAGGGACATCATAAGGTAGCAACCCAAATAAATTAAACAAACTTGTAGGATCACGCTCACTCAAATCATGTATCCATCCATAGAATGGCATTTGTCTCATTTCAATAGTTACAAATAAAACTTTGTATAATGCGAAGAAAACTGGAATTTGAACCAATATAGGTAAACATCCTGACATAGGGTTTACTTTTTCTTTTTTATAAAGTGCCATCATTTCTTGTTGTAATTTCATTTTATCATTCTTGTGAAGCTCCTTTAGTCTGACCATTTCAGGTTGAAGTGCCTTCATTTTTGCCATACTTCTAAATGAAAAATTTGCCAATGGGAAAAAAGCTAATCGAATACAAATTGTGATCGCTATTATTGCTAAACCATAATTTCCAAGTAATTTAAAGAAATAATCAATACCAAAAAAAAGAGGTTTTGTGATAAAGTATAAAAAACCCCAATCTATAACTAAATCAAACTTATCTATGCTTAGTGACTCTGCGTAACCGTCTATAATATCTACTCTTTTAGCCGCTACAATGATCTGTAAAGTTTCTTCAATTCTATCATTTCCTTTTAATTCAATAGGCTCAGTAGTAATAAAATTTGCTCTAAATTTTTTTTTATAATCAAATGTTGTTTTAAATTCTTTATCTCTCGTAGGTATTAGTGAAGTAATCCAATATTTATCACTTATACCAATCCATCCTTTTTGAGCTGTCTTTGTATATTTTTTTTCTTGTATATCATCATAATCTTCTTCAATTAATTCATCATCAAGAGTCGCAATTAAACCTTCATGCAAGATATAAAAATTGGAAATGTCTGGTATTTTATTTCTTATTATTTGCCCGTAAGAATAGAAATCAAACTTTTTATCAGTAGAATTAATTACTGTTTGTTTAATGGTAAAAAGATATTCGTTATCTAGTGAGATTTCTTTTTCAAAAGTGAGCCCTTGGTCATTTTTCCAAGTAAATTTAACAGGGGATTGATCTGTTAATTTTTTATTGCCATTTACAGACCAAATTGTCCCAGAATCAGGAATATCAATATTTTTATCTGATGTAACAAAACCACTTTCTACCAAATATCCATCTTCAACATTTCTTGGACTTAACAAAGTTATTTTTTTATCACTATCTAAACTTACATTATAATTTTTAAAAGTAAGATCATCAATTGAAGCTCCTTTTAAAGAAATCGATCCAACTATACTTTGATTCTCAAATTGAATTCTATC
>CACHDJ010000021.1 GCA_902578525.1 uncultured Pelagibacteraceae bacterium | reverse complement strand
TTTGTCTGGAAACGTAAAAGCCTGGGGAGTACTTCAAAATAGATCAGGAAAAGTTACAAGACAGTTTTCAGCAGATCTGAATGGAAAATGGGATGGAAAAAAATTAATACTTGATGAAAAGTTTAATTGGGACGATGGAGAAGTCCAAACTAGACAATGGCAAATAATTAAAATTGATGAGAATAATTATGAAGGCACTGCTGGAGATGTTGTAGGTAAGGCCAAGGGATATTCTTATGGTCCTGCTTTTAAGTTCGAATATGTTTTACTAGTTCCTGTTAAAGGTAAAGAAATGAAGTTTACATTTGATGACTGGATTTTTAAACAAGATGAGAAGGTTGCAATTAATAGGGCTACAATGACAAAATTCGGATTTAAAGTGGCAGAATTAACAGTTGTATTTGTTAAGGACTAATAATTTATTTTTTTCATACCTTTAGAAACTAATTTAAAATATAATCCATTTGGTAGTATTTGAAGAAATTTAAGAAAATACGTAAAACCTTTAGGAAAATGTATTTCAAATCCTTTTTTAGCAGTCAAGCCCTTATAAATTTCGTTTGCAGCAAATTCTGGAGATTTAATCATTGGCATTGGAAAATCATTTTGATCTGTCATAGGTGTTTTAATGAACCCAGGACTAATTAATGATACACGTACATTTTTCATTTTCATATCGAAATTTAAACTTTCTGCATAACTAGTAAGTGCTGCTTTAGATGCACAATAAGCGCCAGCAGCAGGAAGACCTCTGTAACCAGCAACTGAAGAAACTATAGAAATCTGGCCATTTTTCTTTTCAGAAAAATAATCATAAATGGAATTAATTGAGTTCATAGTTCCAAAATAATTCACTTCCATTATTTCTTTAATTTTATCTAAATTAAATCTTTTTTCAGATTTTGGATCATGCATACCAGTTCCAAAGACACAAATGTCTATGCCATTCAGTTTATTAATGATATTTTTTGCAGTTAATTTACATTCTTCAATATCTGTTACATCTAATGGATACGGATAGATATTATGATTTATATTTTGTAACTCTTTTAATAAATTTTCACGTCTTGCAGATGCTGCAACAATCCAATCATTTTCTGCAAATTTTAATGCTAGAGCTTTCCCAATTCCACTGCTTGCGCCCGTTATCCAAATTACTTTTTTTTCTGCCATAATTAATTGTATAGTGGAATAATGCTAAAAAACAAATTTTTATCGTTTATATTATTTGCATTAATAACCTACTTAGCATCAATGATAGGTGGTTTAGTAACTGTAGGATTTAAAGAACCTTGGTACTCATTAATTAATAAGCCTACATTTAACCCTCCTAGCTGGGTTTTTGCTCCTGTTTGGACCACTCTTTATCTAATGATGACAATTGCAATTTGGCTTTTTTGGCATAGCAGAAATAGAGAAATGAATACAATTTATATTTATTTCATTCATATAGTTTTTAATGCAACTTGGAGTATTGTTTTTTTTGGTTTGCATCAAATATTATTAGCCCTCTTTGTTTTAATTGGTTTAATATTGATAATAATAATTCTTATGTTTAGATTTAAACGTGTCAATATTGTAAGCTATTATCTCATGATTCCCTATTTACTTTGGTGTTGCTATGCCTTAGTTCTGAATTTAAACATATTTTTATTAAATTAATTATGGATGATGTTGTAATAGTTGGAGGCGGAATAATAGGTGCAGCAACAGCATATTTTCTATCTAAAGAGGGTAGAAAAGTAAAAGTAATAGAGAGAGATCCAACATATAAAACAGCCTCTTTCCCACTATCATTAGGCGGTTTTAGAAGACAGTTTTTTCAAACAGAAAATATTTTATTGGGTAAATTTGCTAGAGAGTTTATTTTTCAAATTCCTGAATTACTTAAGACTAAAAAAAACCCTAATCCAACTGCTAGCATGGTAACGAATGGTTACTTATTAATGTTTGGACCTGAACATGCTGAAGAACAGTATAAGGCTTTAGAAAATCATAAGGCTTGTGAAGCTGGAACAAAAAATATTAAAGGCTCAGAATTAACAAAATATTTTCCATACATTAACAGTGATGGAATTGAAACTGCAACCTTTACAGATAATCAAAGTGAAGGATGGATAGATCCATTTATGTTTCATAGTGCTTTAAAAAGCAAAGCTATAGAACTAGGATCAGAATTTATAAAAGGTGAGGTTAAAACTCTTTCAGAAATAAAAGCGAAAACAATTATTTCTGCTGCTGGATGTTGGACAAAAGAGCTTTTAGAGGATATTCCTGTTGAACCTCAAAAACACACAGTGTTTCGAGTCAAATGTCCTAAACATATTCCAAAAATGCCTTTGACTGGTGATCTTACAACTGGAGTTTATTGGAGACCAGAAGGAAAAGAATATTTGGCAGGATCCCCAAAGTCCGTTTTCGATGCAAAAGATCTTGAACCAGCTTGGAATGATTTTGAAGAACTTGTTTGGCCTGCATTAGCACATAGAATACCTGCAATGGAAGAGCTTAAATTAACTGGGGGATGGGCTGGTTATTATGATTGTAATAGACTAGATAATAATGCTGTCGTAGGAAAACATCCAAAATTTGAAAATGTTTATCTAGCAACAGGTTTTACAGGTAGAGGCTTAATGCAAGCACCAGGAATTGGTAGAGCTTTAACTGAATTGATTACAACAGGTGCTTATCAATCAATCGACATTTCAAATATGGCAGTTGAAAGAGTGTTGGGTAAGCAAGCAAGGCCAGAACCATACGTACTTTAATTAGGTTCCACAAAAAGTTTGATATTTTTCATTTAAACTAGATGGAATTTGGTAATTATAAATATCTTCTTGTTCAGTATAGGGTTTATTTAAAATTTCTAGCAGTTGAGTAGTGGGTTTCAAATTTCCATTTTCTGCTGCTTGTAAAGCTTCTTCCACTTTCTGGTTTCTTGGAATAATGAGAGGATTTACAGTTTTCATTAACTTTAAAAACTTTTCAGGTGTATTATTGTAAGTTTGCAATCTTCTATTCCATCTTTTTTTCCAGTTTTTTAAAATTTTCATCCTCATAATTTTTATCTTCTACAATTTTTTTGTTCATTAAATGACAAAAAGTATTGGTGTAATCAACTTTTTTTTGATGCATCCAGGTCAATAAATCTAAAATTAAAAATTTATCTTTTTCTTCAGTACCAAACAAACCCAACTTATGTCTCATCATTTTGAGCCATTTCTCCTCATATTTTTTTTCAAAAGAACTTATTATTTCAGTAGCTAATAGAATTGCTTTTTCTTGATCATTATCAATTAGTGGTATTAAACATTCAGCAAATCTCGATAAATTCCACTTTGTAATAATAGGCTGATTACAATAAGCATATCTTCCCATTTGATCAATTGAGCTAAATACCGTTTTTGGATCATATACATCCATAAATGCACATGGACCATAATCAATTGTTTCACCAGAAATAGTCATGTTATCTGTATTCATTACTCCATGAATAAAACCAACTCTCATCCAGTTAACAACAAGATCAATTTGTTTTTCTAAAACAATATTTAAAAGCTCTATGGCTTTATTTTGAGTGGCTTTTATATCAGGGTAATGTCTTTTAATTGTATAATCTAACAATATTTCTAATTCATTTTTTTTTTGTCTAGCAGCAATATACTGAAAAGTTCCTACTCTTATATGGCTTGAAGCTACTCTAGTTAATATAGCACCAGCTAATGGAGTTTCTCTAATTACTTCTTCACCAGTTTTTACAACTGCTAAACTTCTTGTCGTAGGAATTTTTAAACCATTCATAGCTTCACTGATTATGTATTCTCTCAACATAGGACCTAATGCTGCACGACCATCACCATTTCTTGAAAAAGTTGTTTTTCCAGAACCCTTAAATTGAATATCATATTTTTTATTAAATTTTGTTATATGTTCACCTATTAAAACAGCCCTGCCATCACCAAGCATTGTGAAATGACCAAATTGATGTCCAGCATATGCTTGAGCAATTGAATTACTTCCCTCTGGTAAAATATTTCCTGAAAAAATTTCTGATAATTCTTTATCATTTATCTTTGAAAAATCTAAATTTAATTCAGAGGATAAATCTTTATTAAATAGAACTAATTCGGGTTTTTTTACAGGCGTTGGTTTAATATCTTCTTTAAATGCGCTTGATAGATTGAAATATGTGTTGTTGAAATTCCAGTTTACTTTATTCATAAAAAAAGCGATTTATAACAATATAAACCGCTTTTTTTGGAATTTTAATTTTTATTTTTTCTTATATTTAGCCGCTTCTTCTGAACCACCAGTTGCAGAACCTTTACTATAAGAGTGAGCACCCATACCAGCTAATTGACCATCTTTAACAATTAAGTATTGGTTTCTGATTTCTTTGCCTTCAAAGAAACATTCTAATATTTCTCTCACTCCATCAGCATATCTTGCTTGTGCTGTCAAAGATGTTCCTGAAGTATGAGGTGTCATACCATGATTTGGCATGCTTCTCCATGCATGATCATTAGGTGCTGGCTGAGGAAACCATACATCTCCTGCGTAACCACTTAATTGACCACTTTTTAGAGCTTTTGCAATTGCATCTCTGTTACAAATTTTTCCTCTTGCTGTGTTCACAATATAAGCTCCTTTTTTCATTTTACTTATCATTGCATCATCAAATAAGTTTTCTGTTTCTGGATGAAGGGGACAATTTATTGTTACTACATCGCAGACTTTTACCATAGACTCAACAGACTCATGAAACGTAAGATTAAGTTCCTTTTCAACTGCATCAGGTAGTTTATGTCTATCAAAATAATGTAAATGAACATCGAACGGTTTCATTTTTCTTAAAGCATCTAAACCAATACGTCCTGCAGCTACTGTTCCAATATGCATTCCTTCCACATCGTAAGATCTTTGAACAGCATCAGCAATATTCCATCCACCTTCATTAACTATTCTATGCTGGTTGTGGTAATCTCTTACCATTGAAACAATCATCATAACGATATGTTCAGCTACTGATCTAGAGTTACAATAAGTTACCTCAACAACATCAATTTTATTATCCATTGCAGCTTGTAAATCAACGTGGTCTGAACCAATACCTGCTGTGATTGCCATTTTCAAATTTTTAGCTTTCGAAATTCTTTCTTTAGTCAAATAATATGGAAAGAAAGGCTGAGAAATTACTATGTCAGCATCAACAATATGTTTGTCAGCTTCACATCCATCTCCATCTTTACTATTAGTTACTACTAACTCGTGACCGTTACTTTCTAGAAATTTTCTAAGTCCTAATTCTCCAGAAACGCATCCTAATAATTGTCCAGGAGTATAATCTCTACCTTTTGGTGAAGGCAAGGTCATTCCGTCTGGATATTTTTCTATTTTTGGTAATTCAGAAAGTGCATATGATTTTGGCATTCCACCTTTAGGATCATCGTATAGTATGCATAATATTTTCATTTGTTCTCCTGCGTATAATTTAATATTTATTTACGGCATCTAACATTATTTTAAGGTACCTAGCAAACAAATTATTTTCGAATTGGATAAGTTTTTTTTAAAATTAATCGGTTAATAATTATTGCAAAAATTATAATTATAATGGAGCCTGTTATCACTGGACTAAATAAGTAGTCAAAAGATACGCTTCCCATAATTACTATTATAGGGTTTCCTCCTGCAGGGGGGTGAGTAACATTAAATAAAATCATTAAAGCAACTCCAAAACCGACTGCCATAGGAATGACTATATAGATTTGTAATGGAATAAAGTTTAAAAAAAATAAACCAACTAAAGATGTAATTAAATGACCAAAAAAAACATTTTTGGGTTGAGCAAATGGACTTTCGGAATATCCATAAAGCAAAACCATAGAAGACCCAAAGGAAGCTAATAAAAATACTCCTAACTCAGTTTTATAAGTTAAAAAAGTTAATATACCTATTGTGATTATTGAAAAAAGACCAGCTAAAGTAGATTGTTTTAAGTTTTTCATTTTTTTATTTTGATACTATCTTTTTTAAAGTATTAAAAGGCAATAAAATACACTCCTTTCTAGAGATATTCTTTTTTTTAAATAATTTTTTTAATAATACCCATTTTTTTTCTGCAATTTCTATATCTTCATCAAAATAAAATTTAGCCTCATCACACAAACTATTAATTTTATCTTTTTGATTATTGATTGAAATTTTTGAAAGTAAACTTGCTGATGCTTGGCAAAATATACATGACTTACCATGATATCCAAAGTCAATTATTTTGTTATTTTCAATTATTAAATCTATATGTAATTCATCTCCACATAAGGGATTTTTTAATTTAGAATAATGAGTACGACCCTTGATATTCCTATTATTATCAGTATTGGATGCTATATTGATTATTTCTAAATCCATTTTAATTTATATGTTACTTATATAATAAAAAAATGAAATCTTATAGCCAAGCTGTTAAAATACTTAAAAGAGGTAAAATAATAATTGCTAATGAGTATATAAAAAGTTCAGAAAGTTTAAACAGAGTATGTGCGTCAAATGTTCATTGTAATGTAAATTATCCTTCTGCAAATAATTCTTCTTTAGATGGTTATGCGATTAATTCAGGTGATACTAAAAATATTAAGAAAAATAGATCTATATCTTTTAAAATAATAGGTTCTATTTCAGCAGGAAAAAAACCATTTAAAAAAAAGATTAATAAATTCGAAGCAGTTGAAATCATGACAGGTGGTATTATTCCAAAAGGTTTTGATACTATTATTCCAATAGAACAAATAAATTTTTATCCAAATAAAAAAAACCGAAAATTTATTTTGATTAAAAATAAAATTAAAAAGTATAACCATGTAAGATTTTCAGGGTCTGATTATAAAAAAAATGAGTT
The DNA here is from genome assembly GCA_902578525.1 of uncultured Pelagibacteraceae bacterium. Taxonomy (GTDB): domain Bacteria; phylum Pseudomonadota; class Alphaproteobacteria; order Pelagibacterales; family Pelagibacteraceae; genus Pelagibacter. The sequence continues at coordinate 2,215 of CACHDJ010000021.1, read as the reverse complement.
AGTTATTAAAAAGAATAAAATTATATTACCAAATCATATATTAGCTTTAAAAACTTTGGGCATAAAAAAAATAAAAGTAAAAAAAAAGATTAATGTTCTATTTTTTTCTACAGGTAACGAGATATCAAATAGCGATACAGTCCCTATTTGGAAAGTAAGAAATTCAAATAGTCATTATATTAAAAATTTGAAAGAAAATTTTTTATTTAACTTTAAAAACGGTGGAATTTTAAAAGATAAAGATGAAAAAATATTTAAATCCAAAATAAAAAAAATGATAGATTCTAAAATTGATATAATTATCACTTCAGGCGCTGTTTCTGCTGGTAAATATGATTTTATACCAAGTGTTATTAGAACTTTTAAATTATCTAGCTATTTTAAAAGTGTAGCAATAAGACCTGGTAAACCAATTTTATTTGCAAAAATTAAAGGAAAACATAAAGCTATTTTTGGGTTACCAGGAAACCCCATGTCTTCAGGAGCATGTTTTAGATTTTTTGTATATCCTTATTTTTCTATTATTCTGGGTTTAAATGATGAGAGACCAATTAAAGCAATCTTAATGAACGATTTTATTAAAAAAAAAAACTTTACAAGGTTTGCTAAAAGCAAATTAAGTACAACTAAAAATGGAAAAATTGAGGTTGAAATTTTAAATAGGCAAGAATCTTTTAGAATTAAGTCATTTACAAAATCAAATATGTGGACATTACTCCCCCAGGGAAAATCTAAATTCAAAAAAGGTGAAACCGTAGATTGTTTTTTTCTTAATCATATTAATCAAACATTAATTTAAAAAATCTAATTTTTGTTGTAGTTAAATCTATTTACAATTAAACATTCATTTATGTTAGAACTTAAAAATCCAAAAATAGCTGTTCCAGTCGTACTATTTGCGGGTTTAATTTGGTCTTTTGGGCCTCTAGTAGTAAGATACATGCATGACCCACAGATGATACCATGGCAATATATTTTTGGTAGAGGTCTTACAATCTTTATTCTTTTAAATTTGTATTTATTTTTTGAAGAGGGACCAAACTTTTATAAAAATTATTTTAAAATGGGTGTTTCAGGTTTGATAGGAGGATCTGGATTAGGAATAGCAATGATATCTTTTATGTTTTCTATAACTAATACTAGTGCCGCAATTACTTTACTCTGTTTAGCTGCAATGCCCTTTTTTACTGCTTTATTGGCTTTTCTATTTTTAAGAGAAACTATTTCTTTAAATGTTTGGATTTCAATAATAATTGCTACAGTTGGAATAACAATTATGGCTACTGGTAATACTTCTGAAACATCTTTGATAGGGTTTATTTTTGGTATCACATCATCTTTAGGGTTTGCAGTATTTTCGGTAACTTTAAGATGGAAAACAGACACTCCAAAATTTACAACAACTGCATTTGCTGGATTTTTCTGTTTTATTTTTGCATCGATTATGATTTTTTATAAAGATTTAAATTTCTTTTCATCAAGTTATAATAGCTCATTATTTTCATTGCATGGAATATTAGTTTGTTTGGGTTTAATTTTATATTCAATTGGTTCAAAAGCTATTCCAGCTGCAGAATTAACACTATTATCTTTAACTGAGGTTATAGGAGGAATCTTTTGGGTGTGGTTGCCATTATTTGGAATTAATGAGATACCATCAACAAATACTATTATTGGTGGTTTTTTTCTTTTTTTATCTCTTACTTATTACAGTTTAGTAATGCGATGGAATAAAAGACACATTGGTTTGAATTAATTTTTATAGAATTACGAGTGTATTTTAAATTATATTATAAAGATAATGAGTAATAACAAACTAATTGTAAATAGCTGGAATGAATGGGATCCATTAAAACATGTGATAGTTGGTAAAGCAGATGGAACGTGCATACCAGCTCCAGAACCAGCGCTTGATGCGAAAGTTCCAGAAGATAGTGATATGAGAGGTCAATTTGGTCCGAGAACTAAGGACACAGTTGATAAAGCAAATCAATTATTAGATAATTTTTCAAATATACTTAAAAAAAGAGGAATTAGAGTAGATAGACCAACACCAATGGATTTTAATCAAAAAATATCAACTCCAGATTGGAAATCTGAAACTATGTTTGGATGCATGCCCCCAAGAGATGTTTTATTAACTGTTGGGAATGAAATACTAGAGGCTACCATGAGTTATCGTTGTCGATGGTTTGAATATTTATGTTATCGACCA
>CACHDJ010000020.1 GCA_902578525.1 uncultured Pelagibacteraceae bacterium | reverse complement strand
AGGTAAAAGTTCTTTTTATAGACCAAAAATTAATAATTAGTGTCCAGGAAATTCTATTAAATTTTCAACTTTATAATTTTTTTTTATCAAGTTTTTACAACCACCTAAATCAAACAAATTTATAACAAAAATAAATGCAGAAACTTTTCCTTTAGAAATTTCTACAAGTTGTGCAGCTGCTTCAGCAGTTCCACCTGTAGCAACTAAATCATCTATAATTAACACCTTGTCTTCTTTGTTAATAGAATCTTTGTGAACTTCTATAGTTGCTGTTCCATACTCAAGCTCAAAATCAACTGAATGCACGTCTGCAGGTAATTTGTTTTTTTTCCTCAGCATAATGAACGGTTTATTTAAAATATAAGAAACTGCGGAAGCAAATACAAAACCTCTAGATTCAATAGCGGCTATTTTGTTAAAATCAAATTTTTTAGACTTTTCAACTATTTGATTAATTGTTTCAGCAAACGCATTTTCATCTTTTATTAATGTGGTAATATCTCTAAATAAAATCCCTTTCTTTGGGTAATCTGGGATAGATCTAATAAAATCTTTTAAATTCATAAAGTTAATTATAAAACTATAAATAAATTATATTTTTAACATGACAATAAATAAATTAGCAATAATTGGTGGAAGTGGCTTGTATGATATTGAAGAATTTAAAGATAGAGAGCTAATAGACTTAAATACTCCATGGGGCAGACCCTCTGATCAAATTTTAAAAACGAATTTTAAGAATAAAGAAGTTTTTTTTTTACCGAGACATGGCAGAGGTCATTATATATCCCCATCAAATATTAATTTTAGAGCTAATATAGATGCTTTAAAGCAACTTGGAGTCACTGATATTGTATCTATATCAGCAGTAGGTTCATTAAAAGAAGAGTTACCACCAGGAAAATTTGTTATTGTTGATCAATTTGTAGATAGAACTTTTTCTAGAAATAAAACTTTTTTTGATGATGAAATTGTAGCACATATTTCTATGGCGCATCCAACATCTATCGGTCTAATGAATGCTTGTGAGGAAGCAATCAAAAAAGAAAAAATTGATTATCAAAAAGGAGGGACTTATGTTGTTATGGAAGGTCCCCAATTTTCTACTCTAGCAGAGTCAAACCTATATAGATCTTGGAAAGCAGATGTAATCGGAATGACAAATATGCCTGAAGCGAAATTAGCGAGAGAAGCTGAAATTAGATATGCATCTGTTTCTATGGTAACTGATTATGATTGCTGGCATCCAGATCATGAAAATGTTGATGTTCAGCAAGTTATAAAAGTTCTTCTAGGAAATGCCACTAGAGCAAAAAATATGATTAAAAATTTAATAGAAAATTTTGAAATTCATATTGACCCCAACGATCCAACAAACAATTGTTTAGATGTTGCAATTATTACTGCTCCTGAAAAAAGAACCAAAAAAACTAAAGATAAATTAAGAAACATTGCAGGACGCGTTTTAGATAAATGAAAAAAATAATATATATTATTATATTAAATTTAATATTAATTTTAAATACTTATGCTAAAAATCATAATTTAATTCAAGTCGCTGAGCTTAATAAACTTTTTAATGAATTAAGCAAAATAAATAATGTTCAGGATGGTGATATTTTAGAAAAAAAAATTTGGGCAGTTTGGAACAAACATCCAAATCAAAATAAGTTGACAGAAAAATTAGAGTTAGGCACTAATTTAATGTATCAAGGTCAATACCATTATGCATTAAAAGTCTTTACAAACATTATTGAAAAAGATCCAGAATGGTCTGAAGCCTGGAATAAAAGAGCTACTTTGTTATTCTTAATGAAAGATTATCAAAAATCTTTGGATGATATTAGCAGAGTTCTAAATTTAGAACCTAGACATTTTGGAGCACTATCTGGTAGAGCTCAAATTTATATTGATTTAGAGTTGTATCAAAAAGCTCTTAGTGATCTTAAAGAAGCACAAAAAATTCATCCAGTTATTAGAGGCAATAGATTGATTGATGAACTAGAAAAACTTATTAATGGTCAAAACGTATGAATAAAAAAAATAATGAAAATTGAAGGAAAAGAATACCAAACTATTTGGTTTGAAAATAATATTGTAAAAATTATTGATCAAACAAAACTTCCTCATCAATTTGTTATAAAAGATTTAAAAACAGTAAATGATGCGATAAACGCTATAAAAGCAATGGAAGTAAGAGGTGCACCTTTAATAGGAGCTACAGCAGCTTATGGATTAGTTTTAGCTATTATTGAAAATAATGATCAATCATTTTTAAAAAAATCTTCAGACAATCTAATAAGTTCAAGACCAACAGCAATAAATCTTAAGTGGGCTGTTAATAGAATGATGAAAAAATTATCAGGTGTTAATAGTGATAAAATTTTAGAAATAGCCTTGAATGAAGCAAAAGAAATTTGTAAGGAAGATGTTAAATTTTGTGAAAATATTGGATTGAATGGTCTTAAAATAATTGAAGAAATTTATAATAAAAAAAAAGATACTGTTAATATCTTAACTCATTGTAATGCAGGATGGCTCGCAACTATAAATTGGGGGACTGCAACTTCTCCAATTTACCACGCACATAAAAAAGGTATTCCAGTTCACGTTTGGGCTGATGAAACCAGACCAAGAAATCAAGGAGCTAGCTTAACCTCATATGAATTAAATGAAGAAGGAATAAAAAATACAATCATTACAGATAATACAGGTGGTATCTTAATGCAAAGAGGTGAGGTTGATATGTGTATTGTTGGAACAGATAGAACTTTATCCAATGGAGATGTTTGCAATAAAGTTGGAACTTATCTTAAGGCATTAGCAGCTCACGATAATAAAATTCCTTTTTATGTAGCTCTTCCAAGTTCAACAATTGACTGGGATATTAAAGATCATAAAGATATTCCAATTGAAGAAAGAAATTCAAATGAATTATCTCAGATGGAAGGTTTAGATGAAAAAGGAGATATAAAGAAAATACAAATTTATCCAAAAAAAAGTAAAGCTATGAATTTAGCTTTTGACGTAACTCCAGCAAAATATGTTACGGGATTAATTACTGAAAAAGGAGTATGTGAAGCATCAGAAAAAGGGCTTAAAGAATTATTTAAATGAAGAATTTAGATCAAAGAAATCAAATTATTGAATATTCGTTAAAATTAAATTCTACAAATCTTTCACCTCTTAGGTCAGGCAATATATCAATGAGAGGAGTAGAAGATGATATAAAGGGATACTTAATTACTCCGTCAGGAAAAAAATATGAAACACTAAAACCTGAAGATATTGTTTTTATGGGTTTAAATGAGGAAGGGGAAAAAAATGACTCAGCCAACAAACCATCATCAGAATGGAGATTTCATCGAGATATTTATGCAAATAAAAAAGAGGCGCATGCTATTGTTCATGCTCATTCTCCACATGCAACAGCTGTATCTTCACATGGAAAATCTATACCACCTTTCCATTATATGATTGCTCTTGCAGGAGGAGAAGACATTAAATGTGCTAAATACGCTACTTTTGGAACTGAGGAGCTCTCTAATAATGTTATCAAAGCTTTAGAAAATAGATCTGCATGTTTAATGTCTAATCACGGCCAGGTTGCTTTTGGAAAAAATTTAGAGGATGCATTTGAGCTAGCATATGAGATAGAAAATATTTGTCATCAATACACTATTGCTTTAAAATTAGGACAACCTAAGATACTTTCATTTGAAGAAATGAAAAAAGTTTTAGATAAGGCTAAAAATTATAAAAAAGGGTAAGATGATTAAAGTTGGGGAGCATATTACTTTAGATATTATAGGTACTACAAAAGAGTACGATCCTACAGTTTATGAAAGAGTTATACATAAAATAGCTAAAGCAGCTAATGTAACTATTTTAAATATTTCAAAATATAAATTTGAACCTCAAGGTTTTACTATTTTAGCTTTATTGGCTGAAAGTCATATTAGTTTTCATACTTTCCCAGAAAATGGAATAATTAGCTTTGATTTTTTTACCTGTGGAAAAATAAGCCCATCAGTAGCAATTGATATTATTAAAAAAGAATTTGAGCATAAAAGAATTGTAAAAAAAGAATTTAATAGAGATACCATATCTTTTTACCATGATATTTATAGTTCACCTGGATTACAAAAATCATATGTTGTAAACGAAGTTTTAGAAGATTTTAAATCAAAAGTTGGTCAACATATTGAAATTTTAGAACTAGAACAGTTTGGAAAATCATTATTTATTGATGGTGAAATACAGGTGGCTGCTTCAGATGAGCATTTGTATAGTTCAACTTTTGTTGAAGCTGGTTTAAAGTTGAATAAAAAAAATGAAAGAGCTGCAATAATTGGAGGTGGAGATGGGGGTGTTGCAAGAGAATGTATTTCAAAAAAGTTTAATTTTATAGATTGGTATGAATTGGATCCAGAGGTTGTTGAGGTTTGTAATAAACATTTAGGTGATATTGGAAAAAAAGCTACAGAGAAAAACTCAGTAAAATGTGTTTGGGGTGATGCTTTTGAGAGTATAAAAACAGTAAGTGAAGATACATATGATCATATTTTTGTAGATCTAAACGATGACCAATTCTGCATTGATCTTACTGAAAAAAACATGGATTCTTTAGTTCGAATTTTAAAACCTAAAGGAGTTATTACAGCTCAAGTAGGAAGCCAAGATAAAAAACCTCTTCAAGTTGAAAACTGGTTGAATGTTTTTAATCATCATTTTGGAAATACTAAATTATCTAGGGTTTATATACCTAGTTTTGATTGCTCTTGGAATTTTTCTTCATCTATAAATCATTAATTTTTACTTTTTTATATCTTTAATCTGTGAAATACTAATTTTTTTATTAAAGGAGATTATAATGAGTATATTTAAAAAAACTATTTTTTCAGTTTTAATTTCTCTGTTGGTGATGGGGAATGTACATGCTGATAAAATTAAAATTGGAACTGAAGGAGCCTATCCTCCATGGAATTCAAAAGATGAGTCTGGAAAATTAATTGGGTTTGAAGTGGAGTTAGCTTACACACTTTGTAGATATATTGGTCAACAATGTACTATAGTTGAACAAGACTGGGACGGAATGATACCAGCATTAATTATGAGAAAATTTGATGCAATTATGGCTGGAATGTCAATTACTGCAGAAAGACAAAAAGCAATTAGTTTTTCTCAAGGTTATGCAGATGAAGTTGCATCATTAGCAGTAATGAAAGGATCTAGTCTTGAGGGTTTAGATACTCCAGCTGGGATTAATTTAACTAAACCAAATTCTGATGCTAAAAAGGCATTAAAAACACTTACAGCAGCGTTAGCCGGTAAAACAGTTTGTGTACAAACTGCTACAATTCACCAAAACTTTTTAGATTCTGGTGATGTAGGAAAAGTAAATGTTAGAACTTATAAAACACAAGATGAAGTTAACTTAGATTTAGCAGCAGGTAGATGTGATGCTGCATTAGCTGCAGCTGTTGCATTTAGTGATTATGCTGAAAAATCTGGTAAGCCAGTTGTTTTAACAGGTCCAACATTTTCAGGTGGAGCATTTGGAAATGGTGTAGGAGTGGGTATTAGAAAAGATGATACCGAACTTTTAAACAAATTTAACAAAGCTATAGATCAAGCCAGAAAAAATGGTGACATTAGTAGAATTGCTACTAAGTGGTTTGGTTTCGACGCATCTATGTAATTAATTTAAGATTTGGCGACTATAATGTATAGTCGCCAATCTATATGGAACTTCTAGCATTTGGAGACACTGGTTGGGGTGATGAGTTATTTTATGCTACCCTAATGACTATAGCTGTATCAATTACAGCAATGATAATTGGCTTTAGTTTTGCAGCAATTTTTACTCCACTTAAATTATCAAATAATAAATTACTTAATTTTGTTGCTAACTCATACACAACAGTAATTAGAGGTGTTCCAGAATTATTAGTAATATACCTTTTCTTTTTCGGTGGAACTGGTGCAGTAATGTATGTTGCTTCAATATTTGGTTATAATGAATATATTGAGATTAATGCATTTATAACAGGAGCATTTGCAATTGGAATTATTTCTGGTGCTTATTCAACTGAAGTCTTTAGAGGAGCAGTTCAATCAATTGATAAAGGTCAGTTTGAGGCTGCTAAAGTTTTAGGATTAAGCAAATTAACTCAATTTTTTAAGATTATTCTTCCTCAAGTTTTAAGACTAGCCATACCTAATTTAAGTAATGTTTGGCAAATTACTCTTAAAGATACATCTTTAATTTCAGTAACTGGCTTAGTTGAAATTATGAGACAGTCTTATATTGCAGCAGGCTCTACTAGAGACCCTTTATTCTTTTATTCTTTTGCAGCAGTTTTATATTTATTACTCACATATTTTAGCATGAAGTTAATCAACAGATTAGAAATAAAATACAGTAAGGGTTATTAATGGATCTCGAATTAATGATAAGTAGTTTCCCTAAATTATTAAGTGCAGCAGTTATAACTTTAAAACTTTTATCAGTTTCTCTGATTATTGGTTTATTTATTGGTTTATTATTTGCAATTTTAAGACTTAATAAAAATGTTCTTATAAATAAATTTGCTTATGGGTATTCATATGTATTTAGAGGAACCCCCTTACTAGTTCAAATATTCATCATATATTTTGGTTTAGGACAAATTGAGTATTTAAGAACCACTTTTTTATGGGTTGTTTTAAAAGAACCATACTGGTGTGCAATTATTGCTTTTTCATTAAATACTGGAGCATATACTTCTGAAATATTAAGATCAGCTTTTCAAACTATTAAACCAGGAATAATTGAGGCTGGTAAAAGCTTAGGTATATCGAGTAAAATAGTTTTTTATAAAATTCAAATACCTATAGCTATCAGACAATCACTACCAGCTTATGGTAATGAAATCATTTTAATGATGAAAGGTACTTCTTTAGCAAGTACGGTTACTTTGATGGATTTAACAGGTGTTGCTAAGTATATAATCTCAACAACCTTTAAGCCCATTGAGGTCTTTATTGTTGCTGGTGGAATTTATTTATTTATGACCTTTATTATTCATAATGTGATTAAGTTTTTAGAAAAAAAATATAGTTTTAACTAAAGTACTACTAGATCTAGCTTTTGTTTACCCAATCTTTCATTTCCATTTTCTGTAACTAGATAAGTCTCTCCTAAATTCATTGCTAATTGGTTATCTGAGTCCATTAGTATCATATGCATAAAAAAAATATTTCCTGACTGTATTACATAAGGATTACCCGAATAAAGCATTGGCCAATCCATCCAATTTGGAGAAAAAGTTGATCCAAGAGAATAACCACAAGCATTCATTCTTGCTTTACTATATCCATGATTATCAAACGTTTTTGCATGCACATCAAAAACTTCTCCAATTTTATTTTTAGGTTTGAGTTTTTCCTCACAATTCTTTAAAGCCTCAACACATACCTCATACATCCTGATATGTTTTGGATTAGTCTTTCCAATTAGAATAGTTCTAAACATTGCAGAATGATAATGTTTATATGTACCAGCCCATTCAATACTTAACTGATCTTGAGTTGATAAAGTTCTTTTTTCTGATTGGTATCTGCATAATAAAGCATTGTGTCCAGATCCTATTATATATTCATTAGCAGGATAATCTCCTCCACCTTCTAAAACAGCTTTTTGCATTTCAGCCAAAATTTTTGCTTCGCTTTCACCTGCTTTGGTATATTTCCAAGCTTTGTCTAAAGCTCTATCAGCTAGTTCGGCGGCCTTTTTTACATAAACTATTTCTTCTTTAGATTTAATAACTCTCAGTTTTGTTATCAATTCAGATTGGTCTTCAATATTACAATAATTTTCTAAAGATTTATTTAATCTTAAGGCATTTCGCCCAGTCATACCATAGGCTTCATATTCTATACCTATTTTTTTTCCTTTTAAAGAAAGTTCATCTAAAATAATTTTTAGGTCTTCTGTTGGGTCTGATCCATCTTTATCAACCCAAATTCTTATATTCTCTATGTTAGAAGTGTTTTGAGCTTGTCTTAAATCAGGAGCTCTAGTTAATAATATTACATTTCCTTTTTTGTCTAAAATTAAAGTTTGAAAAAAAACATAACCAAACGTATCATAACCAGTTAGCCAATACATTGACTCTTGTCTAAACATCAGTAAAGCATCAATATTGCTTTTTTTCATTGATAGAAGAACATCATTTTTTCTTTTTGAAAATTCTTCTTTTGAAAAATGTAAAGCCATCAATCAATTAATTTAATAATTTGTATATTCTTTAATTTCTTTAATCGTAGAGCCAGTGAGGTTATTAATTTCTAATTTAATTTTTGCACGATCGTCATTTAAAAAATGAACATCTCTAGAAAGTTTAATAAATTTTTCTCCAAAATTTTTGTCTTTTTCACATTTTCTTTTATCATCCTCAATGACCCAAAGTTTATTATTTATATCTTTAAGTGATTGAAAAAGCTCATTTAGCTTATCATCAGGCTTTATATTATTTTCAAGCTGTTTTCTTAAAATTGAATGCTCATTAGAGATAAACTTTAATTTCTCAGGATCTTTTATTTTATCTTTCTTAATTTCCAAAATTGAAATTTTATCTAAAAGTTCACCTATAGAAACTTCAATTATAATTTTATTCATAAAATTAAATACTGTGTTATCTTGTTATAAATATGTCTAATATTTTAATTATTAAACACGGTTCTTTAGGAGATATAGCCCAAGCCAGTGGTGCAATTCAAGATATATCTGAGAATCACAAAAATGATCAAATTCATTTACTTACGACTAAACCTTATTTTGAATTATTTAATAAAAACCCTTTTATTCATAATGTAATTTTAGACAAAAGATTACCAAGATATAATTTAATTTATTTATATTTTTTAATGAGAGAAATAAAGAAATATAAATTTTCAAAAGTTTTTGATCTTCAAAACTCATCCAGAACAAATTTCTATAAAAATATTCTCTTTCCTAAAGAAAATAAAGAAATATGGTCAAGCTCAATTACGGCTTTACCGACAGATAAAGATAAAGATGAGTTTGATAAAAGTTCGGTTCTTGAAAGATTTGATTATCAATTAAAAAAATCAAATCTAAAGACATTAAATACTATGAAACCGGACTTTAGCTGGGCTGCTACCGATATAAGTGAAATTCGTAATTATTATAAATTAAATAAATATATTTTATTATTTCCATTTTGTTCACCTCATTTATCAATTAAAAAATGGCCATATTATAATGATTTAATTAATTTAATTTTAAGAAAATTTGGAGATAGTTATAAAATTATAACTGCGCCTGGACCTTCCGAAATAAATGATGCAAAAGATATTAATACTTTAGCTATCTTAGACAATGGAAGAGCAATAGATGTTAGTCAATTAACTTCTCTAATTAAAGATAGCTCTTTTGTTATAGCAAATGATACTGGTCCAGCTCATATAGCTGCACATGTTGGTGCTAAAGGTTTAACTTTATTTGGAAAACATACTACTGCTTATAAGGTAAGTATTGAAAGAGAAAATTTTAAAGTAATAGAGGTAAATAATTTGAATAATTTAAGTGCTGAAAAAGTTTTTGAGAAATTATCTAATTTTTTGAATTAAATATCTTAAATATCTCAATTAAAATTTTTAGAAAAAAGAATATCTGAATATTTAATATTATCTAACTTTAAATTTTCAAAAGCAGAATAACTAGAGGGAAAACTTTCATTAAGTGAGTTAAATTC
>CACHDJ010000019.1 GCA_902578525.1 uncultured Pelagibacteraceae bacterium | reverse complement strand
CATTAACAGTTTCAATAATTGTTACTCTGTTTGGTTTAAATGCATCAAATTATCTTCTAGGCATTATGGGATCAGATGCAGATGGTATAGCACTAACTAGAGAATATTTAGATATTATATTTTATGGTACTTTTATTGTATTGATCCAGATTTCTTTAAATGGAACTTTAAACGCTCAGGGGGATACAAAAAGTTATAGAAATGTTTTAATATTTAGTTTTTTCTTAAATATTTTTTTAAATCCTTTGTTTATATGGGGATATGGTTTTATTCCAGGTTTTGGTATTGCTGGACTTGCAATAGCTACTGTAATTTCACAATCAATTGGAACAATCTATCTAGCTTACAAAGTAAATAATTGTAAAATTAGAGAATATCTTAAAGCTCAATGTTTTATTCCTAAATTTGAATACTTAAAACCGCTTACAGAACAAGCAGTGCCTGTAATGTTTAGTATGTTATTTATTGGAGTAGGCATATTTAATATTCTATATTTCATTGGTCAGTTTGGTGATTTAGCAACAGCTGGTTATGGAGCAGCTTTAAGAGTGGAACAAGTATTTTTACTTCCAGTTATTGGATTGAATACAGCAGTTCTTTCTATTGGTGGTCAAAACTTTGGAGCTAAAGCTTATGATAGAATTAGAGAACTTTATACAAAGGCTTTGTTATTTGGTTCCTCATTCATGGCAATCGCTGGAATAATAATTTTTTTTGGCGCAGAATTTTTTGTCTCTTTATTTACTGATAATCAAGAAGCAGTAAATAGTGGAGCTATATATCTAAAAGTTGCAGCTTTAATTGGACCAATTTATCCTGTGTTTTTTATTACTACAGCTGTATTTCAAGCAGTTAAAAAACCTCTTTATAGTCTTTATTTAAGTATATTAAGATTAACAGCGTTTCCTTTTTTAAGCTTGTGGTATGTAATTAATATCAGGGGTGGTGACTACGAGGATATTTTTTATACAATTATGGCAACTAATTGGGCAATGGGAGTTGTTGTTTTAATATTTATTGGTTATTTTTTGAATAATGTATTTAAACAAAATAAATCTCTTTTTAGTTATTAGCATTTGTCTAATATTTTTTTTTCTAACTTATAACGATGTTAAGTCTATAGAAGTTAAAGTTATTGATGGTGATACTATTCATCTAAACGGAGAGAAAATACGTTTTACTGGTATAGATACTCCAGAACTAAAACAAACATGCAATAAAGATAATAAAATTATCCCATGTGGAATTGAAGCTAGACAATTATTAATTAATAAAATTAGTGATAATAAAGTTAAATGTAAAAGAGAAGGTAAAGATCAGTATAAAAGAACTTTAGCTGAATGTTTTGTAAATAATCTCAGCTTATCATCTTATTTGGTAAGAAAAGGTTATGCTTTTGCTTATAGAAAATATTCTAAAAAATTTATAGATGATGAAAATTATGCAAGAGAAAATAATTTAGGTATGTGGTCTATGAATTTTGAATACCCATGGGATTATAGAAAAAAAAATTAATCTTTTTTTAACTTCTTTTCAAGTTTTCTTACAAAGTAAGAAACTATTAATATTAAAACTAAATATTCAAGAATTAGAAATGTATATATTTCTAAAGGTCTATAGGTTGTAACTACTAATTCATTAGCTTTTCTTGTCAGGTCCCCAATACCAATTATTGATACCAATGAGGACATTTTTAAAACATAAACAAATTGATTTCCAATAGCTGGTAAAATATTTTTGATTGCTTGAGGTAGTATGACAAGTCTTAATTTTCTAAAGAAATTTAAACCCAAAGAGCTTCCAGCTTCCCATTGAGCTTTTTTAATTGAGTTTATTCCAGCTCTAAATATTTCAGCTTGAAAAGCACTCTCACTTATTGATAAAGCGATAATCCCTGAAACAAATGGACTAAAACTTATTCCAGTCATTATTGGTAAACCATAATAAATCCATAGGATCAAAACTAGAAGTGGGATTGCTCTTACTATTTCAACATATCCAATATTTAGATAAGTTAAAAATTTACTTTTTGCTAATGAGGGAACAGCTGCAATAAAACCTATAATCATTGAAATGATTATTGAGATGACCGAAATATAAATTGTTGTGGCTAAACCACTAATTAAAAATTTAAGATTGGTTAATCCCTCAATATTATTTGGGGATAAGATTAACCAATTCAGTTCACTTTTACCACAAGAGGTTAAAGGTATTATTAGAAGTAAACAAAATAAATTTCTCACTTCCTGTTTTATAAAGAATTAAAAATTAATTACTAATTGATTATAAGCTTTTTAGATTATATTTCGCTAATAACTCAGTAAAGAAACCTGATGATTTTTTCTTTTTAATCCAATCATTAACGTAACTGTTCCATTTGTCGTCACCTTTAGGAACCATCATTGCTAAAAAAGCTGGATTTTTTTCTCCATCAGGAACTATAGCTAATTGCGGATATTTAATTACTAATTTATTTGCCTCTGTTGAACTTGTAATATTTCCATCTGCTCTTCCAGCTAAAACTTCTTGAAAGTCTCTAGCGGGAGCTTCCACTGAATTTAATTTGGATTTTGGAAAAAATTCTTTCGCCTTTTCTTCTTGGGATGTTCCAAGAGTTGTAGCAATAGTTACATTTGAATTATTTAATGAGTCCCAAGTTGAAAATTTTTTTAAATTTTTTTTAAGAACTAGTGGAACAGTCCCATATTTATAATAAGTATCTGTAAATCCTGCTACCTCTGCTCTTTTTGGTGTTTTCGTTACACTTGTTGAGATATCATATCTTGCTGAAGTAATACCTGAAACAATGGTCTTCCATTCAGCAGGCACAAACTCAATTTTGACACCCATATCTTTAGCTAATTCATTCATTACATCAATATCAAATCCTTTATACTTATTAGTCGCCGGATCTTTCATTGTCATAGGATCCCAGTCTCCAGTGGTGCCTACTTTTAAAATTCCTGCAGACATTATTTTGTCTAGATTTGACTCTGCGTTTAAAGAAAAGGGTAAAAGAGCAAATAATGCTACTAAAAATATTTTTTTCATTATTTAGAATAACTGATCTAATAATAAATTGTGACTATAATCTTGACGCAGCGTCGTTCATCCACGAAAATAAATGTTGCGAAAAAGAACGTCTTACAAAAAGATTTAATGCATTTTTGCCCTGATTATGAACAATTACATCAATTTTTGCAAGAATCGTTTGGGTAACAGCACCTTTTTTATCTTGAAATTTATTAAAGTTAAAAGGTGATCCAGTTTGAAATAATTCATAAATTTTATTTCCTTTAAGATTAATCATTACGAATTGATCCGTAACATCCACTATTGCACCAAGATTTAATTTTGAAATATTTTTATTTAATAGATTTTCAGTTTCATAAGTGTTCGTTTCTTGAGCATTAGGTTCATTGGAAAAAATCATCCACTCATCAGGACTTAACCAAAGAGCTGTTAATTTATCACTTTGAGTTGAGGTATTTGCTTCAGTTGGTAAAATAATATTTAATGACTTGCCAATTGCAGAAATAAATTCTCTTTTTCTTCCTCTTATAACCAATTTCATTATTGGCTTAATTTCTTTCATCTGAAGATCTTGTAATAATGTTTGTTCAGGTAGAGCTTGATTATAATTAAGCATTTAATCTTTTATTCTCCTTATCTAAAAAAACTGGATCAGCTACAATTACATTTATATTCTTTTTTTCCATGGGGATTATTAATTTTTGTCCCATCATATTTTTTCCACCTTTTACAACACCTAATGCTATAGATTTTTTAAGATTAGGGCTGTAATAACTTGATGTAACATGACCTAACATTTCTATAGGTGATTTATTTATATCAGCAACTATTTGTGCTCCTTCCTCTAATACTTCATTAGGATTTTCGGTTAATAATCCAACAAGCTGTTTTCTATCTTCTCTAATAGTGTCTGATCTATATAATGATCTTTTACCAATAAAATCATATTTCTTTTTACTTACAATCCAATCCATTTGTAGATCAATTGGTGTCATAGTTGCATCTGTATCTTGACCAACAATTATAAAACCTTTTTCTGCTCGAAGTAAATGCATTGTCTCAGTTCCGTATGGCGTAATATTAAAATCTTTTCCAGCTTCCATACATTTTTCCCAAACTGATTTACCATAATTAGCCTGAACATTAATTTCATAACTATGTTCTCCTGTGAAACTAATTCTCATAACTCTGCAATTAATTTTACCAATTTTTGCATTCTTAAATGACATATGTGGAAAATTTTCGTCTGAAAAATCTAAATCTGGAATAACTTCACTTACAATTTTTTTACTATTTGGACCACAAACACTCACTGTCGCAAAATGATCTGTTACCGAAGTTAAATAAACATCTAATTCAGGCCATTCTGTTTGTAGATAATCTTCTAATTTACCCATAACATTAGCAGCACCACCAGTTGTTGTTGTCATAATATAATGATTTTCACTTAATCGTGTAGTAACTCCATCATCATAAACCATACCATCTTCATTAAGCATTAACCCATATCGACATTTACCAATAGCTAATTTTGACCATGCATTAGTATAAACACGGTTTAAAAATTCAGAAGCATCAGTTCCTTGTATGTCAATTTTACCAAGAGTAGATGCATCTAATATACCAACGCTTTCTCTTGCAGCCTTACTTTCTCGCTGAACAGCTTGGTGCATGTCTTCATTATTTTGAGGATAATACCAAGCTCTTTTCCATTGTCCTACATTTTCAAATTCAGCGTTATTATCTAGATGCCAATCGTGTATTGGTGTTTTTCTAACGACATCAAAATATTCACCAACATTTCTTCCAACTATAGTTCCAAACGTTAAAGGAGTGTATGGCGGTCTAAAAGTTGTTGTACCAAGTTCACCCATTTTAGCATTAGCTGTTTCAGAGATAATTCCAAGTGCATGCATATTACCTAATTTACCTTGATCAGTTCCCATGCCTGTAGTTGTATATCTCTTTACATGTTCAATTGATTTAAAACCCTCCCTTAATGCTAGTTTAATATCTTTTGCAGTTGCATCATTTTGATAATCTACAAAAGAATTTGTTTTTCCTAAAACTTTATCTGATGGTAATAACCAAATATTTCTTTTTGATTTGTTTGTATTAGATAATATTTCTAGATTTTCATATTCAATATCTTTAAGATTTAAAAAAACTTTTAAAGATGCTGGTGCATTTTTTAAAATCTCATCTAAAGTTAAATCTCCATTACAAGCACCTATACTTATTTGGTCTAAAGGGTAAGTATTTGGAATAAAAACCTGATCTTCTTCTCTAAATCTTAATTTTCCACCAGATTGCGTAAATAAATGAACTGCAGGCGTCCATCCTCCTGATATACCAAGACAATCACATAATAAATTTATTTTAGAGCCAACAACTTTTTGACCATCTTTAGAGAGTTTTTTTATAGAAACTTTATTAATTCTTTTATAGCCAGAGGTATCTATTACTGTAAAGCCTTTAAAAATTTTAATATTATTTTTTTCTACTTCATAAACTAATTTAGAGTCAATTTCCTCTCTATTATCAATTATAGCTTCAATATTAATCCCTTTTTGAATTAAACTAATAGCTGTTTCATAAGCACTATCATTATTTGTTAAAAAGATGTTCTTTTCACCACAAGCTACTCCAAAATAATCAGCATATTTCTTAATTGCTGAAGATAACAAAATTCCTGGACGATCATTGTTATTAAATATCAAAGGTCTTTCTATTGATCCTGTAGCGTTGATTACTTTTTTTGCTCTTATCTTAAGTAATTTATGTCTTGTTTTACCTTTCCTTTGTTCAATAGGTAAATGATCTGTAAGATTTTCACGAGCTAATAAAAAGTTATAACCATGAAATGCAGCAACACTTGTTCTAGTTTTAATTTCTAAATTTTCTAACTTCTTAATTTCATTGATTTCTTTTTCTAACCACGAGCTTGAATTTTGATTATTAATTTTAAAATGATCAGAATTTTGATAAATTGTTGATCCTCCAAGGTTTGGCTTCTCATCAACCAATAATGTCTTTAAGCCTTTTTTAGCTGCAGTTTTAGCAGCCATAACTCCTGAAATACCGGCTCCTATTACTAAAACATCGCAATGAATATACCTATGCTCATAAATATCCGGATCAGGTTTTGTAGGTGATTTACCTAACCCAGCTGATCTTCTTATAAAATATTCATATTTCTCCCAAAAACTTGCTGGCCACATAAAAGTTTTATAGTAAAATCCTGCAGGAAGTAGGGGTGATAAAAAATTATTTATTCCACCAATATCAAAATTTACACTTGGCCAACAATTTTGACTTGATGCTTCTAAACCTTCATATATTTCAATTTCAGTCGCTCTTACATTGGGTTCAGTTCTTGATGAATTTTCATGGAGTTGAACAATAGCGTTTGGCTCTTCTGAACCAGCAGTCATGATACCTCTTGGTCTATGGTATTTAAAACTTCTTCCAACTAAGTGAATATTATTAGCTAAAAGTGCAGAAGCAAGAGTATCTCCTTTAAAACCATAATATAATCTTCCATTAAATTTAAATGAAATTCTGTACGTCTCATCAATCATTTTCCCGGTTTTAACTCTTAAATTTTTTTTCATTACTTATACAGTAGGCGGTTTTTCACCCATTTTATAAACTGCTTTTATTTCATCATTCGATGTATCTCTAACTACATTAAACCATTTTCTACATCCGTGAGTATGGTTCCATCTCTCAAATTGTACGCCTTTAATATTTTTTCTCATAAAAAGATATTCAGCCCATTCATCATCACTAAGTTCTGTAGGTTGTTTTGGTCTAATTATGTGAGCTTCGCCTCCAGCTTTAAATTCACTTTGCTCTCGTTCACCACAAAAAGGGCAACTAATAATAAACATTAGTGAGCTACTGCTGCTGCACCATGTTCATCAACAAGATCACCGCTTACAAATCTGTTAATATTGAATGCTGCATTAAGTTTATGAGGTTCATCATTTGCTATTGTATGAGCAAACAAATCTCCTGAACCCGGAGTTGCCTTAAACCCGCCTGTTCCCCAACCACAATTTAAATAAAAACCTTTAATAGATGTCTTACTTATTATTGGACTTGCATCAGGACAAATGTCTACAATTCCTCCCCATTGTCTTAACATTCTCATTCGACTAAATATTGGGTATAATTCTAATATTGCATTTAAAGTGCCTTCAACAATATCGTGGCTTCCTTTTTGCGAGTAAGAAACATAATCATCTGTTCCTGCTCCTATTACTAATTCCCCTTTATCAGACTGACTAACATAAGCGTGAACAGCATTTGACATAACAACAGTATCTATAATAGGTTTTACAGGTTCAGATACTAAGGCTTGTAAAGGTTTACTTTCTAAAGGTAATTTTAATCCAGCCATATTTGCTATAACACTTGTATGTCCTGCTGCTGCAACTCCTATTTTATTTGTTTTAATAAATCCTTTTGTTGTTTCAATACCTGTAACGGTATCAGCATTTCTTTTTATACCTTTGACTTCACAATTTTGAATAATATCAACACCCATATCATCAGCTGCTCTAGCATATCCCCATGCTACAGCATCGTGTCTCGCTGTTCCTGCTCTTTTTTGTAATGTTCCACCTAGAACTGGATAGCGAATACTTTGAGAGGTATTAATTATAGGACAAAATTTTTTAACTTCTTCAGTATTCAAATATACTGCATCAATCCCATTTAATCTATTAGCATGTGTTCGTCTTTTTAAATCTCTAACATCTTGTAGATTATGAGCCAAGTTCATAACTCCACGCTGACTAAACATTATATTATAGTTAAGTTCTTGAGATAGAGTTTCCCAAATTTTTAATGCATGGTCATAAAGACCTGCACTAGCATCCCATAAATAATTAGATCTAATAATTGTTGTATTTCTTCCAGTGTTTCCTCCACCAATCCATCCTTTTTCTACTACTGCAATTTTTTTCATGTCATGTTTTTTAGCTAAGTAGTAAGCTGTCGCTAACCCATGTCCACCACCTCCAACTATAACAATATCATATTCTTTTTTTGGAGCAGGATCTTTCCAAGCTCTCTCCCAATTTTCATGATAAGAAAATGCATTTTTGATAAGAGAAAATATTGAATATTTTTTTTTCATAGAATTCTGAATAATTACTTTATTAATATTGAATATTCAATACAATCAAACGAAGCAAAATATGGAAGAGTGGGTGAGAGGCTGAAACCAGTCGTTTGCTAAATGACCGTGCGAGGAAACTTGTACCGAGGGTTCGAATCCCTCCTCTTCCGCCACAAATAGCGTACTTTAAATGCAAAACTTAATAACTAGAATTTATGATATATTTGAAAGATCGATTTACTTTGTACAAATCGATGCTTTTTATATTTTTCCAATAATTGGAGCTATTCAATTAATTTTGTCAGGTATTTTTCTTAAAAAACCATATTTAAAATACATTGGTTCTTTTTTATTTCTTATTTTATTTGTAATTTCACCATTAGTAAAATTAATTCCAAATTTAGGATCTGATGCTTTTTCAGAGTTCCAAAAATTAAACTTCACTGAAGTCTATTTTTACATTAAAACTTTAAATTTCTTTGCTGGTTGGTCGATAAAACATTTTATTCTATGGTCTTTTGTCACCTTCATTTATTTACTAAGTATCTTGATCATATTTCTATTTTGTAAGAAGTTCAATTCATTTAATTTTGTTAATATTAATTATCTTATAATTTTTGGATTAGTATTAATTCCAACTTTTTTAAATATTTTTCAAGTTTCAGCTTTATATAAATCATCAATAAATGATAAAAATAAACTATCTCAAAATATAAAGTATGATTTAGAAAGACTGAATATAAAAAAAAATGATAATAATTTATCTGTAGTACTTTATGTTGGTGAGGCTACAACAAGATTACACTGGAGTATCTATAATTATTTTAGACCTACAAATATTAATTTAGAAAAATTTCATGAAAAAAATTCTTTAATTCTATATGATAAAGTTTATTCAACTCATACACATACCTCACCATCATTACTTGATGCATTAACAATAAATACTGAAAATTACAGTATAAAAAATCTAAAACCGATATATGAGACTGAAAGATATCCTTTAGTAGATTTATTAAAAAAAAAATCGATTAATACAATCTTATATAGCACTCAAGCAAAGTCTGGATCTTGGAATTTAGCATCTTCACTAATTTTTAAAAATGCTGATAAGAAATATTATAGTTCTAAATATAACTTAGGTAATGCTAATTATCTAGATAAAGAAAAACCATTTGATCATGAGTTCTTAAAAGATTTTATTAACGAATTTAAGAATAATAACAAATTAAATAACTTTTTTGTTTTTCATAGCTATGCTGGTCATGGAAATTATAAAAAAAATATACCAGCGAGTTATCATCAAAAAATAGATAATTTTTACTCTAAATATACCAACAGATCTATTTTTGGAAAATCATATAAATATAATCAAAAAAGTTTTTTAGAAAATTATGACTCTGCAATGAAGTATGTTTCAGATAATATTGTTTTAACTCTTGAAGCTATATCTAATTTTGATAAGCCTATTGTTTTTATATATACCCCAGATCATGGTGAAAGTCCTCTTACTGGAAGGGCTCACGACTCATCTAGATATACATGGGAAATGTCAGCTGTCCCTTTCTTGCTTTTTTTTAATGACAAAGCAAAGAATGATTATCCAAACTTGTTTAAAAGCATCAATAATAGATCAAAATTAAGAAATAGAGAATTATTAAGTAATTTACCAAGTCTTATTTTAGAAATATTTGGTTTGGAAATATTAAATTCAAATCAAGAAATTAATTACGTATCAAAATGTAAATTTGGCGATGGTAACTGTTTTAAAG
>CACHDJ010000018.1 GCA_902578525.1 uncultured Pelagibacteraceae bacterium | reverse complement strand
GACCTAATGGAGTGGGAAAATCTACTATTTTTAATTTAATTACTGGCTTGATTTCCCCAAACTATGGATCAATTTTTATAGACTCCGAAAAAGTAAACAAATATCCAATTCATCAAAGAACTTTAAAATTTAAAATTGGTTTCGTTCCACAAAATGGGGGGTTTTTTCATGATTTGACAGTATATGAAAACCTTAAAGCTATTGCAGAAGTAACTATTGAAAATTTAAGTTTCAGAGAAGAAAAAGTTAATTCATTATTATCTAAATTTGAATTAGATATAGTTAGAGATATTAAAACAAAGTTTTTATCTGGTGGTCAAAAAAAAAAATTAGTTATCGCCTTAGCATTAATCTCTGATCCTAAAATACTTTTATTAGATGAACCTTTTGCAGCTCTAGACGTTATGACTATTAAAACACTTCAAGAAATTATTATAAATTTACAAACTAATAACAATATTTCTGTTATTTTATGTGACCATCAAGCTAGGGATTTATTAGCATGTGTTGATACTGCAGCAATAATACATAATGGAAAAGTAGTTGCACAAGGAACACCTAGAAATTTAATTCAAAACATTGAAGCTAAAAATGTATATTTTGGTGACTCATTTAAAATAAGCTAGCTTATTACTAATGAAAAATAAAATTAGAATTAAAGGCATCATAAAATCCTATCATAACACTTTAGAAATAGAGGGAGACAAAAGTTTATCTATAAGATGGGCTCTACTCGCATCTCAAGCAACTGGAAAATCAAAATCAATTAATCTCCTTAGATCTGAAGATGTTTTAAATACTTTAAATATTCTTAAAAAACTTGGAGTCAGAATTAATCTTTATAAAAACTCATGTGAGATTTATGGAATGGGAATTAATGGATTTAATTATAAAAAAAATACTGTTTTAAATGCAGGTAATTCAGGTACCCTTGGAAGATTAATTATGGGTTTGTTAGTTCATTCAAAAAATAAGATTAAGTTAATTGGAGATAAAAGTTTATCAAAAAGAGATTTTTTAAGAGTTGTTAAACCTTTAGAAAAATTTGGAGCAAGATTTAAAACAAATTTAGGAAAACTTCCAATTACAATTGAAGGAACTATGAATCCCAAATCAATTAAATATTATGAAAATAAAGGTTCTGCTCAATGTAAAAGTGCTGTGATGCTTGCTGCTTTAAATACAAAAGGACAAACTATTATAAAAGCAAAAAAATCTAGAGATCATACTGAACTACTTTTTAAATACTTAAAAATACCCATTAAGATTATAAAAAAAAAAAATTATGATTTAATTAAAATTAATAAAAAGGATAAGATTAAATCTTTTAATTATAAAATTCCTGCAGATATTAGTTCTGGTGCTTTTTTTATTGTTCTGACAGCTTTAACAAATAATTCAAGCCTAAAAATTAAAAATATAAATATTAACCCCTCAAGAATAGGAATTATAAAAATATTAAAAATAATGGGTGTTAAAATAAATTTGAAAAATATTAAAAATTATAAAGGTGAAAAAGTTGGAGATATATACGTCGAAAATTCTAAATCATTTAAAGCAATTAAATGTAATCCTAATATCAACAGTTCTGCAATTGATGAATTTTTGCTTATTTTTTTAGTTGCAGCAAAAGCGAGAGGTGTATCTTATTTTAAAAATTTATCTGAATTAAATCAAAAAGAGAGTCCTCGATTAAAATGGGGTTCAAAAATTTTAAATTTAATGGGAATAAAAACAATAACTACTAATAACTCTATTAAAATTTTTGGTAATCCAGATTTAAAAATTGATAAAAAGATCGTTATTAAAAACTATTTAAAAGATCACAGAGTATTTATGACGAGTGTAATTGCAGCTTTAACTTTTGGTGGTGAGTGGACAATTCATGACTCAGACTCTATTAAAACTTCCTTCCCTTCTTTTTTAAAAATTATAGACAATCTTAAAAGATAATAAATTTAATTTGAGGTCTCAAATTATGCAAATACTTAAAAACCCTATAAAACAATAACAATACTAAAAATAATTTAGTCTGATAATTTAGATTTTCTATTGATTTAAATGATAAATTTATCTAAAAGATCGTGTTTTTTAAAAAACAGATTGGAAATAAACTAGTTAATGGAAATATATAAAGATTTATCTAGCTCAGCATCACAAGAATTTCAAAAATTATTAAATAGCCAGCTCTCTAAAGTCGATATCGAAGAAGGTAAAATCATTGAAGGAAAAATAAACAAAATCACAGAAAAATTTGTTTTTCTTTTTGTTGAAGGCTTAAAAAGTGAACCAATTTTAGATATTAATGAATTAAAAAGTATGGGGCTTACTGATAAAATTAAAGTAGGTGAAACGATACCTGTATTATTAGAAAAAATTGAAGACAAAAATGGAGAAGTTTTAGTTTCTGCAAGTAAAGCACAAAAAATTAAAGGTTGGGATAAACTAGTTAAAGCTTATGAGAACAATGAGCCAATTATGGGTAAAATTACATCTAAATGCAAAGGTGGCTGTATAGTAGAACATATTGATACAGGTTCTTTAATGTTTTTACCTGGTTCTCAAATTAGTGACAAACCAATGAAAGATATTAGTCATTTAATGAATGAACCTCAAAAATTTGCACTAATTAAGTTGGATAAAGTTAGAGGAAATGCTTGTGTATCGAGAAGAGAAATTATCTCTTCATTTAAAAAAGAAGA
The DNA here is from genome assembly GCA_902578525.1 of uncultured Pelagibacteraceae bacterium. Taxonomy (GTDB): domain Bacteria; phylum Pseudomonadota; class Alphaproteobacteria; order Pelagibacterales; family Pelagibacteraceae; genus Pelagibacter. Next base: position 14,468 of record CACHDJ010000018.1, on the reverse strand, counting down.
TAAGGCTAAAATTATAGAGAAGTATAAAGTTGGTGATATTATAAAAAATGCTGAAGTTAAAAGTTACAGTTCTTTTGGTTGCTTCTTTAATGTTAAAAATGAACTTGACGTATTAGTTCACTTACAAGAAATTTCATATTCAAGGGTAAACCATCCAGATGAAGTTTTTAATATTGGTGAAAAACACGATCTAAAAGTTATATCAGTAGATAAAGAAAAACTTCAAGTTGGTTGTTCAGTTAAACAGTTATCACCAGATCCTTTTGAACATATCGAAAATTATAAACTAAATAAAGTTTATAAAGCTAAAGTAGTTAAGATTATGGATTTTGGCGCATTCTGTGAGCTAGAGCCAGGATTAACAACTTTACTTCATTCTAGTGAGCTGAGTTGGACCAAAAAAAATATTTCAGCAAAAAAAATGTTTAAAATAGGTGACGTCATAGACTGCGTAATTACAGAAATAGATAAAGAAAAAAGAAGGGTAGCAATTTCTCATAGACTAGCTCAAGAAAATCCATTCGAAACTTTTGAAAAGAAATATCCAGTTGGAACTATTGTCGAAGGTTTAGTGGTTAATAAAAACGAATATTCATTATTTGTTAAAATAGAAGATTTAGATGTAGATGCTTTCTTACACTGCAATGACTTAACTTATCTAAATAATGGTGAGGAAGAACTTGGTAAATATAAAAAAGATGACAGAATCAAAGTTAAGGTTTTAGAAATAAAGGCTTTAGAACAAAAAATTAGAGTAGGTCTTAGACAGACTAAACCTGATCCTTTTGATTGGTTTAAAGATAAAAAAGTAAATCAAACAATTACTGTAAAAATTATTTCAACTGATAATAAAGGTTTAATCGTAAGACCTGAGGGTTGTGAGATGAATTTTCAAATTAAAAAATCTCAAATAGCAATAAATGCATCTGATGCTAGACCTTCAAGGTTTACTGGAGGTGAAAGAATAGATTGTGCTGTTGCAGAACTTGATATAAGTAAAAGAAAAGCAGTTTTAAGTATTAAACTTCTTGAAGAAATTGATAAAAAAGAAGCTTTAGACAAATATGGAACAGAAGGATCAGGAAAGAATCTGCCATTTTCGTCTTTATCAGAAGACTTAAAGAAAAAAGACGAGGACAAAGAATAATTTAAAGAAGATTAAATTGGCTATTGTAAAATCAAAGCTTTTAAAACAACTCTCTAAAAATTACCCAAACTTTTTAAAAAAAGACCTTGAGAAATTTACCGATATAATCTTGAAAGAAATCAAAAGAACTTTAAGACGGGGGGAAAGAGTTGAGCTAAGAGGATTTGGAGTTTTTTCTACCAATACTCAAAAAGCTAGAATTTCTAGGAACCCAAAAACTGGGGAAAAAGTTCATACTCCTGAAAAAAAAACTATTCACTTCAAAATGGCCAAAGACTTGTTTAAAAAATTAAATAATGAAAAAGAATAAAATTTTTGTAGCTTGTGACAGCACTAACATTTCAAAAATAAAGAAAATAATAAAAGAAACACAAAGCTCCAAAATTAAGTTTGGGTACAAATTTGGATTAGAATTTTTGAATTCAAAAAATGGTAGAACTTTTTTATCTAAATTAAAAAATAAGATAACTTTTGCCGATCTTAAGATTCACGATATACCAAACACTTGTGTTTCTACAATTAAAGCCATTAAGGATCTAAAAGTAAATTATTTAACTATACATATCAGTTCTGGCTTAGAAGCTTTAAAAGCTGCAAAACAAGTTTCAGGTAAAATGAAGTTAATTGGAGTAAGTATTTTGACCTCACTAGATAAAAAAGAACTTAAAGAAATAGGATTTAATAAAACAATTAAAAAGTTAGTTTATCATCAAGCTAAACTAGCTAACAAAGCTAAATTAGATGCAATAGTATGTAGTCCTCAAGAGGTTAAAATAGTTAAAAAGGTATTCAAAAAAGAGATAATTACCCCTGGTATAAGGTTTGATTCAAAAACAAATGACCAAAAAAGAGTTTTAAGTCCTAAACAAGCTTTTAACATGGGAAGTGATTGGTTAGTAATAGGAAGACCTATAACTAAAGGAAATGTTAAAAAGAATATCTCATCATTAATCAATCATTTAAATCAATGATTCTTAAATCAAAGATCTGTGGAGTCTCTGATCCTAAAACATTAAATTATATTGTTAATCACAAACATGCTCCGCAATTCGTAGGATTTATTGTCAATTACCCAAAATCAAAAAGATATGTTGATTTAAAAAGACTCAAAGAATTAATCAAAATTGATAAAAAGGAATCTTCATATGTGGCAGTCTTAGTTAATCCAGAAAAAAAAATTCTCGAAGAGATTAAAAATTTACCTTTTGATTATTATCAACTTTATGACTGTGATGTAAAAAAAACTCATTCTATAAAGAATACATATAATAAAAAAATTATTATAGCTCTGACCATTGAAAATTCAAAAGATGTTGAAAATTATAAGTTATATAAAGATATAACTGATATTTATTTATTTGATAGTAAGGGATATGAAAAAAGTATGTCATTCAACCACACTTTAATCGAAAATATTCAATTTAATAAAGATATAATGTTAGCAGGAAACATACAGATTAATGATGATCTTGAAAAATATAAAAGAATAGCTGATATTATTGATATATCAGGAGGTTTAGAAACTTCTGGACTAAAAGATATTTCCAAAATAGAAATTTTCTTAAATAATTTAAAAGATTTAAATAATGAAAATTAAAAAAAATATTCCTTTAATTGACCAACACGATAAACTTGGATTTTGGGGAGGTAGGTTTGGAGGAAGTTTTATTCCTGAAACTTTGAAAAAACCAATAGAAGATTTAACAAAAGAATTTCAAAAACTTAGAAAAAACAAAACATTTATAAAAAAAAGGGACTTTTATTTTAAAAATTATATAGGTTCCCCAACACCATTAATTAAATTGGAGAGCTTGTCTAATCATTTGGGAGGTGCTCAAATCTGGGCAAAAGTAGTTTCGGAAGCTAATGGTGGAGCACATAAAATTTATAATGCAACTGTTCATGCGCTAATTTGTAAATCTATGGGGAAAAAATATATTGTTGGAGATACTGGCGCAGGATATGCAGGAAAAATGCTTAGTATGGCAGCAAAAAAGTTTGGTTTAAAGTGTAAAATTTTTATGGGTGCAAAAGATATGAAAAGACAAAAACCAAATTGTGATGCAATGAGGAAAAATGGCGCTGAAATTGTACCTGTATATTCTGGCAGTCAAACTTTAGTTGATGCAGTGAGTGAATGTATGAGATATTGGGTTTCAAATTGTGATAATACTCACATGTGCGTGGGTTCAACAGTTGGTCCAAACATATTTGTAAAAATCTGCGGATGGTCAACTTCTCAGATATCTAGAGAGCTTAAAATACAATTAAAAAAAAAATTCAAAAAAATTCCAAAAAAAATAAAACTGATTAATTGTGTTGGGGGTGGGAGTTCGGCTTATGGGTTCTGGAGTGAGTTTATTGATTATGATAAAAAACAAGTTGAATTAATTGGAGTAGAGGCAGGAGGTCCAAAAAGATCCAAATTACATGCAGCTCCTTTAAGTAGAAATGCAAAAATTGGAATTTTACATGGAGCAGCATCTTATGTATGTCAAAATAAAGAGGGGCAGATCCATGAAACAGAGTCAATTAGTGCTGGTTTAGATTATCCTGGAGTTAGTCCAATCCATTGTTTTTTAAAAGATACAAAAAGAGCTAAATACACTTATGCAACAGATGAAGAAGCTTTGAATGCTTATAAGTTAGTTACTAAATATGAAAAATTAAATCCCAGTTTAGAACCAAGTCACGCTTTTGCAGAAGCAATTAAAATTGCACCTAAATTAAGCAGAGATACAATTTGTATTGTAAATTCATGTGGAGATGCAAAAAAAGATAGAGACATTTTAAAACAAAGATTAGGAAAATTTTAATGAATAATTCTCTAATTAATCGGGCATTTAAATTAGCTAGAGGAGAAAATAGACCAGCTCTTCTGACATATACAGTTGCTGGCGATAATACTAAAAAAAAATCATTAGAGATTTTAAAATCAATTTCTAAATACGCAGATATTTGTGAGTTAGGCTTCCCTCATAACACTCCAATTGCAGATGGAGGTCAAATTCAAACAAGCGCTTATCGTGCAATAAAAAATGGGATAAAGATAAATGACGTATTTTCAATTGTAAATAAATTTAAAAAAATAAAAAAAGATAAACCAATAATCTTGATGGGTTACTACAATATGATTTATCAATATAATGAAAATAAATTCATTGCAAAATGTAAAAAATCAAAAGTTGATGGTTTAATAGTTGTTGATTTACCCTACCCAGAAAATAAGGTTTTTGCCTCGAAGTGTAAAAGAAGTAAAATAAACTTCATTCAACTTATTTCTCCAACTACTTCAAAATCGAGATTGAAAAAAATTATTAATACTTCTCATGATATGATTTATTATATCAGCATGTTATCTACCACTGGTGGAAAATTAAAAGTTTCGGCAAAAAAAATTCTCACAGAGTACCAAAAAATTAAAAATCAAAATAAATCTAAGAATGTTGTTATTGGATTCGGCATTACAGAAAAAACTATAAAATCCTTAAAAAAAGCTGATGGTTTAGTTGTTGGAAGTGCAATTTGCAGGGAAATAACTTCATCCTTAAAAAAAAGACAAAATACTGTCACAAATGTTACTAATATAGTTAGGAAATTAAAAAATAAAATTAAATGAATTGGATTACTAAAATAATTAAAGCAGGTGAAAAAATAAAAACTGCGATCCATAAAAGAGCTTCTAAAGATGATATTGCAAAAAGTGATTGGACCTCATGTTGTAAGGGTCCAATTTTAAAAAAAGAATTAGAAAAAAATTTATGGGTATGTCCTGACTGCAATCGACATCATAGAATAAAACCTAGTCAAAGATTCGATATTTTATTTGGTAAAAATAATTATGAAATATTTAAAACACCAGTTCCAAACGATGATCCATTGGATTGGACAGATTCAAAATCTTATAAAGATAGATTAAAAAGTGCTCGTAAAAAAACGGGATTAAATTGTGGGATGATGGTTGCATCTGGTAATATAAATAATATTAAAGTTACTGCAGTTGCATCAGATTTTGATTTTCTAGGAGCTTCAATGGCATCAGCAGAAGGTGAAGCTTTTTTGTATGGAATTCAGCACTCAATTGAAAATCAAACCCCATTTATTTGTGTAAGTTCTGGTGGTGGAATGAGAATGATGGAAAGTCTAATTTCATTATCCCAAATGACAAGAACGACTCTTGCTATTAACGAGCTAAAAAGCAATAACCTTCCTTATCTAGTCTTAATTACCGATCCAACAGCTGGAGGAATTACTGCTTCTTATGCAATGCTAGGAGATATTCATATAGCAGAGCCAGGTTCGTTGATCGCTTTTGCTGGAAAAAGAGTTATTCAGGGGACAGTAAAAGAAGAATTGCCTGAAAACTTCCAAACTAGTGAATATGTAAAAAAAACTGGTTTTATTGATTTAATAGTAGAAAGAAAAGATTTAGCAGAAAAAATTGGAACTTTATTATCAATATTGTTGAAAAAAAATTCTGTTATAAGCTCTGAAGATGATGAAACTTCAGAAAGTAGTCAATCGCTTACAAAAGCTGCATCCTAAGGAAATTGATCTAAGTTTAAATCGCATTATTAATCTTTGTAAAAAACTGGGAAATCCCCAAAACAAGATTAAAGCAATATCTGTAGTGGGAACTAATGGAAAATATTCTACAATCCAAGTTTTATATGCTATTTTGAAAGAGGCTGGTATTAATTGTAATATTTATACTAGTCCTCATATTAAAAAAATCAATGAGCGATTTATATTTAACAATCAAGAACTAAGTAATCAAGAACTTTTGAAACTTCTAGAGGAAGTAGAAAAAGTTAATGATAACCAATCAATTACTTTTTTTGAAATTTTAACTGCAGCTTATTTTTATAGAGCTTCTAAATATCCTGAAAATATCAACTTAATTGAAACAGGTTTATTTCATAGGTTTGATGCAACAAATATACTTAAAGAAAATATTGCAAGTATAATAACCTCTATAGGTTTGGACCACCTTGACTGGCTTCCTGAAAAAGAACAAACTCTTGAAAAAATTATTTACGAAAAAACATCTTCTTTATTAAAATCAAATATTATTGTTTCAAAACAAAGTTCTAATAAAATTGTAGATTTAATTAAAAATACGATATCAAAAAATCAATCTCATAAACTTTTTTTTAATGAAGATTATTCTTACTCATTTAAAGAAAATAGTTTTTTTTACTATGAAGATAAATTCGGTGGAATTAAATTACCAAATCCTAATATTAATGGGCAATTTCAACTTGAAAATATTACTACTGCAATTGCTACTTTAAGATCAGTAAAAGAAATTAAAGTTATAGATGAACAAATAAAATTAGGTGTTACCAAAATTCAAAGTATTGCAAGACTTCAGGAAATTAAAAAGGGTAAACTTAAAGATTTAGTCAAAAATAATAGATTAATAATTGATGGATCTCACAATCCGCTTGGAGCAAAAGTTTTAAATGAATATTTAGATAGCTTAGATTGTGAAAAGCATATTATTCTTGGTATGATGGCTAATAAAAATCATAAAGAATATATGAGCTTCTTTAAAAATATTTCCTCATTGACTACTATAAATATTCCCAATCAACCAAATTCAATTAAAGGAAAGGAATTAAAAGATAAGCTTAATAACTTCAAAAATATTTATTACAAAGAAAGTATTATCGATGCCATAAAATCAGTACCTTTAAAAAAAAATGATTTAATATTGATTACTGGATCTTTGTATCTGGCTGGAGAAGTATTAAATTTGAATTAAATATTTTTATCTAAAAATTCTTTCATATGGCCTTCGGGAACTCCACCAACTTTTCTATCAACCTCAACTCCTTTTTTGTAAACAATTACCGTTGGTACCCCTCTTATTCCAGCAGCACTTCCTGTGTTAATTCCACCATCTTCTATATCTGCATAATAAAAACCAGCTTTCGCTTTATATTCAATAGCAAGTTTATCCATAACTGGTTTTAAGGCTTTGCATGGACCACACCACGCAGCACTAAACTGAATTACTGAAACGTCTTCATTTTTAATTTTTGTCTCAAAATCTTCGTCTTTAAATTCTATAAGCATAAATACTTTCTATTAATTAGTGCTCTAAAGTCAACTAGGCAATTTCATATTTTTTTTCAATAGACATAATAAATTCATTAATTTCATCTAATTTTTTTAACTCCTTTTCATCATCCTTATTGTCTGCTTGATCTCTTAAAATATCAATTTCATTATATGCCATACCAATTGTTTGCCATTTTTCTTTATTTTTGCTTAATATTCTTCTGGCAATCTCACTCTTAATATTTTTAAATAAATCTGGCGGTAAAACCTGTGGTGCCTCTTGATAAATAATTTTTTGTCCAAACCAACTACATCGTTTATCTTGAAATTTATCTAACATTCTTAATTTATCTTCCCAAGATGAACTATGCCATATTTTAAATAAAGCAGTATCTTTGTTAGGTATAAATTTTTCATAAAGAGTTTCTTCAGGCAATAAATCTTCTTGTGTTTTTGTTTGCTCTTTTTCCTCAGCTGCTTCTCTATTGATGACTTGAATATTCTGACAAAACTTTTCATTACTTCTTATCATCATTGCTCTTTTTTGAATTGTTTGTAAATCAAGATCTGAATAAGGTTTTTGTTTCATTGCAAATTTTTTATCTAAAACTATTGGTGCCTTATTTGTTTTTATTACTCGAGTAACTTTTGGGCTAATTTTCTTCAAATTTACTTTAAGTTCGTTTACAGTCATTTTTAAAAAAGGTTCAGGATCTCTTCTTAAATCCCATAAATATCCCCAAGATGCATAGGTGGGATGAAAACAATGAGATGGATGTAGAGTCGAAACTAAATACATCATATTTCTTCCTTTTACATTTTCAAAAATAGAATATATCTCATCACTTTTTAAAAGTGACTCAACACTACTTTTTGTTGAAGTACTTAAAAATTTTTCCCAACTACCTTCGTGTTTTTCTTTAATTATTCTAAGTACTTTAAGGGATGTATAAGCATCATGATAGGCTGTATGAGCTGCAGATGTATCAAAACCTTGCATTCTAGCTAATGCTTCTAGCGCTAAACTTTCATTACCTGCCTCGGTTAGTTCAGTTTTTAAAGTATCTGAATTTATAGTCTGCGCAGCTCTTGCAATGTGCAGACCATCATGTTCCTTATTTGGTGATGAGTGAGTAATGTATGGATAACGATTTCCTTTAAAGAAATTGAAATGAAACATTCTTCTATCAAAATTGAGATTACTCCAGCCCATAAACATTGTTGGTGCACATTTTGAGAAAAAGTTTTCGACTGTACCTAAAAAATCATAATGTGAATAATTTCCTTTAGTAAGTAAATCAATGCTTGTAGAATTAACAAGTAGTGCCTTGGCACTAGGCACTTCTCCTTCTGGCATTCTTCCCCTAATATTTAATTTCCCTATTTCTTTTAAATTTTTATCAACAACAATTGCTCCCACCTCAATAATAGACCCCCAAATAGTACTATTTGTTGTTTCAGTGTCATAAATTACTATTTTATTCATTAATTTTAGTTTGATATCTCATTAAATTTTTTTAATCTTCCTAAAAATAAATTTTGATAAGTTATTAATTCAGGTCCTTGAATCTTAAATTCTTGAAATAAATTGTCTACCGTGCAAACTAGAATAACACAAGCAGTGATATTTGACTTATAAACAATATTATGTGCTAAAGAATATGCTGCCGTTTGTAATAGCCAAGAATCTATATATTCTACTTTTTTGGTTTTATTAGATTGTTTAAAGTCAATTATTGTTTCTTTTCCAGAATATATACCCACACAATCTGCAGTACCTGCATATTTTTCAGGGTAATAAAGAGTACATTCAACACCCCATATCTCCTCCAACCTATTTTTTAATCCTTTATCAATAATTTCTTTAGCCATCTTTTTATATTGTTCATTATCATCAAAAAAACTTAAACTCTCTCTTCCTAAAAGATATGACTCAAGATAATTGTGCATTTGAGAACCTCTGCTACTAGCTGCTTTTGTAATTGCTTCCGCTTCTTTATAGCCAGTTCTTTCTCGCCAATTTGCTAATGCCGCTTTATCTTCCTCAGATTTTGTTGCGTCAAGAATTGAAGTTACACTTGGTAATTTTGTTTCTCCTAATAAGTATCTTCTTATTCCATCTTCGGTTGCTCTGGATGATGTAGGATAATTATATTTTTTATTCCAACGCATGGGATTTCTTATATTTGGTATTGATAGAAAAAAGAAATTAATTTTTTAGCTGTTTATTTCTTTCAACAAATTTTTCCACATTTTCAGTTTGCACAGCTTTCTCAACCTGCTCGGGATCTTTTATATTTTCTAAAGTTCTGCTTATTGATCTAGCATCAGTGCCAAATTTATCTACTACAGTCATGGCTTCCTCTAATTTTTTTCTTAAAGTAATAATATTATCAAAATGTTTTCCAAATCTAGTAGTTATGGTTTTTAAGTGGTTATATATCTCAGTAGCTCCCTTTTGAACTTTTAGGGATTGAAAACCCATATGTAAAGATTGCAAATAAGCTGATAAAGTATTAGGACCACAAATCACTATCTTATATTTTTTCATTAGTTCTTGAGTTAATAATTCCTTAGTGCTTGGGTCTTGATATTCAGTTAATTCTTTATAAAGACTCTCTGTTGGTGCATATACTATTGCAAAATCAGTTGTTTTGGGTGGAACTATATATTTTTCCATAACATTTTTTGCTTTAGCTTTAAATGCACTTGCTAACTTTGTTCTGGCATCAGCAATAGTTTTTTTATCATCTGCATCAAAAGCATCGGTGATTGCTTTAAATTTTTCTACTGGAAAATGGGAATCTACCGGAACTAAAACATTGCCTTGTAGTTTAATGGCAAATTCGACATTTTCGCTTGTATCCTCTTTCATCTTAACATTTGTCATGAATTGAGATGCAGGTAACAAATCTTTAATTAGAGCATCAAGAGAATACTCAGCGAGTGTTCCATACTTTTTAACACCTGCAAGAATTTTAGTAATCCCTTCTTGGCTCTGATTCAATAATTGTACCTGTTGATTAAAATTACCAACCTTCTCATCAACTTTTGTTAAGGCCTCAGTCATATCTTTAGTCACTCCTGTAGATAGGGCGTTAAAAGAAGTGGACATCGAACCTAATGAGGTATTGATTGTATTATTTAAACTATCTTTTAATCGAACAATTTCAGCATTTAAATTAGTTATTTCTTCTACTTCCTTGTTATCTTCTATTGGTTTAGATTTTAAGTTCAAATATAAAATTACCAATGTTGCTCCTAGCAATAAAATTAAAAGAATTAATAAAATTGTATCCATGATTCGTAAACTATATTATAAAGACAAATTACTTTGAAAGTAATTTAATTAAATATTTTAATCCTTTTTTTTTTGAATTTTTCTTCGAAATAAAAATACATGCTTGAGATTTTAAAATCTCACCATCTTTAAGGACACGTAAATTATTGCTTTTTATAGTTTCACCAGTAGAACTTATGTCTGTAATTAAATTAGCTGAGCCAGTAAAAGGATATGCTTCGGTAGCACCTAAACTTTCAACTAATTGAAATTGAGTTACTCCTTTAGATAACAAAAAATCTTTAGTTAAATTTGGATATTTAGTTGCAACCCTTAATCTTTTTTTCTTTTTATCTCTAAATTCAAAAGCAATTTCCTCTAAATCAGCAACTGTCTGAACGTCTATCCATGGATCAGGAATAGCAACAACTAAATTTGCTTTTCCAAACTCATATTTTTTGACTAAATGTATTCTTTTTTGGATATTAATTTGACTTTCTTTAAGTAAATCAAATCCTGAAAAACCAATATCTAAAGATCCATCTCCTAATCTCTGAATTATCTCTCTAGCGTGTAAATAAAGAATTTTAATATTAGACTTATTTTTGACAGAACCAATTAAGTCTCTTTCACCTCTTTCAGAAATAAGTTTTAATTTTTTTTTATTAAAAATTTTTAAAATACCTTTTTTTAATCTACCTTTACTTGGAATTCCTATGTTAATTATATTTTTCATTTTTAAAAATTAAGATTTAACGCAGCCCCTACTGCAGAAACTTTTTTTTTTGAACCAAGATCAGAAATTAATTGATCATATCTTCCTCCACTAATTATGTTTTTTTCTTTATTATTTGATTTTATATCAATTTTAAAAACCATACCTGTGTAATATTCAAGTTGTCTACCAAAAGAAGTTGAAAAAACTACATTTAACTTTGAAATCTTATTAATTGAAATTGGAAAATACCTTTGATCAACTAATAAATTTATTTGATATTTCTTAAAGAATTTATTTAATTCTTTAGCTGATTTATTAATTGGACATTTGATCTTTAAAAACTCCCTAATTATTTTTGACACATTTTTTCCTTTACTTGGCCGTCTTGGATCTTTAATCTTTTTGTCAAATCGTTTTAAAATTTCCTGAATTGACCTTTCAGCAACAATAGATGACTTGTCGTCCTTAAGCATTTTTAGATAACGTTTTTTGTCTATTTCAACAATTGTAGGATCGACATCAGAATTTGTTTCTAGCCTTTTTAATAGATCGTTAAAATATTCCTCTCTCCAAAAATGTCTTGAAAGTCTCAACTTCCATCTAGTTGGAATATCTAGTTTAGATATTAAAAGATTAAATATTTCAAGATTACCAAGGGTTAAAGTACCTGATGAATATTTTAAGTTTTTCAATGATCTTAAAGAAGTATTAATTATATCTTTGTCATCTTTTTTTTCATCTTTTGAACCAATAATTTCAAATCCAATTTGGTTTCTTATTATTGAGTCTCTTTTATTTTGAGATTTTCTATATGCTTGACCGCTATAAAATATTTTTTCTTTACCTTTTAAATTTTTTTCTAAATATCTAAGACAAGAAACAATTGTTAAATCGGGACGTAAGCATAGCTCTCTTCCATTTTGATCTATAAATGAAAAAATAAATTTCCTGAAATTTTCTCCTGATCTTTGAACAATATGATTTGTTTCAATTACTGAGGGTAATTGAACATAATTAAATCCTTTAGACTTGACAGATCTAAGGATTTTTTCAGATAAGTTTTTTGACTTCATTTATTAAATTTACTTTTGGAATGGTTTGGCTATTTTCACCCTTTACACCTTTAAGATTTTTTATAGTGATAGTTTCATCTTTAAACTCGTTTTCTCCACAAATGATAGCAACTGGTAATTCACGTTTATTTGCAAAAGTCAGCTGTTTTCCAAGGTTTTTTTTACTATCCAAAAATATTTCAGAATTAATGTTATTTTCTCTTAAGATATCTACTATTTCATAATAGTTTTTAAGATATTTTTGATCCATCACGCAGACTAAAACAGGTTTTTGACCTTCTATCTTAATTTGATTTAATTGCATTAATGCAAATAATAATCTATCAACTCCAAAACTTATTCCAGTTCCTGGAATATCTATTCCCCTAAATCGTGATATGAGTTTTGCATAAGCTCCACCAGAGCATATACTTCCTATATCTACTTCTTTGCCTTTATTGTTAGTGACTTTAAAACTTAAATTAGTTTCTACAATAAAATCAGAATAATAAGCTAACCCTCTCACAATTGTAAAATTTGTTTTCACTCTGCTCAGATTTGACCCATATCCAATTACTTCAAAAACATCTTCTAATTCTTTTATACCTTCTTGAGATAGTGGATTTTTTAAAGACTTTTTTAATTCTTTCAAATCTTTAATTTTTAAAAAATTTAATATTTGTGCTGCTTGATCATCAGATAGTTCTGCTCCTTTAGTAATGGCTCCACTTTGATCTTTTCTCTCTTTTTTAAGTAACTCTTCAACTCCCTTTAATCCAAATCCTGGTTTATAAAGTTTATCAATAGCTCTAATAACTTTTATTTGTTTGTCTTCAGATATTTTTAAATCATCAATTAGACCTTGAACTATTTTTCTATTACTTACATTGATTATAAATTGATCCTTTTTTAACCCACAGTCTGACAATGTGTTTGATATCAAATTACAAAGCTCTGCGTTTGCTTGTGCAGGATTAAAATTCCCAACAATATCAAAATCTGCCTGGGTAAATTCTCTATATCTTCCATTTCCAGCTTTTTCGTTACGAAACACATTTTGAATTGCGTATCGTTTATATATAGATGGTAGTTCTTGATTATTTTGAGCAACAAATCTTGCTAATGGACTTGATAAATCATATCTAAGAGTAATACTTTTTTCACCATCTTGAAATGAGAATACATCAGACATAGGATTAGCCTCATCTTCTGCAAGAAAAGATCCTATATTTTCACTTATTTCGAACGAAGGAGTTTCAAGAGCATCTGCTCCAAACTTAATAAAATTTTTCTCAATAGCTTTTAAAAGCTTTTTTTTGAGAAGAAGTTTTTTATCCCAACGATCTTCAAATCCTGAAGGTAATCCAGGAACTAATTTGTTTTTTTTATTCATTTTTTGGTACCCGGGCTGAGAATCGAACTCAAACTTAAAGTTCCACAAACTTTCGTGCTAACCGTTACACCACCCAGGCATTCCTTGTTTTTATATTATTTTTGTGTGGATTTAAAATTATATTATAAATAAATAGCCTATAGGCTATGTGAACAATCTCCATGAGAGATTTTTAGAGATTTTTTGTATGTAATATTTATAATCATGAGCTGTCTTTTAAATAAAAACTATTATTATTCAAGGATTAAATTAAAAAGGACGTATACCTATTTTTAATAGATAAAACGCCCTTTAAATTTTTAAAACGATTAGTCTAATTTTTTTAAATTAACCGCGGAAGGCCCTTTTGGACCATCTTCTAAAGTAAACTCTAGTTTATCTCCTTCATTTAAATATCTCATGCCAGCCTCTTTTACTGCTGAGGCATGAACAAAAGCATCTTTTTCTTTGTCATCTCTTTCGATAAATCCGTAACCTTTTTTACCGTTAAACCACTTTACTTTTCCTAATATTGTACTCATCTTATTCTTTAGTCCTTTTTGTTATTTTTATAAGCTAAAAGTAATTTTTTTTTTAAATTATTTCAAGATGAAAAGTGGTGGTGGCTGAGGAGAGATTCGCACTCCCGACACAAGCCTTTTCAGGGCTCTGCTCTACTCCTGAGCTACTCAGCCTTAATTAACCTCTAAAGATTATTCTTCCTTTAGAAAGATCATATGGTGTCATCTCTACCGTCACATTGTCACCTTGCAAAACTCTAATTCTATTTTTTCTAAGCTTGCCTGCAGTATGGGCTGTAACTGTATGACCAT
>CACHDJ010000017.1 GCA_902578525.1 uncultured Pelagibacteraceae bacterium | reverse complement strand
TGGTAAAGATTTAGTAGTCCAGCATGGTTTTACAACAAATTTAAAAGGAATTGATTGGTTGAAAAGACATTATAAGGATCATAGAGTTCATGCAGTAAACTTTCCTGGAGACCCTTATCCTATTCATATAGATGCAACTTTTACTCCTATTAAAGAAGGACTCATTATTAATAATCCCCAAAGAAGAATTCCAAAGGAGCAAAGAAAATTATTTGAAGATAACGGTTGGGAAATTTTGGATAGTGCTCAACCCGCTCACAATGAGCCGCCCCCGTTATGTTATTCATCAACATGGCTATCTATGAATGTATTAGTTTTAGACCCTAAAACAGTTTGTGTTGAAAAAAGCGAAGTTTACCAAGCAGAACAATTAGACAAACTTGGAATGGAGGTAATTCCTGTCGAGCTGAGAGATGCCTACGCTTTTGGCGGAGGTTTACATTGTTGTACAGCTGATGTTTATCGAGAAGGAAGCTTAAAAGATTATTTTCCAAAACAATAATATGGCTAAAGTAAAAAAATTAATTATTGCATGTGATGGAGAGTCTGCTAGTGGAAAAAGTACAGCAGCAAAACTGGTCTCAAAAAAATATAAACTTTTATTAATTAATTCAGGTTTGTTCTATAGATATTGTAGTAAAATGATTATTCAACATAAGCCAAAAAGAATTATTCCATTTTTAAAGAAGAAATTTAAAACAGTTTCTTATAAAAAGATTGAAAAACAAAAACTTCATTCAGAAGAAATTTCAAATCATGTAGCAATTCTTGCAAAAAATAGAAAAGTTAGAGAAATAGTAAATCAATTACAAATGAAAATTATTAGATCAAATAAAAGAATTTGTGTAGAGGGTCGAGATATAGCAAGTAAAATTTTATCTAAAAATCCAAAATATGATGTAGCTTTCTATTTTAAATGTAGTTTAAAAGTTGCAGCTTTTAGAAGATGGTTAGATATAAAAAAATCAGTTCCATTAAAAGAAGTTCAAAAATCTTTAAAAGTTAGAACTAATTTAGATAAAAAAAGGAAAAATAGCCCTCTTATTAAAGTTAAAGATGCAATATTAATTAGAAGCGATCATCTTAATAGACAACAAGTTTTGACTAAAATGTCAAAAGCAGTTGATAGAGTTTTAAAAATTTAAGATTTATTTTGCTCTGAAGGCTTATTTACACTTTCAGTATCTTCTATTGTTGTAGTTGGTTCTTGAATTGGCTCTGTTTGTGGATTTAACTCAATTCCAGCTGGGGTAATTGTTTGAGGCATGGCAACAAATTGAGAGTCTGGATTATCAACCGTTTGTCTCACTCTCATTCTATAAATTCCAAAAATTCCAATTACTGAATGAAAGAAAAATAAAAATATAAAAAATCCGTTTGAACCAACCAAATCCATTAATATTGAACATAAGAAAGGCCCACTCATTGCACCAAGTCCAAACACAAATTGAAGTCCTGCCCCAGCAGAGACAAATTTTTCTTTTGGAATATAATCATTAGTATGAGCCAAAATTAAAGAGAACATAGGCAAACTACAAAAAGAAAAAAGAATTAAAAATATATAAAACCAAAATTTACTAGTAGCTAGACCATCTGGTAAATACATTTGTCTTGAAACTAAGATTGCTAAAAGAGCAAATAATGCTGCACTAAAAGTAGAAACAACAATAACTAATCTTCTATCATACATATCTGATATTTTTCCAACTGGGAACTGAGAAACAGCCCCAGAAATTGCTAACAAAAATGTTACAATCGATATTTCTAATATTGTAAAATTCATTGAAGTTGCGTAAACAGCCAGTAAAGTAAATAAAGCAGCCTGAATTGTTCCATAGAAAAAAGAACTTACTATCCCAAAAGGAGACGCTTCATAAAGATCATTAAGACTCATTGCTTTGATCTTTTTAAAATTTGGGGGTTTTTTTTTTGTTAATAAAATAGGAATTAGAGCTGCAGAGGTAATTACTGATATTAATATAAAAGGTTGAAAATTTTGAGGAGTACTAAAATTAAGCAAAAACATACCTATGCCCATCGATCCATAAAGAATGACCATATATATCGACAAAACACTTCCTCTATTTTTATTGTTTGATCTGTCGTTAAGCCAACTTTCAGCAACAGTATAAATACAAACCATGCTTATTCCAGTTAATACTCTCAACACAAACCAAACAAATGGATTAATCAATATTGAGTGAACTAAAATAACCAATGATGCTAATGAAGCAAACGCAGCAAAAACTCTTATATGACCCACTCTTGAAATAATATTAGGAATTGTAGCTGCACCTACGAAGTATCCAACAAAATAACCAGACATCATAAAACCTGTGGATGTTAGACTAAACTCTTCTTGTACTGCTCTGACTCCTAGTAATGAGCCCTGGAAACCGTAGGCCATCATTATGAACCCCATACCTAAAAAAAGAGCCCAAGAATTTTTTAAAACTTTATTCATAAAAATTGCAGTAATTATTGGCGATGTATTATTAAATCAAGTCTTAATTGTGACGAGTTGAGGAATTTTTGAGCTTTAAAAAAGAATGAATTGCTATAGTAGCAACAATAACTGCGCCTCCTTGAAGGGTTTCCATACTTGGTTGTTCTTTTATTACAAGCCAAACCCATAGTGGACCTATAATTGTTTCTAATAAGAAAAATAGATTTACTTCCGCAGCAGGTATAAATCTTGGAGCTATAGTTACTAAAACAAAAGGAATTGCAACACAGAGAATACACATTAAAGGAACTATGATAAGGTCTTTTTCAATAAGCGCAAAACTCTCAATAAAAAATAAAGCAAAAGTTGCTACTAATAATTTACCAATAACGGCTGCAGGAACTAAATTTTTCGATTTTGCAGATCGTATAGTAACGGCTCCCACTGCTAAACCTATTGCAGTAATAAATCCTAAAATATCTCCATAAAAATTACCTAATTTTATAGAGTCAAAAAAAATATAGATTATAGAGATAAAAGTAATAATTATTGAGATTAATGTTTTTTTATCAGGGGGTTCTTTTAAAAAAATCGCACCAAGTATTGCTGACAACATTGGAGCTGTAGCAATCATTACAAGTGTATTTGCTACATTTGTATTCTGAATTGAAACTACAAAAGTAATATTTGTTATACTAAAAGTAGCTACATAAATGATCCCATGATAACCGCTTATAAAAAGAATTTTAAAAAAATCTAATTTATAAATTAATAACATTCCAAAAAAAACAGTAAAAAATGGAATAATTCCTCTATAAAAAACTAAACCCCAAGTATCAATGTTTGATAGCCTTATAAATAATGAATCTGGTGTAATAAACATTACTGCAACAAATGCAAGTAATGAACCCTTTTGCTGATCAGTAAGATTATTCATGCTTTTAATTCTTTCCAAAAGATTTTAGCAAGGTTTACTTTCGATAAATCGTAATAAGTTTTTAATCCAGTAGGAGATGTAACATTGATATCTCCATTAAGTTTTTGATCAATGAAGTCAATTCCAGCAAAAAAAATATTTTCTTTTTTTAAATCTCTAGCAACAAAATCAGATATTTTTTTTTCTATCTTTGTTAGTTTAGTATTAATCGGTTTGGCTCCCTTGCTCATATTACTTAAAAATGACCCTTTTTTGGGAATTCTTGAAATTACGCCAACAACTTTACCATTAATCAAAAAAACTCGTTTATCTCCTTTGCTTATCTTAGATAAATATTTTTGACAAACAATATAATTATGTTTTTTTATAAATTTTTTAATAAATTTTAAATTAAATTTATTTCTTAGATAAATATCGTTACCACTAAAGCTATGAATAGGTTTAAGAATTACCTCTTTATGTAATTTAAAAAATTTTTTTATTTCAACTAAATTTTGTGTAAATAAAGTATATGGCATAAATTTTTTGTATTTAGCCGAATAAAGTTTTTCAGAAATATTTCTAATTGAGGTTGGGTCATTTATAATTTTTACTTTTTTTCTAATTATATCTAAAATATAAGTTGTTGAGACATATTCTAGATTAAATGGAGGATCTTGTCTGATTAAAATAAACTTACATTTTGTGAGGTCTAAATTTTTTTTTTTTAAAATTTTAAATTTTTTTTTTTTGTCATAATCAAATTTTATGAAAAATCCCTTAGCAATAACTTTAGAATTTATTACAGATAAATCCTTAGGCTCATAATAGAAAATTTTATATCTTTTTCTCTGAATTTCATTAGCTAAAAAGATACTTGTATCAGTTACTAGATTTAGTTTAGAAGGATGATTACCTTGAATAGCAACAATTTTACTTATCATATAATTCTGTCAAATCTTCATTTTTAGAAAATTTACTAATCATATGATCTGCATTTGTAGTTTTATTATCAATTACTTTTTGTAAGTGATTTAAAAACAAAGCTTCATTTTTTTTACTTTTATTGAGTACATCTCTTTTCTCTAATCCCTTTCTTGACAAATCTAATAAATTTGAAGCCCAGTAAAGAAGATCTTTACCCATTAGCTGGGTATTAAATCCTTTCTGAGGAGCTTCTAAATAAGCATTAATTATTTTATCTTTATTCCATTTAGAAATAAGTTCATAAACCTCATCAAGATTACCATACAACATTCCAATATTAAATGCTGGGCCAGCACATAAACAATCCCAACCACAAGTATCCATTGATCTAAGTTCTATATACTTCTTAAGTCTATTTTCTGTAAAGATTGTACTTAGGTGAGTGGATAAATCATTTTCATTTGGTAATCGATTTCCTATTTCATTAATTTTACCATCCATGAAATCTCTAAAAATATATTTTTCCCCTGAAATATAATCATCTTTATCTTTAATAAATAAAATTGGAAAGTTCATAATAAATTCAGCATATTTTTCAAAATCTAATTCTTCAAAAAATATTTTTGGTAGACCTCCCCGCGCTGTGTTTTGCCAAACTTTTGATCTATATGATAAGTAATTACTTTTTTTCTTTTCAACTATTGAAGAGTTAGCAAATAAAGCTATTGAAATTGGAACAATTGAATTTACTATTTTAAATTTCTTAATAAAATCTTCCTCAGAATTATAATCTATATTTAATTGTGTTCCACAAGTGCGATACATCATATCTAAACTTAACTCTCCACCTTTAGGCATATTTTTAGTCATAAGTTTGTATCTTTGTTTTGGATTATTTGGGATTTCATTAAGATTTGATATTGGATCAAATCCAGCACTTACGATACTAATATTTAATTTTTTTGTGACTTGTTTTAATTCAAATAAATAATCATAAGATTCTGCACAAGCCTCGTGAATATTATTAAGTTTTTCGCCTGATAATTCTATTTGATTTCCTGGCTCAAGTGTTATGTTTTTTCCTCCTTTATTTAAACCTATAATATTATTTTTTTCTAAAATCGGGTTCCAACCAAATTCTAATAAAGCAGAAAACATCTCTCTTATTTTTAAATAATTAATTCGTTTATCATTTTTGTTATCAAATAAAAATTTTTCATGTTCAATCCCAATTTTAAAATTTTTAGAATTTTTTATCCCCGATTTGAAAAATTGAATAATTTGTTCTTTATTATTAATCATAGATTTATAAATAAGACTTAATTTGTTAATTGAAAGTTATTAAATATGATTTTCTTGAATGAGTAAAATTAACTGTTCTCATTAATTATTTGATGCAGTGTTAAGTAAAGATAATTGAGTGATTTTACTATCTCCTAATTCATCAATTGGTTTAACTGGATAATCACCCGTAAAATAATGATCAGTTAATTGAGGATAATTTTTATTTCGTTTATCAAATCCTATTGCTCGATACATTCCATCTATTGATAAAAATTTTAAAGATTTTGCACCAATATATTCGCAAATTTCTTCATTTGATTTATTTGCAGCTAATAATTCTTTTCGAGTAGGGGTATCAACTCCATAAAAGTCTGGGTATTTAATTTCAGGACAAGCTATTCTGACATGAACTTCTTTAGCACCAGAGTCATAAAGCATTTTAACTATTTTATGTGATGTAGTTCCTCTTACAAGAGAGTCATCGATTAAAATTATTTTTTTATCTTTAATAGTCGAACGGTTCGCATTAAGTTTTAATTTTACACCTAGGCTTCTTATCCGTTGACTTGGTTCGATAAAAGTTCTTCCAACATAATGATTCCTAATTAAACCATGTTCAAAATTTTTGCCTAAGTGCTGAGAAAATCCCAAAGCAGCTGCATTACCACTGTCAGGAACTGGTACAATGATATCTGCATTAATATCACTTTCTTTGGCAAGTTCTTTTCCTAAATTTTTTCTATGCTCATATGCTGTTTTGCCATCTAAAATGCTATCTGGTCTAGCAAAATAAATATATTCAAAAACACATGGCCTTACTTTTTTTGGAGGGAAGGGTTTAATACTTTTGATTTTATTATCTTCAATTAAAACGATTTCACCATTTTCAACTTCTCTTACAAATTTCGCTCCAATAATGTCTAGTGCGCAAGTTTCAGAAGCAAGCACATAGCTGTTTTTAAGTTTTCCAATTATTAAAGGTCTAATACCATAGGGGTCTCGAACACCTATCAAAGATTTTTGAGTTAACATTACGAGTGAATAACCTCCTTGAATTTGAAAAATAGCATCAACTACTTTATCAATTGTTTTAACTCTTTTAGATTTTGCAATTAATTGAACTATTGTTTCAGTATCTGAAGTTGTATAAAAAATAGCTCCTTCCTCCACAAGTTTATTTCTTAGATAAATAGAGTTAGTTAAATTTCCATTATGAGCAACCCCAATACCTCCTGCATTAGTATCAGCAAAAAAAGGCTGGATATTTCTTAGAGTATTACTTCCTGTTGTACTATATCTATTATGACCAATTGAATAATTTCCTTTAAGTCTTTTAAGGATTTTTTCTTTATTAAAATTATCTCCAACTAAGCCAAATCTTTTTTCTGAGTAATATTGTTCTCCATCAAAAGTTACGATTCCACAACCTTCTTGACCTCTGTGTTGTAGAGCATGTAGGCCTAAAGCGGTTAAAGCAGACGCATCTTCTATATCACTGATGCCAAATACACCACATTCTTCTTTTAATTTAGGATCAAAGTTCTTCAATTTTTTCTTTAGAATCTTGATATGTTTTTTCATCCGGAAATTCTTTCAAAAGATAATTACTACCTTTCTCTAAGTATGGAAAGGTATAAGATTTATCAACATTTATTGGCCATTTATCATAATTATATACTATATGGATCCCCGAGAAGATACATATTGCAATTATATATGCCCTTAAAAATCCAAAAAAGAATCCAAAGACAGTATCTAAAGTTCCAATCCCAGTGTATTGAACGGCTTTACTAATCCCTCTATTAATCATTAAAACTAAAAATATAACTACGATAAATATTGTAATGCCCAGACCTATATCCAGAACATATTCATTATCAATAATATTTTTCAAGTAAGGCTTGACTCTTGGAAAAATTATTAATGTAATTACATATGCTAGAAGCCATTTAGCCATTGATAAAATACTTAATACAAATCCATTTTTATAACATTTTATTAAGGATAAAATAGTTATGACAATGTAAATTAAATCTATAAACGAAGTTGCTTCATAAAAATTACTTAGCACTTCAAACATTAATTATTTTCCGAAAGGTTTAATTACTAAAATTAAAGAAGGAAGAAGAGTTAATACCAAAATCATTGCAAGCAACATAGCAAGCCCAGTAAAAATTCCAAAATAAATAGTTGGGATAAATTTAGAAAGAACTAAAATCGAAAAACCAAATACAATAGTAACAGATGTATTTAATATTGCTACTCCTACTGTTGAATGACAAGTTTTTAGAGTTTCTTTATAATTTTTAGAATTATTAAATTCTTCTTTGAATCTGTAAATATAATGAATGCTATTATCTACCGCTATACCTATTGTGATTGCTGCGATAGTAATTGTCATCATATCAAGAGGAATATTTAACATTCCAATAATCCCTAAAATAAAAAATGCAGCTATAAAATTTGGAACCACACCTATTAAAGACAATTTAATATTTCTAAATAATATTACAAACATTACAAATATACCTGTCATTACTAGTCCCAATGTTAAGATTTGAGATTTAAACAAACTTTGTAAAAGATTATTAAATAAAATTAGTACCCCACCTAATCTATAACGTTCTTTTTCAATTCCAAGTTCATTCTTGAGATCATAATTAATCTTATTTATTAAATCATTTCTACGAAGATTTTCTTGCGAATCTATTATTCTTAAACTAATACGAGCCTCATTATCGTCAATTGAAATATAAGGATCAATAATTTCAGTTTTAATACTTTCAGGGATTTTGGAATATAAAACACCCATTTCTAAAGTGCCAAGTGGTTTATTGTTATTAAGCTGAGTTGCAATATCAATAATAGAGGAAAAAGATAAAACTTTTCCAATTTGAGGAAGACTATCTAGATAATTATGAACGTTTGTAATGGTGTCAATTTTATCTTTGGTAAACCAATATTTTTCATCATCTTGTTCATTTTCCTCATCCCAGTCATCAAAATCATCATCCTTTATAGTTTCCTTCGTTTCTGACTCAGGAAACTTCAAGATAACCTCAAGTGGAGTGGTACCTCCAAGTTGTTCATCAATTAGTTTCATTCCTTTATAAATTTCAGTTTTCTTACTAAAATAATTAATAAAGCTATTCTCTACTTCTAACTTACTAATTCCAAATAAACTTAGTCCTATTACAATAACAGTAATCATAAATATTGGGGTTTGGTAGTTAATTGAAAGTTTACCCAGGAATCTTGTTATCTTTGATCCTTCATCTTCTTTAATTGATATATTTTTTATAGTTGAAAAATTTAGTAAAGTTGGAAGCAAAGTAAATGTAATGATAAAAGATGTAACTAATCCAAAAGTCATCATCCATCCAAAATCAATAATGGGTTTAATTTCACTGAAGATTAATGACAAGAAAGCAATTACAGTTGTTAATACAGTGTAAAGAATAGGCCAAAACATTTTGTTGGTTGTTAATGATAATATCTCCATACTGGTTTTTGATGGATGAGCTTTTCTTAGTTGTAAAAACCTTGTGCTCATATGAATATTCATTGCCATTGTTAAAATCAACATTAGAGCAATAAAGTTTGAAGAAATTACAGTTACTTTCCACCCAAGCAAACCAAGTAAGCCCAGCATAATTATAACTGAAAAAAAACAACTACTAATTGGAATAATGATCCAGATTAATTTTCTAAATACAAACCAGAGGGTAGCAATTATAAATAATAAAACACCTAAACCAAAAATTATTATATCACTTTTTATAAAAGTCATCATGTCATCAGCAATCATTGGAATACCACCCAAGTAAATTTTACCAATATCTTTATAACTTTCGATAACATCTCTTATTTCTAAAATATTTTTATGATTTTGTTTTTTGATAAGGTCTTGATGGTGTTGAATTTCTTCCTTAGATTTATTTTGAATGTTTTCTAGTTTAGGGTTTTTTTTTATATTAACTATAATTCCACTTGTTTTACCATCTTCACTGATCACAAAATTTCTAAATACTGGGCTATCTAATATTTCTTTAAAACCTCTATTTTTATCAACTCCTTCATCTTTAAGAGTTTTAAAATTTTTTAATCTTTCTTGAAGAGGTTGATCTGAATTATCTAATAAAGGAACATCTAAAAGAGTGATCACACTATGAACCCAATTTAAACTTTGAATTTTATATTTTAAACTTAATAGATTGTTAATTGAAGCGTCTGTGATCATTCCTTCATTAGGGGTATAAGTTAAAACTAAAAAATCTTTTGATCCATATCGGTCATTTATTTCTTTTAAATATTCAAGATCAGGATCACCTTCAATTAATAAAGTTTCTGAAGATGCATCTAATCTAAAATTCTTAGAAAAATATCCAAAGCTTACTAATATAATTAATAGAACTACAAAAATAGATTTTGGATTTTTTAGAACAATATTTTGATATAAATGAGCAAACATTAACTCTTTTATATTGGAAATTAATTAATTTGAGTATCTTTAAATTTCGTAAATCTTTCCTCAAATTCAAGAGTTAATTTACCAATTGGACCATGTCTTTGTTTTCCAATTATAATTTCAGCTAGATGAGCTACTTCATTCATTTTAGCTTGCCATTCAGCATGCTCAACAGTTGCTTCTCTTGGCTCTTTTCTCAGTAAGTAATAGCTTTCTCTATAAACGAACATTACAACATCTGCATCTTGTTCAATAGATCCAGACTCTCTTAAGTCTGCTAACAAAGGTTTATGGTCATCTCTTTGTTCAACTTGCCGCGATAATTGAGATAAGGCAACTACTGGAACACCAAGCTCTTTTGCAATAGCTTTTAATCCTTGAGTTATTTGAGATATTTCTTGAACTCTCCCATCCTTATTAAAAGAAGTCCCTTTCATCAATTGAATATAATCAACCACAATCATATCAAGACCATGCAATCTTTTAATCCTTCTCGCTCTATTGCTCATCGCAGCAATACTTATTGCTGGAGTCTCATCAATAAACAATGGAAGTTCAGCAATATTTTTTGAAGTCTCTAAAAATTTATCAAATTGATCATCAGAAATTCTACCTTGTCTAATATCATTTGAACTAATACGAGCTTGCTCAGACAAAATTCTTGTAGAAAGTTGTTCTGATGACATTTCTAAAGAAAAGAATGCAACAGATGATTTTTTTCCATTATCTTGAATATGCTTTGCCGCATTAAAAGCAATATTGGTGGCTAGAGATGTTTTCCCCATTGAAGGACGACCAGCAATAATAATCAAATCTGATTGATGTAATCCGCCTAGTTTATTATCCAAATCTCTTAGACCAGTAGGAACTCCAACAATACCACCTTCATTTTTGTAAGCAGCAGATGCCATTTCTATTGTTTGTTTCATAGCATCATCAAATTTAACTAAAGAAGAATTAAAAGAACCCTTTTCTGCTAAATCAAATAATAATTTTTCTGAACTTTCAATAATATTTTGTCCATTTGTATCTAGGTCATTTATTTTAGCACTATCAATAGTTTGTTCAGAAATTTTTATTAACTCACGTCTTACAAACATATCGTAAATAATTTTCGAATACTCTATTGCTTGTCTAACCGATGTAGAAAATTTTGTAATTTTAACTAAGTATTCTGGAACATCTAAATCATCTTTTTCATCTTCAAAATAACTTTTAAGAGTAATTGGATTTGCTAACATACCTTTATAGATTAAACTCTCCATAGCATTATAAATTTTTTGGTGCATTGGATCAAAAAAATTAACACTTGAAATAATTGTGCTAAGTTCATCAAATATTTCATTTGTAACTAAGATAGAACCAATAACTGATTGTTCAGCTTCAATATTATTTGGAAGCTCTTTAAATTTATCTTTAACTATACTTAGATTATTTTCCATGAGTATAATTTACACAAAAACAAAATATTAAAAATTAAAAAAAATTGTTGTGGATGAAATTGTATAATTACTGAATAGTCTCAGCTGACTGAACATTGATAGTGATTTCTGCATCAACTGAAGAGTGTAAAGAAATTTTTACTTTGAATTTACCTATAGATTTAATTTCTTTAACAGGTTGTATCATGGATGGTTTGACATCAATTTTGTTTGTTTCTAGAATTAATTTTGAGATTTCAGTTGGTTTGACTGAACCATATAATTCATTATTTTCCGTACTTAATTTTTTAACTATATATTCCTTTTTATCTATTTGTTCAGATATTTTTTTTGCTTGTAATTTTTTTTCATTATCTTTTTTAGAAAGGTCTGATTTTATTTTTTCTACCTCTTTAATATTTTCTTTTGAAGCGTATAATGCTTTTTTATTAGCTATTAAAAAATTTCTTGCGAAACCTCTTTTAACATCAATAATTTCACCTATTGAACCTATCCTTTTAATATTTTCTAACAAAATAACTTTCATTTATAGTAATGCTAAGTTTCTAGCTCTTTTGATTGATAAAGATAATTCTCTTTGTTTTTTTTGGCTTACATTTGTGATTCTAGAAGGTAAAATTTTTCCGTTTTCAGAAATGTATTTTTTAAGTAATTTAATGTTTTTATAATCTATTTTCGGTGCACCTTTTGAAGATAGAGGACAGCTTTTTTTGAATCTGTACTTGTTAGGTTGAAATATACTTAGTTTTGCAAAGTTACTTTGTTTATTTTTTTTATTTCCACTTTGTCTTTTTGGCATAATTAATTAGATTGTTTTTCTTTTTTTTCTAATTTTTCACTATCTTCTTTTTTTCCAAAATAGTTGGTATTTAGGTCAAATTCTTTGACTTTTACAGTTAAATATCTCAGCAATTTTTTATCAATTGCTTCATTTTTTTCTAATTCTTTTACAACTTTTCCTTTACCTTTAATCTTAAAGTGAATGTAGCTCCCTTTTTTATTTTTTTTAATTATGTAAGATAAGTTTAGTAACCCCCAGTTTTCTGTTTTAACTACTTCACCCTCATTTTTTTCTACAATTTTTGAGTATTTATTTGCGAGTTGTTTAAGTTCACTTGGTGAAGCATCTTGTCTGGCTATAATAGTATGTTCGTATAAATTCATTTAAATTCTTTAATAAAACGTGAGGATATACTATTATAAGTCTTTAATTTCAACAGTAAAAAGGACAATAATTAAATAGTTTTTATATGTTTTCAGTAATTTTTCCAGGTCAAGGTTCACAGGCCGTGCAAATGGGAAAAGAGTTTTACGACAATTTTAATCTTGTTAAAGATCTATTTAAAGAGGCTGATGAAGCTCTTGGAGTGCCTTTATCAAAAATAATATTATCAGGTCCTAAGGAAGAACTTGAATTAACTTCTAACACACAACCGGCAATTTTTTTGATAAGTTATTCTATCTTTCAAGTAGTTAAAAAAGAGTTTAATATAGATCTTCATAAAGCGAAATTTTTTGCAGGTCATTCACTAGGTGAATATTCCGCAATAGCATGCGCAGGGTATTTATCTTTTAAAGATACGATTAAAATTTTAAAAATAAGAGGAGACGCTATGCAAAATTCTGTACCAAAAGGAGAGGGAGGAATGGTTGCAGTTCTTGGTACAACTATTGGAAATATTGAAAAGGTTTTAGCTTATAATAAAGACAATTTCTTAGTAGAAATTGCAAATGATAATTCTGATGGCCAAATCGTATTAAGTGGAAAAACTCAAGACTTAGAAAAAATAAGTTTGATTTTAAAGGAAAATAAAATTAAGAATATTAAATTACCGGTTAGCGCACCATTTCATTGCAGTTTAATGAATAAAGCAACTAGTATTATGAAAGAAGAACTTGAGAAACTCAATTTTAAAAAAGGAACTAATCCTTTAATTTCTAATATTACTGCAAATGAGATTTTTAATGTAGATGAATTGCAAAAACTATTAGTTAAACAAATTGAAAATAGAGTTCGTTGGAGAGAAAGTATTATTAATATGATAAATAAAGAAGTAAATCAATTTATAGAAATTGGACCAGGAAAAGTTTTATCAGGTTTAGTAAAAAGAATTGATAAGAATGTTGAAGTGAGTTCAATTAATAGCCAAGAAGATATAAAAAATTTAAAGATATGAATGATTTAAAAAACAAAAATATTATTGTAACAGGAGCTTCGGGTGGAATAGGAAACTCAATAGTTGAAAAATTAAGTGACCTTGGTGCTAATGTTTTGGCTTCTGGTACAAAAATTGAAAAACTTGAAGAATTAAAAAGTAAATTTAAAAATGTAAAGATATTAAAATTTGATATCTCTCAAACTGATAAAATTGAAGAGTTTATTGATAATGCTTCGAAAGAAATCGGTGGTCTAGATTGTATAATAAATAATGCTGGTATTACTCAAGATAATTTAGCAATTAGAATGAGTATTGAAGAATGGAAAAAAGTAATAGACATTAATTTGACCTCTACTTTTTTAATGAGTAAATTTGCAATAAAAAAAATGCTTAAAAACAAAAAAGGAAAGATTGTTAATATCACTTCTGTTGTAGGTCACACTGGCAATTTAGGGCAAGCAAATTATACAGCCTCTAAAGCAGGTATTGTTGCAATGTCCAAAAGTCTTGCAATAGAATATGCAAAAAAAAATATTAATATCAATTGTATTTCTCCCGGTTTTATAAAATCTGCAATGACAGATAAAATTGAAGATAAATTCAAAGAAGTTATTATATCAAAAATACCTTCAGCTAGGCTGGGTCAACCTGAAGATATTTCAAATGCCGTTCTATTTTTAGCCTCAAACCAATCCGATTATATTAATGGTGAAACTTTACATGTTAATGGAGGCATGTATATGGCTTGACAATCGAAGTAATTAAACTATTAACGAATTAAAACAAAAGGATCAATATGTCAGATGAAGTTTCAAGCAAAGTAAAAAAAATAGTAGCCGATCATTTAGGAATTGATGAAGCAAAGGTAACGGATGATTCAAGTTTTATAGATGATTTGGGTGCTGATAGCTTAGATACTGTGGAATTAGTAATGGCTTTTGAAGAAGAGTTTGGTTCAGAAATTTCTGATAGTGAAGCTGAAAAGATCTTAACAGTAGGCGATGCTATCAAATTTATTGAAGGTAAAGCTAACTAATTAATTTTTAATGCCCAGTAAGAATGAAGGGGTAATGGTCATTTTATCTTCTCCTTCGGGAGCAGGCAAAACAACTTTAGTAAATTTACTATCTAAACAAGATAAATTTGAAGTATCTATATCCCACACAACTAGACAACCTCGCGTAAACGAAACACAAAATAAAGATTATTATTTTGTAGATTTAGATAAGTTTAATAGACTTATAAAAGATCAAGAATTTTTAGAATATGCAAAAGTTTATAATAATTATTATGGAACAACAAGAACACCAGTTATTGACAAATTAAATAAAGGAAAAAATGTTTTATTTGATATTGATTGGCAGGGCGCAGATCAAATTAAAAATAAAAAGTTAGATTATAAATTAATTACATTTTTTATTCTACCTCCTAGTAAAGAAATCTTGTTTAAAAGATTATCCAATAGAGAGATGAAAGATAAATTGATTGTAGAAGAAAGAATGAAACAATTTGGAAGAGATGTCTTGCATTGGATCAATTATGATTATGTTGTTATAAATGACAATTTAGATAATTGTTATAAAAAAATTTATAATTTGATAGATGCTGAAATTAAAAATGGTTCAAAAGATTATGATTTAGAATATATCAGAAACCATGTTGAAAAATTAACTTCTTAATTTTTCATATTCATTAGCAAGTTTGTAATAAGTGTCAAAATTCAAATTTTGTGGTCTTAAATTTAAATCAATATTGAGTTTTGAGGCAATTTCAGGATTTTTATTAAATAACTGATGAAAAGGTTTTTTAATCATTTTTCTTCTATGCATAAAAAAAATTCTAGTTATTTTTTCTAAATTTTTAGAATTATTCAATTTAAAAAATATTTTCTTAGGTTTAAAAAATAAAACACTACTATCAATTTTTGGTTTTGGAGAAAAACTTGACGGTTTGATATCAAAAATTTTTTTTATATCTAATTTCCAATTAGCTAATATAGATAATCTTCCATAATTTTTTGAGTTAAAATCTGAGACTATTCTATCAGCAACTTCCTTTTGAAACATTAGTATTAGATAATCAAACCAAAAATTTTGATCTTTAATATTTAAAATCCATTTACATAGAATTTCTGTTGAGATATTGTAAGGAAGATTGCCAAAAACAGTTAATAATTGGCTATCTATTGAATTCTCATTTACCTTTAAAATATCTTCATTAATAATTTTTACTTTATTATCAAAAGTTTTTTTAAGTAATAAAACTAACTCACAATCTTTCTCAATAACTATTAATTTTTTAGGTTGATTATTTAAAATAGCTGAAGTTAAGTTACCTGTTCCTGGACCAACTTCTAAAATATTTTTATTTTTGATATCAACAATACTTAAAATTTGATTGATTATATTCTGATCAATAAGAAAATTTTGTCCAAGACTTTTTTTTGCTTTAATCACCTTTTATCTAAAAATTTTAAAGCTTTAATAAGGCTTAATGGATTAGATTTATTTTTTCCTACCATTCCTTTATTTGGCCCATGATCGGGAGATATTCTTAAAAATGGTAAGCCCATTGTTATGTTAATTGCGTCATATTCATATAAAGTTTTTAGAGGAGTTAATACTTGATCATGATACATTCCTAAGATTACGTCAAATTTTTTTCTATTTGATTTTAAGAATATTGTATCAGCTGGAAAAGGACCTTTTATATTTATTTTCTTTCTTATTGAAGATTTAATTATAGAAGAAATAATTTTTTCATCTTCATTAAAATTTAGAATACTTTCGCAATGGGGATTTAATCCAGTAACAGCAATTCTTGGTTTGAATTTTAAATTTTTTTTAAAGAATTCATTTATGATTTCAATCTTTTCTTTAACAGATCCTTTTGTAATTTTTTTGGAAACCAGTTTTATAGGCAAATGTGTTGTTAAGGGACATACAGATAATTTTTTATTATAAATTAACATACCTGTTTTTTTTTGTTTAAAATTATTTGATATATATTCGGTAATTCCTAAGAACTTTTTATTTAAAAATGTTTTTTTATTGATTGGTCCATTTAATAATTTATAAGAAAAACCTTTTTTTATTAGTTTAAAAGCAATATCAAATGATTGTTTGATGTATTCATTTTCAAATTGAGTATTTTTTTTATTATTAATTGAGCTTTTGAGATTAATATCAATTAAATTTATTGTGCTTTTATTTAGATCAGAATTTCTTAAATTATTTATATTCAACAAATTAATATTTCTTTTAAATTTGAACTTTTTCATTTGCTGAATTAAATTTTTTTTATTACATATTAAAATTAAAGGACTTTGATATTTTTTTTTTAACGATTTAAAAAAAATTTCAAAAAAAATACTTTTTATACTACCTGTTACAATAATAATTGGTTTAGTTGTCATTTATTATATAATTTATCTGTACTTTATTAAAATAAATTATTGAGAATTTATTAAGCTGATTATTTATTTCATTACTTGTCATTCTTTTTAATAATTTATCTTTATCAAATTTTTGTTTAATTTTTTTTACTTCATCAACTTTAAGGATTAGAAAGTTATTTCCAATATTTATAACTTTGGATAATTGTCCCTCTTTTAGATTTTTAGTATTCTCAAGGATTATTTTAGATAAACTGCTTTCATTTATCCAATCTAGTTTACCACCCATATTTGCAGTATCTGATATGCTAAAGATATTTGCAGTATTATTAAAACCGATTTCATTAATACTTTTAATTATTTGATCTTTTTTTTTACTTAAATCTTCATCTTTTTTTAAATCAAATAAAATTTCTGAAAATTTGTAAGAATTTTGTTCTAATTGTTCCATATTTTCTATTTTTTTTAAAAACTTTTTTTTATCAATTTTAATTTGATTTTTGTATTTATGATAAATTAAATCATTCCAAAATAATTCAATTCCTATCTTTTTTTTAACTTCATATAATGAGTAACTATTTGCGTCTTTTAAAGCAATTTCAAATCCTAGTTCATCTTTATAATCTAATTTTGATATAAGATTTGATAAGTGATTGGTAATTTGTTGAGCATCAGTATCTATAGAGGAAAATTTAAGAATTTCATTTTCTTTAATCACTTCTCTTATTAATGATTGTTTAGCTAAATTCATAAGCTTTTTCTTTGATATTTGCTTTAAATTTGAGTTTAATATTGTCAAATAAGCTGCCTCTATTTCAATATCGTAATTAGTAATAATTTTGTCGTTGATTTTACTTTCAATGAATATTTTTGCATTTAAGGACATTGTGCAAATATTTATAAGCAATAAACAATAAATAAAAGATAACAATTTTTTCATTATAGTAATATTTATTTTTATCGTTTAAGATTTGGTCCAGTTGTTTCACCAAATGGAATTATGGTTAATTTAAAAAGAATACTTTCATGAGGTTTTAATTCTCTATCATTATAATAATCTTTATTATATTCCATAGAAGCAGCTAAACAGTCATTTTTATATTGATAAATTAAATTGTAATACTCTGTAAGTTTCGTCGATTTATTTTTTCTAGTTGAAAAAGCTATACTATTAGACTCATCAAATAAATATTTTGAAGTGTTTTGAAGATATGAATTTTCATTAACTTTATTATTTTCATTTACATAATCAAATGAAAGAGATAGATTTTTAATATTAAACTCAGTTACTAGGTTCTCATAATTTATATCTGATAAATTATTTTTAATAGATGTAGAATATTTTGTTTTTATTAAATCATTTGGACTGAATATGATTTCACTAAAAAAATTAGAAGTTTTGTTTCCCATTTGATTTCTACCCGGCAAATCATTACTTTCTGATAATCTTAAATTATTTGCAAATTTAAAATTGAATAAATCCTCAAAAGTATCTTTTCGTTTAATTGAATATTCACTTCCGTAAGTTAATGATAATCCCTCTTCCACTGTATCATTATCAGTCAATCTATTTAGAGAATAAATATTGTTTACATCAATTTGAGAATCGTCATTTCTATCATCTTTCGTATGCGGTGGAGATATTCTTAAAGATAATTTAGGAGTAAAAATTTTTTGAAGATCTTTGTCTTCCTTTATAAGAGGCATGTTTGAATTAAATTGATAAGTACCAGTAAGATTAATATTTTCATCTTGCTTATAATTTTTCGAATTTTTAGAGTCTGTATTAGAATTTTTCACCATGAATTCATAATTATTTACTAAACCATAATTATTTATTTTAGGAAATGAAGTAAAAATTAAATCATTTATATTCATTTTTTCCAATACGTTAGTGTTATAATTTCTTATTAAATTTTGTGATTTAAAAGAAAAATCTCCTTGCAACTTAGTATTGTTATTAAGTTTTTTTATTAAATTTAATTTAGGAAAAATATAATCGTATCTATCATTGCCATCTTTATTGAGATCTTCATAAACGATGGTCTCAAAATTAATTGATAAGTCATTTGAGTATAAGTTTAAATCTAAAGAGTTTTCTAATATATTATTATCAGAAATTAACTCCGACATAATTTTATTAGCTTTTAAATAAGTGTCGTTTGAGCTAGTTTGAATATTAAATTTAAATGAATTATCTTTAAAATTTTTTGTTTCAAATCTTTTATCATAACTGTAAAAAAAATGATTTTCATTATCAAGATTTTTTTGTGTAAAATAACTAAAATCAGAATTGTGGTTACTTCTTAGGTTAACTTGTCTGAATTCAGTTTGTAACAATATTTTATCATCATAAAATAGTCTTGGAGAAATGGTAATATCACTATTTTCTGCTAAGACTAAATAATAAGGTAAATTAAGATAATTATTACTATCATTACTAGAATTTTTGATTGAGGGAATTAAAAATCCTGATTTTCTTTTAACTGTTGGATCTGGATGAAAGAATTTTGGAAAGTAAAATATTGGAGTATCATAAATACTTAATACAGCATCATCATAATTAAGAGTTTTCTTTTTTTTATCATGAACAATTTTTTTTGCCGAAATTTTCCAAGGAGGACAACCATCTCTTTTTTTACAAGTTGTAAAAATACCTTTTGTTATTTCTGTATCAGAATTTCTATTTATTATACTGTTTGCTTTTAATCTAGGTTCATTTTCTTTATTAAAAGATTTGTTATTTAAATTTAAGATAACATCTTTTCCATAAAGATTATTTGTCTCGGTATTTAAGAAAGCTATTGATGATTCAAAATTATTTTTATCTAAATCTATAAATCTTAATTTTTCAAGTTTAAGTAAATTGTTATTTTCCTCAAATAAAAAACTTTCTACATTATATGTATTATCAAATTTATCTTTAATTATAGTATCTGTGTTTGATTTTATTAATTCTAAATTTGAATTGTAGAATATAGTTTCTGATTTAATTAGTAAGTTTTGTTTTGAGAGTCGTATTATTACTTCTCCATCTGCTTTTATTTCCGAGGTATTTTGATTATACTCAATTGAATTAGTTTCCATCATCACACCTTTATCTTTCTTATAAACTTTTATATTCCCAGTAGCATTTATAGTTGCGTTAATTTCATTTATTATCGCATTTTCAAATTCAATTTTTAAATTTTTTGAAAATATTAATATTAAGCCTTTTTTGTAAGCTTTTAAAATACCAGAGGTTTTTTCATATTCTAATTCTCTAGCGTAAATCTCAATATCTTTATCTAAAGAAATCCCCTTACCATCTTTCGCTTTGACTAAATTTCCATTATCAAAAATATCAATGCTCTTAGCTTCTAATTCAAATGATTTTGCATTTAAAGTGTTACTAAAAAATAAGCAGAACAGAATATATAATAAAAATAAATTATTTTTCATTTATTGTTGTTAAACCTATAAGAGATAAGACTGATAAAATAATTATTGGAAAAAATATAGATAAAATAATAGGTATTGTACCATTATTACCCAGGGATGTGAAAATAAAAGTAAAATAGTAAATCATAACTGACATAAAAATTCCAAGAATAATATTAAAAATAATAGATTTATTATTGAAATTAAAAATCAGAATAACAGATAAAACTGTTAATACACTATAGAAAACAGGTGTTGAAAAAAGCTTCAAAAGATGAATTTTAATTTCATTTGAAGAATAACCAAATTTATCAAAATCTTTTTTTAAATCAAAAAGTTCGAAAACATTATAGGTTGAAACATTAGAAAAAAGATTATTAATTTTTTCTTGATCAAAGTTTGTTTTAAAAATTAATGATTGATCATAAATTTTTGAAATATTATCTTTGGTAATAATTGGATTTTCAATAACCCAATCATTTTTTTTTATATTAACTTTCTCAGATTGAATTGTTCTTATTAATTCAAATTCTGAATTGAATTCATTAATGAAAGTTTTTGTTAGGAAATCGCCCTCTATATAGTCTGATTTTATTATATAAATCTTATTATTTAATTCGTCTTTAATCCATAAACCACTATCAGTCACCATTGCTAAATACTTATTATCATCAGAATAAGAATTTTTAATATCTGAATAATAAAATTTTAATTTTGAAGCTATATTGTAAAAGATTAAAACATTAAAAATTCCAATTACAATTGATAAAAAAAATAATACTTTAATAATATTTGTATTACTCAAACCATTTGTTTTTAATAATTTTAATTCATCTTTATTATTAAGATCATAAAATAAAAATTGTGTGGTTAATAATATAATAAAAGGAAATATCTCAAATAATGTCGTTGGTGAATTAATTAAAGT
>CACHDJ010000016.1 GCA_902578525.1 uncultured Pelagibacteraceae bacterium | reverse complement strand
ACTTGTAGATCTTATTAAAGAGAGAAAGTGGGACAAACTTTCTATAGGACTAGAAATGGATAGCCATTATTTCACTGCTTATTGTTATGAAAAAATAAAACAAGGTTTGCCTAATGCGAAAGTTTTAGATTGTGAAAGATTAGTTAATTGGGTGAGAGTTGTTAAATCAGATGCAGAAATAAAATTTATGAAAGCAGCAGCTCAAATTACTGAATTAGGAATGAAGAAAGCTTTTGATGCTATTAGTCCTGGAGTAAGACAGTGCGATGCAGTTTCAGACATTTACACAACATTAATAAAAGGAACGCCTGAATTTGGTGGAGATTATTCATCCATAGTCCCAATGATACCAACGGGAAAAGGCACATCGGCTTCACACTTAACTTGGTCAGAAGATAAATTTGTGGAAGGAGAAGCTACAATTATTGAATTATCAGGAGTTAATAAAAAATATCATTGTCCAATGGCTAGAACAGTTTTACTTGGAAAACCTGATCAAAAGAAAATAGATACAATGAAGAAAACTAATGAAGCACTTCAAGCTGGTATTGATTTAGTAAAAGCTGGCAATACTGCAGATGATGTTGCTCAAGCTTTTTGGAAAGTATTAGATAAATACGGAATTGAAAAGACTTCAAGAACTGGTTATTCGATTGGTATTGGTTATCCACCAGATTGGGGTGAACATACTTTAAATATATCAAAAGGTGACATGACCGTATTACAACCTAACGTTACTTTTCATATGATTGCTGTAATGCAATTTGGAAATTGGGGAGTAGAAGCATCTGAAGCAATTAGAGTTACTGATAAAGGCTCTGAACTATTTTGTAATTTTTCTAAAGAACTTCACATTAAAAGCTAATTATTAAAGGTTGATATTTATTCATACAAATGTTTTAAAGTTCTTTAAATTATGGCCTTAAAAAAAGATTTCGTTAAATTTGATAAAGTTGACAAAAGCTATGATGGTAAAATCTTAGTTGTTAAAGATTTACAATTAGATATTGAAGAAGGTGAGTTTGTTACAATGTTGGGACCGTCAGGTTCTGGAAAAACAACTTGTTTAATGATGTTAGCAGGATTTGAAACACCAACTCACGGTGAAATATATTTAGATGGTAATGCGATCTCAAGTATTCCTCCTCACAAAAGAGGAATTGGAATGGTTTTTCAAAACTATGCATTATTTCCACACATGACTGTTTATGAAAATTTAGCATTTCCTTTAAGAGTAAGAAAAATTCCAAAAGATGAGGCTGATAAAAAAATCGATAAAGCACTATCAATGGTATCCTTACAAGGTTTTGCCCAAAGAATGCCTGGTCAACTTTCAGGAGGTCAACAACAAAGAGTAGCAGTAGCGAGATCGCTTGTATTTGACCCACAACTAGTTTTAATGGACGAACCTTTAGGTGCCTTAGATAAAAATTTAAGAGAAAGCATGCAATATGAAATTAAACATATTCATGAAAGCATTGGAGTGACAGTTGTTTATGTAACTCATGACCAAAGTGAAGCTTTAACAATGTCAAATCGTATTGCAGTATTTAATGATGGTAAAGTTCAACAACTTTCAAGTCCAGATGAATTATATGAGAAACCAGTAAACTCTTTTGTTGCAGAATTTATTGGAGAGAATAATACCTTTGCAGGTGAAGTTTCAGATATTTCAGGAGGAAAATGTAAAGTTAAGTTAGCTAACGCAGAAATTTTAGCAAACCCTATCTCAATTAAAGGAAAAGGTGAGAAGACAACTGTATCACTTAGGCCTGAAAGAGCTTTAATTAATCCAAGTGAGAAAATGGACAACATTCATAATGGAAAAATTGAGGAAGTTATTTATCATGGAGACCATACTAGAGTCAGAATTAATCTCTTGGGCAATCCTGAGTTCATACTTAAAGTTCCTAATAGTTCATCCAATCTAGATATAAAATTAGGAAATGAGATTAAGATTGGTTGGAATAGCGATGATGCAAGGGCATTAGACCCAAAATAAACAGAATAATTTATCAAAAATAGTTAAAATCAGCAGTTGACTCTGATTACCTATCTTGCTGTAATTGATTTTTTAAAAAAACGTTTAAACGGAGGAATAATGAAAAAACTTAGTAAAGTATTACTAGCCATTTCTTTTGTACTTTCTTTAGCTACTTCTGCATTTGCTACAACAGTTACAGCAGTGTCTTGGGGTGGAGCTTACACAGAGTCACAAAAGTTAGGGTATGGTGATCCAACTGCTAAAGCCCTTGGAATAAATATTGCTTGGGTTGACTATTCAGGTGGATTATCTGAGATAAAAGCGCAAAAAGAGGCTGGCAAAATTACGTGGGATATTATTGACGTATTTGCTATGGATACTATTAATGGTTGCGATGAAGGATTATTTGTTGAATTTGATTTTGATAAAGACTTCCCACCAGCGCCAGATGGAACTCCTGCAAGTAAAGACTTCTTTACTGCAATGCCAAGCAAATGTGCTGTAGGAAACATTTTATATTCTTGGAACTACGCTTATAACAAAAATAATGTTAAAGGTACTCCAAAGACTATCAAAGATTTCTTTAACACTAAAAAATTCCCTGGAAAAAGAGCTATCTACAAAGGCGCTCTAACTAATTTAGAGATCGCTTTAGCTGCAGATGGAATTAAACCAGGAAAAGGTGGAGCAAAAATCTATAAAGCTTTAAACACTGAAAAAGGTGTTCAAAGAGCTATGGATAAGATCAAAGCATTATGTACAGATCCAAAAGGTGGATGTGTATTTTGGTCTGCAGGTGCTCAACCACCAGAACTATTAATGAGCGGTGAAGTTGTTATGGCAACTGGTTGGAATGGTAGATTCTTTAACGCTATTGTTGGAGAAGGTGCACCACTAGTTCAAGTATGGGATGGACAAGGTCTTGACTACGAATACTTCGTACAAGTTAAGGGTGGACCAAACGATGCTAATGGTATGGCCAAAAAAGCTTTGGCTATGATGACTAACACTGAAATGTTAGCTGGTAGTGCAAAATATATTGCTTATGCTCCTTGGAGAAAATCTTCTATAGCAATTATGGAAGCAGGAGAGCCTTGGTATAAAGATGGTAAAACTAACATGGTACCACAAATGCCAACTGCACCAGCAAACACTAAAAACTACTTTTTAGTAGATCCACTTTACTGGGCTGACAACGGTACAGAGCTTGGTGAAAAATGGGAAGCTATGAAAGCAGGTCTATAATTTAAGTTTTATTAAACTTAATTATATATTATAATTTAAGGGCGGTTATTTGATAACCGCCCTTTTTATTTATGAGCTCTGAAACACAAAAAATTTTAACAACAGATGGAATTCCTTTAGAGGTAAGTCTAAAAAAAGCTGAAAGAAGAAATAAGATTAAAGCCTTCTTACTTGTAGCTCCTTTACTATTTTTTATAATTATCACTTATGTTTTTCCTATTGGGGACATGCTTATGAGGAGTGTGGATGATAAGATGGTTACTGAAATGCTTCCCAAAACTTTTAAAGCAATGGAAAAGTGGGATGGAAAAGAATTACCAGAGGAAGAAGTTTTTGCAGCTTTTCATTCAGATTTTATAAAGCTAGTAGAAGAAAAACGTGAGGGAAAATTATCTACACAACTGAATTATACTAAAAACGGATTTAAAAGTATTATTAAAAAATTAAGAAGAAAATCAAAATCTTTTGAGGAAGGAAACTACAAAGAACAAATAATGGCTGTTCACAAAAGATGGGCTAATGTTGAATATTGGCAAGCAATTAAAAGAAGAGCTCCAGCATATACTGGTCAGAAATATCTTAAAGGTATGGATATGTTCAAAAATGAGAATGGAGAAATAGTAAGCGTTCCAGAAGATAGAAGGATTCATAGAGTCTTATGGTTAAGAACTTTAGAAATTGCATTTTTCGTAACTGTGTTTTGTTTTTTAATGGCATATCCAATAGCTCATTTGTTGGCTACTTTGCCTATGAAGTACAGCAACCTACTAATGATCTGTGTTCTTCTTCCATTTTGGACATCATTACTTGTAAGAACAGCTAGTTGGATGATCCTTTTACAACAACAGGGTTTGGTTAATGATTTCTTTGTCGGGATAGGGCTAGTGGCAGATGATAACAGGCCTGAAATGATGTTCAATAAAACAGGTAGTTATGTAGCAATGACACAGATTTTGTTACCTTTTATGGTTTTGCCACTTTATAGTGTGATGAAAACTATTTCACCAAGCTTGATGAGAGCTGGAAAGTCATTAGGTGGAACACCTTTTGTGGCTTTTTGGAAGGTTTATTTTCCTTTAACTATTCCAGGTATTGGAGCTGGTTGTTTATTAGTTTTCATATTAGCTATAGGTTATTATATAACCCCCGCTTTAGTAGGAGGAGCCTCTGGTACGCTAATTAGTAACCAAATTGCATTTCATATGAAGAGCACACTTGATTGGAGCTTTGCATCAGCAATGGGTTTAATGTTATTGACTGGAGTTTTAGCGATTTACTGGGTTTATAATAAATTAGTTGGAATAGATAATATCAAATTAGGATAAATAAATGGCCTTACCAAAATATACAGAACCACATTATAGAATTTGGCATTACGTTTATTTAACAATTTGTGCAGCAGTTTTCTTTTTTCTGATTGCTCCTTTATTTGTAATTTTTCCATTATCTTTTAACGCTGAAGAGTTTTTAGTTTTTTCTGATGGGATGAAACGTCTTGATCCTGATGCATTTTCATTGAGATGGTATAAGGATATGATTTACGGAACTAAAAATCCTTGGGGTTTAGCAACAAAAAACAGTTTTATCATTGCAATTTTTGCAACAATTGGTTCAGTTATTTTGGGAACCGTTGCTGCTTTAGGGTTAAGCAGCAGACACATGCCTTACAAAGGTTTAATTATGGCAGTTTTGATATCTCCAATGATTGTTCCATTAATCATTTCAGGTGTAGCAATTTTCTTTTTCATGGCTAAGGCAGGTTTAGCCGCAACCCATTTAGGTATAATCCTTGCACATATTATATTAGGTACACCATTTGTAGTAATAACTGTTACTGCTACTTTATCAGGATTTGATCATAGTGTAACTAGAGCTGCAGCAAGTCTTGGTAGTAATCCAGTTAATACTTTTATGAAAATTACTTTACCTTTAATTTTACCAGGTGTTATATCTGGGGGATTATTTGCATTTGTAACTTCATTTGATGAAGTTGTAGTGGTCTTATTCTTGGCTGGGTTAGAAAATACAACTATACCAATTCAAATGTGGACAGGTTTAAGAGAACAATTAAGTCCAACTATTCTTGCAGTTGCAACTTGTTTAATCATTTTATCTACATTAATATTAGTTACCGCTGAACTCTTAAGGAGAAGATCTGAGAGACTTAGAGGAATAAACCGATAATATAATCATTTAATGAAAATTAAGAACGTAGTGGTGATTGGCTCTGGAACAATGGGTAGTGGTATTGCTGCTCATTTATGTAACGCAAATGTGCCTGTAACTTTACTTGATTTAAAAACAGAGATTAGCGAGAAAGCTAGAGAAAGAATTCATAAATCAAGGCCACCATTATTAATTGATAAATCAAAAATTAATAACATTAAAGTTGGAAATATTTCTGACGACTTTGATGTAGTTAAAGATGCTGACTGGATTGTTGAGGCGGTAGTTGAAAAAATTGATATTAAACATCAGATTTATGAAAAGATATTTAAAGCAAGAAAAAACGGTGCAATAGTCTCATCAAACACATCTTCTATTCCAATTAAAGTTTTATCTCAACACTTAACAGACACTGAAAAAAAAGATTTCTGTATCACACACTTTTTTAATCCTGTTAGATATATGGGCTTGTTAGAAATTGTTAAAAATGAAAATAATGATCTTAGTAAGATTAATCAGTTAAAAGAATTTTGTGAAATTGAATTAGGTAAAGGGGCAATAGTTTGTAATGATACACCGGGTTTTTTAGGAAATAGAGTTGGTGTTTATGCTATGCAAATAGCAATGACTGAAGCTTTTAAAATGAAACTTTCAGTCGAAGAAGCAGATGCAATTTTTGGAAGACCAATGGGTATTCCCAAAACAGGAGTATTTGGATTGTATGACCTAATCGGTATAGATTTAATGGCCGATGTATTGAAAAGTTTTATTAAAGAGCTACCAGAAACAGATGAATTTCATGAGGTTGCAAAAGAAATTCCATTAGTAAAAAAATTAATTGAGACAGGTTACACTGGAAGGAAAGGCAAAGGTGGATTCTATCGAATGAATAAAACTGGAACTACTAAAATCATGGAAGCTATAAACCTTGAGTCGGGAAATTATTCACCTGCAAAAAAAATAGATGTTAAATCAGATAAAGTAGATCTCAAGGGATTAATTAATCGAAAAGATAAATATGGTGAATATGCTTGGTCAGTTTTATCAAAGATAATTAAATATGCTTCCTCATTAGTTCCAGGAATTACAAAAGAATTTAATGACGTTGATGAAGCAATGAGACTTGGTTTTAACTGGGCAAAAGGTCCATTTGAAATGCTCGAAGAAATAGGTGTTAAAAATTTTTTTGATAAAGTTGATGATTTTAAAGGAAATAGTTTTTTAGAAAGTTTATCAAAAACAAAAAATGAAGACTTTTATGGAGAGAGACAAAAATATACAAACATAGAAACTTTAGGTAAAGTTAAAAAAACAGCATCAAGTATAGATGGAAATGACTCTGCAAAAATTTATAGATTTAATGATTATAATATCGTTGAATTTACTACTAAAGCTAATGCTTTAGATTATGACTCAATGGATGCTTTAAAAAAAGCAACTAACAAACCTTTGATAATAATAAATGAGAGTATGCAGTTTTCTGCGGGAGTAAACTTAACTTATACGATGCAATTTGCAGACAAAAAAGATTTTAAATCAATTGAAAAATTTATTAAATATTTTCAAGAAACATGTAAGCATTTAAAATATTCAAAATATCCAGTTGTCTCAGCTCCATCAGGGTTAACTTTAGGTGGTGGATTTGAAGTAATGGTACAAAGTAATTTTGTTGCATCTCATACAAACATAGTTGTTGGATTAGTTGAAACTATCGTTGGCTTAATTCCAGCAGGAGGTGGGTGTAAAGAAATGTTAGCAAGATGGCTTGATACTGAAGAAGCAAAAAAAGATCCTAATTATGCACCTTTGAAAGTTTTTGATATTATTGGATATGGAAAGACAGCCACATCACCTGTTGAAGCTGAGCCAATGAAATATTTAAGACCTAGTGATAAAAAAATAATGAATAGAAATAGTTTATTAGAAGTTTCAAAAAAAATTCTTTTAGATAATAAAGATTTTAAAGCGCCAAATGAATTACAATTCAAACTTCCTGGAAAAGCAGTTAGAGGCGAAATGGATAAAATTTTGGATAAACTTTATAATGATAAGGTGATTTTAGAACATGGAGTAGAAGTTGCAAAAGAATTAGCGCATGTATTAAGTGGTGGTGATACTACTATAGATAAAACTTTATCTGAGGATGATTTATTTCAATTAGAATTAGATGCTTTTATGAAGTTAATTGAGACTAAAAAAACACAAGAAAGAATTAAGCATACATTAGCAACTGGTAAACCTTTAGTTAATTAACATTCGAAGAGTATTAATATAGTCGGGCCTTAAGACATATTGAGATTTATCAAGATATTTAATTTTTTTTAAAGCTTCCAAGCCGTAAATTACCTTTCCTATTGGAGTA
The DNA here is from genome assembly GCA_902578525.1 of uncultured Pelagibacteraceae bacterium. Classification (GTDB taxonomy): domain Bacteria; phylum Pseudomonadota; class Alphaproteobacteria; order Pelagibacterales; family Pelagibacteraceae; genus Pelagibacter. Next base: position 15,632 of record CACHDJ010000016.1, on the reverse strand, counting down.
TATTCAGTCTCATATAATGGTTCATCTCTCAATATTATAAAGAACTGACTGTCCTCAGTATTATACTTTTGTGTTCTAGCTAGTGCTACGCTTCCTTTTTCAAAATTAAATGGAACATCTACTTCAGAATTAATATTTCCTAATCCAGATTTACCTGTTCCAATTTTTCCATAATTAAGATTTCCTTTTTTACCAAACTCTAAATCTCCAGCTTGTACAAGTGCATCTTTTATTACTCTGTGAAAAGCAACATCATCGTATGCTTTAGATTTAATTAAAGTTTTAAATCTTTCTACAGCATTAGGAGATACATTTGGATAAAGTTCAATAATAACATTTCCACATGGCACATTTAATATGGCGATATTTTCTGGGTTATCAAAAGTAATTTTTAGAGGATTGTAATCTTTAACAAATAAACATTTATCTTTTATTAAAAGAAAAGAAGTTAGAGAAAATATACCAAGTGACAGTAAAAAAATGAATATTATTTTTTCAGATAATGAAGCCTTAATTTTTTTGATCATAATTTAAAATTTGAAATTTTTATCAATTTTCAAAATATTTTTTTTTATGAATTCTACTTTTTTTTTAAGTATAGGATCATTGTTAATTTTTAATTCAACAATTTCTTTATCTGATATAATATGAGAATACACTTCAGCCATATCCTCAGAAGCAGTTGATTTTGAATATTCTGTAAAAAATCCGTTAAATTCTTTGTAAACATATAATCCTGTTTTATTAGAACATGTAGAACATGCTGTATATTTAAAGTTAATATCATTTAGTTTTGACCATTCGCTCTCATCAAAATAATCTTTATACCCATCGTTTATTATGTGAAAAACTTCATGATGTAGAACTCGTTCAAAATATTTACTATCAAATTTAACGTCTATTATTAAAGTCTTCATTTTATGGTCTGGAATTCCTGCAGTTAAAATCCCAGAAATTGATAATTTTTCACAAAGAACAATATATTTAAGATTTATTTTTTTTAAAAATACTTGATCATATTTACTCAAGTTTTTCTGAATTATTTTATATTTTTTATCTAATCTTTTTTTTTCCGAATTGTAACAATTTATATTATTGTCAATGCCAATTGTGAATGGTTGTTTGGCATATAAGTATCTAAGCTTATTTGGAGTATTTATTTCGTAAATCTCAAGATTAGGAATTTTTATAAGATTATAAATTGTGTCAGCTTGAGTATGAGTAAAAATAAATAAGGATAATATAATTAATCTAATTAAGTTCATAAATTTATATATAGAAGATATTCCAATTTAAAAGAATGTGATACAATTTTACTGTGAAAAAAAAAAGAAATAAAGATCCAATCCAACCTGTAAGTGGAACTAAAGTTCCAAGATTTGCAGGCCCCTCTACATTTGCAAGATTGCCAGAATTAAGGGATGTTAAGAGTTGTGATGTTGCGATTGTAGGAATACCTTTTGATGCTGGAACAAGTTATAGACCAGGGGCTAGGTTTGGACCTCAAAGTATTAGACAAGCTTCAAGACATTTAAGAACAAATTATCATCCAAGTTATGATGTTGAGCCCTTTAAAGTTCAACAAGTTGCTGATGCGGGTGATATTACTTGCAATCCATTTAATATAGATGAAGCAATTAAGCAAATTGAGGAGGGAGCCTTGGATCTTCTTAAAAAAACTGGTGGTATAATTAGTTTAGGTGGAGATCATACAATTGCGTTTCCTTTATTAAAAGCAGTAAATAAAATTAATAATGGTCCTGTTGCTTTAGTTCATTTTGATGCTCATCTTGATACTTGGGACACTTATTTTGGTGCGCCTTATACTCATGGAACACCTTTTAGAAGAGCACGTGAAGAAAATTTATTCATGGATGATGCTTCAATGCATGTTGGTATCAGAGGTCCGTTGTATAGCAGAGAAGATCTAAAAAATGATGAAAGTTTTGGATTTAAGATAATTCATTGTGATGAGTTTCAAACTGAAGGCACTGATAAAATTGCTGAAAGAATAAAAAAAAGAGTAGGAGATAATCCATTATATTTATCAATTGATATTGATGTTTTAGATCCTGCTTTTGCACCTGGCACTGGTACACCAGAAATAGCTGGCATGACCACTAGAGAAATGGTTAATGTTATTAGAGGCTTATCTGGTATGAATTTAATCTCTGCAGATGTTGTTGAGGTATCACCTGCTTATGATCATGCTGAGGTAACATCACTTGCAGCTGCTACTATAGTTTATGAGTTAACAAATCTATTTGCAAAAAAGTAAAGAAAGGTTAGGAATCTCCAATGGAAAATAAAAAAAATTTTTATATCAACGGCAAATGGGTAACACCAAAAAGTAAAGAAGAAATCAAAGTGATTGATCCTGCAACTGAGGAAAATTGTGCTGTTATAACACTGGGCAACAAAGACGATGTAAATGATGCTGTAAATGCTGCCAAAAAAGCTTACAGTTCTTGGGCCTTTTCATCAAAAGAGGAGAGAATAAAATTATTAGAAAAACTTTACGAAAATTATAAGAAAAGATGGGCTGACATTGCAAAAGCGATCACGATAGAGATGGGAGCACCAAAAGATTTTGCAACAAAACTTCAAGCCGGCACAGGTGCTGCACATTTAAAATCATTTATAAGATATTTAAAAAATTTTGAATTTGAAAAACCATTAGGAGAACATGCGCCTAATCAAAGACTTATTTATGAACCTAAAGGCGTATGTGCATTAATTACACCGTGGAATTGGCCAATGAACCAGGTTTGTTTAAAAGTAATGCCTGCAATAGCGTCTGGCTGCACTATGGTTTTAAAACCATCTGAACTAGCTCCGTTATCATCAATGATATTAGCTGAGCTTATTGATGAGTCTAAAATTCCAGCAGGTGTGTTTAATTTAGTTAATGGTGATGGAGCAACAACTGGTGATGCATTAACAAGTCATCCTGACGTTAATATGATTTCATTTACTGGATCAACTAGAGCAGGAGCATTAATTTCCCAAAATGCTGCAAAAGATTTTAAAAGAGTAAGTTTAGAACTTGGTGGCAAAGGTGCAAATATAATATTTAAAGATGCTGCTCCAGATGCAATAGAAAGAGGTGCTTTGAGATGTTTTAGAAACTCAGGTCAGTCATGTAATGCACCCACAAGAATGCTAGTTGAAAAATCAATGTATAATGATGCTGTTGAAAGATTAAAGAAGTATACAGAAAATTTTGAGGTTGGTGATCCAAAAAAAGAGGGAGAGCATATAGGCCCAGTTATTTCTGAAACTCAATACAACAAGATACAAACTTTAATTAAGAAGGGTATTGATGAGGGTGCTAAATTAGTAGCTGGAGGCCCAGGTAAACCAGATGGATTAGAAAAGGGTTATTTTGTAAAGCCTACTGTATTTGCTGATGTTAATAACAAAATGGAAATAGCGAGAACAGAAATATTTGGTCCAGTTTTATCTGTAATGCCTTTTGAAACGGAGGAAGAAGCTATTGAAATTGCAAACGATACTCCCTACGGATTAACAAACTACATTCAAACCAAAGATAAAGAAAAAGTAAAGAGAGTTGCTAGAAAACTTAGATCGGGAATGGTTGATGTCAATGGTGCTGGTATTGCTGTTGATGCGCCTTTTGGTGGATTTAAACATTCGGGGATTGGTAGAGAAGCTGGAGAACATGGGCTAGAAGAGTTTCTAGAGGTTAAATCTGTAGGTGGGTGGAGTTAATTAAGAGTAGATTTTTTCTTAATTCCTTCAAGAAATTTTAAACATTTTTTAAGTTCATTAAGTTCAATGAACTCATCAACTTTATGAGCTTGTTCAATAGAGCCTGGTCCGCAAACAACTGTGCTGATACCAATTTCTTGAAATAATCCAGCTTCAGTTCCAAAGGATACAACTTCTCTAGAATTATCACCGGTCAAACTTGAGACTAATTCACATGCTTCTGAATTATCTATACGATCGAAACCTGTGACTTCACCTATTATTTCCTTAGTTATCTTTGAATTAGGAAAAACTTTTTTCATCTCTGGTAATAAAACTTCATTTGCATATTCATCTATTTTTTGATTTAGAAAGACACCATCTTCTTTGATGACTGGTCTTGTCTCCCATTCAACCCGACATTTGTCAGCTATTACATTGTGAGCTATACCTCCAAATATTCCTCCAACTTGTAATGTTGAAAAAGGAGGATCAAAAATTGAGTCCTTTGGAGCTCTTTTTTTCAATTCTTCCCTAAGCTCGATTAATTTATTTGCATATTTTGATGCAAATTCAACGGCACTCACACCCTTGTGTGGCATTGAGCTATGTCCAGCTAATCCCTCAAAATAAGTAGTATATTCATAACAACCTTTATGTGCATCTATGATTTTCATTTTTGTAGGTTCACCAACAATACAAATTCCATCTTGAATATTTCTTTTTTTAAGTTCTTTGATCAATATTGGAGCACCCAAGCATGCTGTTTCCTCATCAAAAGTAAAAGAAAAATGAATATCTCTATTTAGATCAACTTTAGAAAAAACTGGAGCAAATGCTAAAGTACATGCAATAAATCCCTTCATATCACAGGAACCTCTTCCATAAAGTTTATCTTCTTTAATTGTTGCTTTGAAAGGGTCTGTGCTCCAACTCTTTGAAACAGGGACTGTATCAGTATGACCAGATAAAATTATTGGTTTAACACCATTTGATTTTTTTGCTTTGATTGTTGCAAAAAGATTTACTCTCTTTTTTTCATCATCATATGTTTTAAATGAAGTAGCACCTAAATCATTAAGATATTTTTCGCAATAATTAATTAAATCATTGTTATCTTCTCCTGAAATAGTTTTAAATCCAATTAAATCAGATAAAATCTTAATAGAATTTTCGTATAATTTATCTAAATTTACTTCTGTACTCATTAGTAATAATTAATATAAATATCTCATTTATGAAAGAACAAATTACTTACGACATATTTGAGAAAATAGACATTAGACTTGGGACAGTACTTTCAGTCAAAAAAAATGAAAAAGCTAGAAAACCATCTTTAGTTGTTGAAGTGGATTTTGGAAAAGAAATAGGTGTTAAAACATCTTCAGCCCAAATTACTCATTTTTATAATGAGGAAAATTTAGTTGGTAAACAAGTGATTGGTGTTTGTAATTTTCCAGAAAAAAATATTGCAGGTGTAAAATCTCAATTTTTACTTTTAGGCTCTATAGACTCTGAAGGAAAGGTAACATTAGTACATCCCTCACAAAAAGCAGAGAATGGTTTACCTATAGCATAAGTATGCATCCTGAATTTTTATCTATGGCACTATTTTGGATTGTAGCTGCTTATACACCAGGACCAAATAACGTGGTCGCATCTTACTCTGGTTTTAATTTTGGAATAAGAAAAACAATCCCTCATATTTTTGGAGTTACATTTGGATTTACTTCCGTGGTATTTGCTTTGACAATTGGTTTAGTTAATGTTTTTAAACTATTTCCGATTATTCAAACTATTTTGAAATATTCGGGAAGTTTATTTTTAATATATCTGGCTTATAAAATTAGTTTCTCAAAATCTTCTAACGAGAGCAAAAATGAAAATCCAATTTCTTTTTTAGATACTTTTATTTTTCAATTTTTGAATCCAAAAGGTGTTTTGATTGGAATTATTATTGTTTCAACATATGTTGAATATGGAGAAAATTATCTTATTTATGCAACTCAAGTTGTTCTATTTGCCTTTATAGTATCTTTATCAAGCATTACCTTTTGGACATTTGTTGGTAAATATCTTAGAAAATTTGCGACAAATGAGAAATTTATTAAATACTTTAATTATGTTATGTCTGTGCTTCTTCTTTTGAGCATAATTACATTTTATATATAAGATATGAAACCAGGAAATAAAAATTCTTACAAATCATTATCTGACCTAGAGGTTAAAGGTAAAAATTATAAATATTATTCATTAAAAAAAGCTGAATTAAATGGTTTAGAAGGTATTTCAAAACTACCAAAGTCATTAAAAGTTTTATTGGAAAATTTACTCAGGTATGAGGACGATATATCAGTTAATAAAAAACAAATAGAAGCTGTCAAAAACTGGCTTGAAACAAAAAAATCAAAAACTGAAATAGCTTACAGACCAGCCAGGGTTTTACTTCAAGATTATACGGGGATACCAGCAGTGGCTGATTTAGCTGCTATGAGAGAAGCTGTAAAAGAAAAAAATAAAGATCCAAATACAATTAACCCTTTATCTGCAGTCGATTTAGTCATTGATCACTCTGTTCAAGTTGATCAATCAGCTAAAAAAGATTCATTTGAAAAGAATGTAGATATCGAATTTAAAAGAAATGGCGAAAGATATTCCTTTTTAAAATGGGGTCAAAGCGCTTTTAACAATTTTAGAATTGTTCCTCCAGGAACTGGTATCTGTCACCAGGTTAATTTGGAGTATTTATCAAAAGTAGTTTGGTCAGAAGAATACGAAGGAGAAAAATATTTATTCCCTGATACTCTTGTTGGAACAGACAGTCATACAACCATGGTCAATGGTTTATCAGTTTTAGGATGGGGTGTTGGCGGAATTGAAGCTGAGGCGGGTATGTTGGGACAACCTATTTCAATGTTAATACCTGAAGTCATTGGATTTGAAGTAACAAAAAAAATGCCAGAGGGCACAACTGCTACAGACTTAGTTTTGACGGTTGTTAAAATGCTTAGAGACAAAGGAGTAGTTGGGAAATTTGTTGAATTCAACGGTGAGGGATTAAAAAATTTAACTCTAGCAGACAGAGCAACAATTGCTAATATGGCACCTGAGTATGGAGCTACATGCGGATTCTTTCCAATAGACGAAGAAACTTTAAAATATTTGGAATTTTCTGGAAGAGATAAAGAAACAGTCGCGATTGTTGAAAAGTATGCGAAGGAACAAGGTTTGTGGGCAAGTGATGAAATTGAATTCACTGATAAAATCTCTTTAGATATGTCCACTGTAGTCCCAACAATTTCAGGCCCTAAAAGACCACAAGATAAAGTTCTTTTAACTGATGCATCAAGCAATTTTAAAAAAGTTTTTAAAGAAGCTACAGAAAAAAATGATTATAAAATTTCTAAGGTAAAAGATACGGATTATGAAATTAAAGATGGTTCAATACTAATTGCAGCAATTACATCATGTACGAACACTTCTAATCCAAACGTTCTTATTGGAGCTGGACTACTTGCAAAAAAAGCTGTTGAATTAGGATTGAATGTTAAACCATGGGTTAAAACATCTTTAGCTCCTGGGTCTCAAGTTGTAACTGATTATTTAGAAAAAGCAGGTCTAAATACATACTTAGATCAATTAGGATTCAATTTGGTTGGTTATGGATGCACAACTTGTATCGGGAATTCAGGACCTTTAGCAGAAAATATAGTTGATGCTATTCAAAAAGAAAATTTATATGCGGTCTCTGTTTTATCAGGTAATAGAAACTTTGAGGGGAGAATTTCACCTCACATTAAAGCAAATTATTTAGCCTCTCCACCTCTTGTTGTAGCTTATGCTCTTGCAGGTCATATGGAATTTGATTTATTCAAAGACTCATTTGGAAAAGGCAAAAACGGTAAAGATGTTTTTTTAAAAGATATCTGGCCTTCAAATAAAGAAATAGAGGATACATTGAAGATTTCTCTTAATGCAGATATGTTTGTTAAAAGATATTCAGATGTTTCCGAGGGACCAAAACAATGGCAAGAAATCAAAACAGAAAAAAGTAGTATCTATAATTGGGATGAGAACTCAACATATGTAAAAAAACCACCTTTTTTTGAAAATTTAACTGATCAACCAGAAGGATTTAAACCTATAAAAGATGCAAGACCTTTACTTATTCTAGGTGATATGGTTACTACAGATCATATTTCGCCAGCAGGGAATATTCAAAAAGATAGTCCAACTGGTGAATATTTTATGCACCATCAAATTTTGCCAAAAGATTATAATTCTTATGGTTCTAGAAGAGGAAATCATGAAGTTATGATGAGAGGCACTTTTGCTAATATAAGAATAAAAAATGAGATGGCTCCTGGTACTGAGGGTGGATTTACAAAACTATATCCCGAGGGAAAGGTTGTACCAGTTTATGATGCAGTTGTTGAATATAAAAAAAGAGGTACAGATCTTGTGGTTATAGGTGGAAAGGAATATGGAACAGGATCCTCGAGAGATTGGGCAGCTAAAGGTACAAAATTACTTGGAATTAAAGCTGTAATTGCTGAAAGTTTTGAAAGAATTCATAGATCTAACTTGATAGGAATGGGAATTTTGCCATTACAGTTTAAAGAAAAAATGGATAGAAAAAGTTTAAATTTAAAAGGATCAGAATTAATCAGTATAGTTGATATTGAAAAAGGTATTAAACCTTCTGATATTGTAAAAGTAGAAATAAAATATTCATCAGGTGATATTAAAATAATCGAATCTCTCTGTCGAATAGATACGAAAAATGAATTAGAATATTATAAAAATGGAGGAATACTCCAGTATGTTCTAAGGAATATGATTTAATTATGGATGAGGATATAGCTATAATAAATAGTAATACTCGAATTGAGAAAATTAAAAATTTTTTTATTAATAACAAAAAATCTTTAGTTTTAATTGTATCGTTTATTATAATATTATTTATTAGTTATTTTGCTTTTGCAGAATATAGCGAAAGAAAAAAAATAGAAATATCAGATCAATATGATTTGATAGTAGCTGAATATTCAAAAGAAAAAATTAATAAAGAAACAGTAAAAAATACTTTAATTGAACTAGTCAATAAAAAAGATTCAACATATTCACCATTGTCATTATATTTTATAATTGATAACGAAATAGTTACTGATCAAACAATAATAAACGGTTTATTTGATACTATTATTGAGGAAGTAACTCTTGATAAAGAAATTAAAAATTTAATCATATACAAAAAAGCTTTGTATAACGCTGATAATATTGATGAAAATCGATTATTGGAGATATTAAAACCATTGATAAATTCAGAAAGTGTTTGGAAAACTCATAGTTTATATTTAATGGCAGAGTATTTTTATTCAAAAAATGAAAAATTAAAAGCAAAAGAATTTTTTAATCAAATAATTATTTTAGAAAATGTAAACCAAGACTTAAAAATAGAAGCGCAAAAAAGGTTAAATAGAGATTTAAGTGAATAAAATAATTTTACTTATATTTTTTAATTTTATCTTAGTCGGATGTTCATTTAATAAAAACTCTAAATTTTGGACAGAGTCACAAAATATCCCTGAAGAAAATAATTTAGAATTTAAAGAAATATTTGTTGAAGAAAAGGCATTAGGCAAAGAGTTGAATCCAAATTTAAAATTAAAATTAAGAGGAAAAATTAATAACAATTTATCAACAAGAAATTACTTTAATAACGATGGCAGATTAAATTTTGATGGATTATTAAAAAAATTATCAAGATATAAATTTTCAAAAATAAAAAATTTCCATCAGTTTGAACCAACAATTTCTTTCAATAGAAAGAATTTAGTTTTTTTTGATAATACTGGTTCAATTTTACAATTTAATGATCAATCTAAGTTAATTTGGAGAAAAAATTATTATTCTAAATCAGAAAAGAAACTAAAACCTATTTTACAGTTTGCAAATAATGATAATTTGTTAATTGTGGCAGATAATATTGCTAAATACTACGCTTTAAATTTAGATACTGGAGAATTAGTCTGGACTAAGAATAATGTAGCACCTTTTAATTCTCAAATTAAAATATTTAAAGATAAATTTTTTGTGGTTGATTTCTCCAATACATTAAGATGTTTTTCAATCAATGATGGAAAAGAACTTTGGAATATAAGCACTGAAAAATCATTAATTAGATCTCAAAAAAAATTATCAATAGTTATAGTTAATGACTTATTATATTTTAATAATTCTCTAGGGGATATAAATGCTGTCGATATAAATAAAGGTGAATTACTATGGCAATTACCAACTCAAAGTAACTTGATTTTTGAAGGAGCTTTTTCTTTGGAAACCTCTGATATTATAGCGGACTCTAAATCTTTATTTTTTTCAAATAACAAGAATCAACTATTTTCAATTAATCTTGAGACAGGTAACTTTAATTGGGAAAATAAAATTAATTCCAATTTAAGACCAAGTTTAATAGGTAATTATTTATTTACTATCTCTATGGAGGGATATTTGATCATAGTAGAAAAAAATACCGGAAACATAATAAGGGTTACTGATATTTTAAAAAATTATAAAAAGAAAAAAAGAGATAAGATTAAACCCATAGGTTTTATAATTGGTTTAAATAATATTTATTTATCATTAAGTAACGGGAGATTGTTAGTTATAGATATTGAAACTGGTAAAACAATTTCAATTCTAAAAATTGATAATGAAAAAATATCTAGACCTTTTGTTTTAGACAGAAATCTATTTGTTGTAAAAGATAATGCTATTATCAAATTAAATTAATGTTTTTAAAGTTATTAGAAAAGTTAGGGAGAAAAAAGGTCGTATTAGACAGAGGTCCTTCGCATCCAAGATTTGATGAAGCAAAACCTTGGATGAATAGATATTACGTTCTTTTAAGACATCGACCTAAATGGTTTCCTTTTAATATCTTAATTCATGAAATGTTAGCTGATGATCATGGTGATGGAGTTCACAATCACACATTTCCCTATATTACTATCATATTAAGAGGCGGATATTGGGAAACTTTAACCTCAGGTAAATATTGGAGACCTCCTGGCTATATTGGTTTTAGATCTGCTAATAATTTACATAGAGTTGATCTTAAGCCAGGCACTAGACCTTTGACATTATTTATATCAGGACCTTTTGGATTAAGAAAAGGGCCTAGATCGGAATATGGTATAGATTTTAAAACAAAGAAATGAATTTAAAGAAATCTTTTTTAGAATATTGTGAGAAAGAGCAATTTGAAATTAATCAAAGTCAATTAAAAATAATTAATAATCTTGAAAATTATTACGAAGAAAATTTCAAACAATCATATCTAACTAAATTTTTTAAGAAAAAAAATTACAAACCTGGTTTTTATTTAGTCGGGGATGTTGGGGTAGGCAAAACAATGATCTTAAATTTTTTTTTTGATAAATTAAAAGAGAAAAAGTTAAGACTTCATTTTAATGAGTTTATGGTAAAATTTCATGATTTTATTTTTAAAAATAAAGATAAAAAGAATGGAATTAATAATTTTGTTAGAGAGTTGAATAATAAAGCTCAAATAATTTATTTCGATGAATTTCAAGTAACCAATATCGTTGATGCAATGATTCTTGGAAGGTTATTTAAAAGAATATTTGAAGAAAAAATTAGAGTTATCTTTTCATCAAATATAGATATTAATGATCTTTATAAAGATGGTTTGCAAAGAGAACAATTTGTTCCATTTATAAAAATTATTAAAATTAATTGTTATCAACAAGAATTATTAATTAATGAAGATTATCGATTAAGTAATAATATTAATTTGAAGAGATTTTTATCACCAATTGATAAATCAAATAATTTTATATTTAATAAATTTTTTAGACAAATTACAAAAAATAAAGATAAGACTGAAAAAATTTTAGAAATAAAAGGGCGAAAACTAAAAATACAGAATTTTTATGAAAAAATTGTTAAATTTAAATTCAATGAATTATGTAACCGAAATTTAGGATCTGAAGATTATTTAAATATAGCAAATAATTGTGATTTTATTTTTATTGAAAATTTACCCGAATTTAATGAAAATAACTCAGATCAACAGCAAAGGTTCATATCTTTGATAGATATTATTTATGAACAAAAGATTCCACTAATGATTACATCAGAAGTTGACTTAAATAAATTGAAATCATCTAAAAGTTTGATAGAGCCGTTTAAGAGAACTATTAGTCGTTTATACGAATTAACTTCAATAAATTATGATTAAATATGAAACAAGAATTTTATGATTTAAAAATTAATACTAATGGTCAAAAACTTTATGAGTTTACAGATAAAACAATTAATTGGATAAAAAAAAATAATTTTACAAATGGTATCTTAAACCTGAATATTCAACATACAAGCGCTTCATTAATTGTTCAAGAAAATGCAGATCCTGATGTGCAAACTGATTTGATTAATTATTTTAATAAGTTGGCTCCAATGGATAATTCTCTATATGTCCATACGTCAGAGGGCAAAGATGATATGCCTGCTCATATCAAGTCCTCTTTAACGAATAATCAATTATCACTAAGTATAAAAAATGGAAAGCTTTTGCTAGGTACTTGGCAAGGATTATATCTTTTCGAACATAGACTCAAACCTCAAATTAGAAAAATAATATTTCATTATCTAGGTGAATAAATTTTTTTATCTGTAAGGATCATAAGCCCACTGTAAAATTGCTTGTCTCTGCCTTCTTCTACAATCAAGGTTGCCTTTATCACAATTTTTTTCAATTGCTAAAACATGTCTTCTAAAATTTTTCCATCTTTTAATTTGTATTTCATCTATATTAGGAATTCTCCTCCCATTAGTGAATCTGCAATACCATTGAAACCATCCGAGCGGATCTTCTTTAAAAATCCATCCTTTTTTGACCCAATGTTCTCTAGATAATCCAGAAACAACTTTAAATCTATTTAAATTCACATCAAAAGTTTTGCTTAATTTGGCATTTTTAAACCATGATTTTGGATATTCTTTTACATTAAACCCAAAATATGAACCTCCAAAAACGCCTAATTCCATCATTTTCTTTGGAGTTAATTCAGGTTTAAAAATTTTATAAAAATCTAAGTTATCAACTTTTTTTTTTAAAATTTTTTTCATAAAAGTTCTTTTATTGGTTTATAAGTTTTTGATACATTGCCTGATCTGTATCTCCCTCACAACCAATTAATAAAACATTTGAATCTTTATTTAAATTAAGTTTTTCTTTTATTTTTTCATCTTCACAACTTGTAATTAAACTGATTACGCCAGGAACAGAATTTTCACCTGCAATAATTTTTTTATCACTTAAACTCCCATTTCCAAGTAACTTCATAGTTTTAGCAATATCGTCATCAGGTAAACTTATACAATATTTAATTGAATCTTTTAAAATTTGCCATGGGACTAAGGATACTTCACCACATGACATACCACCCATTAAGCTTTCCCTTTTAATATCTATTTTTTCAATTTTACCAGATTTAATACTTTCCATTACACATGCTGCACTATCTGGTTCAACAACTATAATTTCTGGTACATTATTTAAATATCTTGCAATACCAGCGACCATAGCACCTGCCATACCACCAACACCTGCTTGTAATATGATATGAGAAATTTGATCCTGCTTTATCTGATCAAGTATTTCCTTCATCATTACAGAATATCCTGCCATAGTATATTTAGGTACTATCATATAATTTTTCCATGCAACGTCTTGAACAATTTGCCAATTATTTTTTGTTGATTGTCTAATACATTCGATTAGTGATTTTTCATAATTACCCTTAACTTTAATTACATCTGCTCCAAGATTTGACATTGCTTTTCCTCTTGCATCACTTACAAATTCACTGATAAAAATTTTACACTTTAAACCAAGTCTTTTAGCACCCCATGCTACAGATCTACCATGATTCCCTGCAGTTGCAGTTGCAACTACAATATCCTTATTTCCTTTGGTAACTTTTTCTACAGCATATGCACCACCAAGAGCTTTGAAAGATTTTAGGTCAAATCTTTTACTTTCATCTTTATAAAAAATCTTATTTAAATTTAATTCTTTTGAAAGTTTATTTAATTCTACTAATGGTGTCGGAAAATAGCCTTTCCAATTTGAAATACTTAAGTAAGCTTCATCAATATCTTTTTTTGATAACAATTGTAAAATTTTATTTTTGTCAAAAGAAAATTTTTTATTTTCAATTAATTCAGTGTGTTTCCACAGGTGTCCGTTAGATAAAATTGTCATAATCTAACAGTCTAACGTATTATCTTTTTCCCACCTAGTAATAGTTTTAGTTTTGTCAAAACTATCTTTTTGTTTAAATTCTTTAATTTCAGAATTCCTAAGCTTAATATAACTATTTATAACTTCTTTTCCAAAAGCTTCATTCATATCTTTATTATTTTTTAGTTTTTCGAGTGATTGATATAATTCATCTGGAAGTTTTGAAAGATTAGGATATTTTTCATAATCTTCATACATATTACAGTCCAAAGGTTTTCCAGGGTTAATTCTATTTTCTAAACCATCTAAGCCTGCAGCTAGCACAGCTGCTTGTAATAAGTAAGGATTTGCAGAACCATCCATTAATCTTAATTCAAATCTCCCTGGATCTGGAATTCTAATCATATGAGTTCTGTTATTTCCTGTGTAAGAAATACTGCTCGGTGACCATGAAGCTCCTGATTTTGTAGGTGGAGCGTTAATTCTTCGATAACTATTTATTGTTGGATTAAAGAAAGCAGATAGTGAAGATGCATTTTTAATTACTCCCCCAAGAAAATTATATGCCATTTTACTTAAACCTAGATCATTTGATTTATCTAAAAACTTATTTTTTTTTCCATCCCAAACTGAAATATGAGCATGACATCCATTTCCTGTTAAATTCTCAAATGGTTTAGGCATAAAAGTGGCTCTTAATCCGTGTTTTTCTGCAATTGTTTTAACCATAAATTTAAAGAAAGCATGTCTATCTGCAGTAACAAGACAATCATCATAATCCCAATTCATTTCAAATTGGCCATTAGCATCTTCATGATCATTTTGATAAGGGCCCCATCCCATTTCAATCATACAGTCACAAATTTCTTTAATTAAATCATATCTTCTCATTAAAGCTGATTGATCATAACAAGGTTTTGATTGAGTATCTCTTGGATCTGCAATTGAGTTACCGTCTTGTGAAATAAGAAAATATTCGCATTCTACACCAGACTTCATAGTAAAACCTTTTTTTTTGAGTTTCTTAATTTGATTTTTAAGCATTATTCTAGGTGAGGCTTCAACTGGTTTTCCATTCATCCAAAGATCAGATGCTAACCAACCAACTTCTTTATTCCATGGCAATTGAATAAGACTCTCTGGATCTGGAATTCCAAACATATCAGAGTCTGCTGGCGACATATCTAACCAGGCAGCAAATCCAGCAAAACCTGCGCCAGCTTCTTGCATTTCTTTTATTGCTCTTGTAGGAACTAATTTTGACCTTAACACTCCAAATAAATCAACAAAGCTTATTAAAAAATATTTAATTTTTTTTGCTTGAGCAATTTTGAATAAGTTTTTTGGCACAAATCAAATTAACATAATTAATTAAAAAAAGAAAAAATTGTTTCTTTGTAATGTATAAGATTAACTAGAATAATTATTATTATAGCTAAAATAACCCCATACTTTGCTTTCGGGAAAGCAACACCTCGCATTTTACTAGGCCTAAGCTCTTTGTTGTCTTCACTCATTACTAAATATTAGAATATAAAAAAAGGGCGCTACATTCAAGTAGCGCCCAAAATTTAGTTTAAATTACCATTCAGTAATATTGCTTCTATGGTCGTTAGCACCGTGTCTTTTTCTAGATAATCTATCAAGT
>CACHDJ010000015.1 GCA_902578525.1 uncultured Pelagibacteraceae bacterium | reverse complement strand
TGTTTTAAGAGATAAATCTAAAAGAGTTAGTGTTCATGATTGTATAGACACGTGCGGAACAGGTGGAGATGGTATGAATACACTAAATATATCTACAGCTTCAGCACTATTGTTGGCTAGTATGGATATTAAAGTTGCAAAACATGGAAATAAGGCTGTTTCATCAAAATGTGGATCTGGAGATGTATTGGAAGCGTTAAATATCAAAATTAATTTAGAACCCAATGATATTAAAGATCAAATAAAAAAAAATAATTTTGGTTTTATGTTTGCTCCTAACTATCATAGTGCAATGAAATATGTAGGACCAATTAGAAAAAAAATTGGTAAAAGAACTATATTTAATATGATTGGACCTCTTAGTAATCCCGCTTTGGTTAAAAAACAAGTTGTTGGTGTTTTTGAAAAAAGGTTGTTAGAGATATTTGCAAATGCATTAAATAATTTAGATATAAAATTTGCATGGATCGTTAACAGTGAAGATGGTTTAGATGAGATATCTCCTTACGCAAAAACAAATGTAATACAATTAAAAGATAAAAAAATTACTAAAATTACAATAGATCCTAAAGAATTAAATATAAATGCAGAAAATTTTGAAAATTTGATTGGAAATGATGCAAAATTTAATGCAGAAAAAATGATTAAAATATTTAAAGGAGAAGATAATGATTTTTCAAAAGCGGTATGTTTAAATGCTGCTGCAGGATTAGTTGTTAGTGAAACATATCAAAATTTTCATAAAGCTTATTTGAATTCTCGAGAACATATCTTATCAGGTAAAACTTTTAAACATTTAGAGAAAATTCGAAATGTCTGAAAATATTCTTGAAAAAATAATAAAAAAGAAGGAAGAAAAAATTTTAAATCTTAAAAGAACTACTAATTTAAGCTCATTAAAAGAATTAATAGATAAAAATAATACTTATATAAATTTTAAAGAAAAAATTATAAATAATATTAAAAATAAAAAATTTTCTATTATTGCTGAAATTAAAAAAGCTAGTCCTTCTGCGGGAGTGATTATAAATAATTACGACCCAGTTAAAATAGCTAGTATATATGATTCTAAAAATGCTACCTGTTTATCAGTTTTAACTGAAGAAGATTTTTTTTTAGGAAACTTGATACATATAAATAAAATAAAACAAAAAGTTAATTTACCAATTCTTTGTAAAGATTTTTTTATAGATAAGTTTCAGGTACCATTGGCTAAAAGTTACGGTGCTGACGCTATATTAATCATACTGGCAGGTGTTTCTGAAAGCCTTGCAAATGAATTATATGAGGAAGCATTAAAATTAAATATGTCAGTTATTATCGAAGTACATACTATTGAGGAAGCAAAAAGTTCTTTAAAATTTAAAGATGCTTTAATTGGTATAAATAACAGAAACCTTAAAACTCTTAGAACTGATATAAACACAACTTACGCTATCCATGATGTTTTAATAAATCATCAAGGTCCATTAATTTCAGAAAGTGGTATTAAAACAAAAGATGAACTCTTGGAGTTGTCTAGCAAAACATCTATTAAAACTTTTTTAATAGGTGAATCACTTTTAAAAAATTTAGATAATAATTCTATTTTTTCTGTTCTTTAGTCAAATAACACCCCATTTTTAAGGGTTTTTTAACTATTGTTAATTGAAAAGAACTTTTGTAGAACACAGTTTGTACGATATTTGTTCTTATGCTTACAAAAAAACAAAAAAACTTACTGTTATTTATCAACAAGAGGTTGAGAAGTTCAGGTGTATCTCCTTCTTATGAAGAAATGAAGCAATCATTAAATTTAAAATCTAAATCAGGAATTCATAGACTTATTAGTGCATTAGAAGAGAGGGGATTTATAAAAAGACTTGCTCATAAAGCTAGAGCTTTAGAGGTAATTAAGTTACCTGAAACAGCTTCAGCTAATGATATTTATAATAGCTTTTCACCAAGCGTAATTAAAGGTGGGTTAGATGATAAGAAATCTATTTCTGATGATATTGAGGTACCAGTTTTAGGAAAAATAGCAGCTGGGACTCCAGTAGAGGCTATTCAGAACGAAGTTTCAAGAATACCATTACCTAGCAATTTAGAAAAAAATGGAGATTACTTTGGTCTAAAAGTTCAAGGTGATTCGATGATAGAAGCTGGAATTAATGAGGGTGATACAGTAATCATTAAAAGAACAGACACTGCTGATAATGGAAAAATAGTTGTTGCCCTAATAGATGAGCATGAGGCTATGCTTAAAAGAATAAGAAAAAAAGGCAAAGTTGTTGCATTAGAAAGTGCAAATAAAAACTATGAAACTAAAATTTTTGGCCCCGATAGAGTAAAAGTACAGGGTGTTTTAGTATCTTTATATAGAAACTTCTAATAAAATAGTCTAAATAATTTCAATGAAAAAAGTAGCAACTAGATTTGCTCCATCCCCTACCGGGCCTTTACACATAGGTGGGGTAAGAACAGCTTTATTTAATTGGTTATACTCCAAAAATCAAAATGGTAAATTCTATTTAAGAATAGAAGATACTGATAAAGAAAGATCTAAAGACGAATATAAAAATCAAATTATACAATCTCTTAAATGGATTGGTATCAATCATGATGGAGAAGAATATATCCAATCTAAAAAAGTTAATGATCACATAAAAGTTGCAAATGAATTACTTAAAAATGGCCATGCATACAAATGTTATTGTTCAAGCGAAGAAATAGAAGAACAAAAAAAAAGAGCAAGACAAAAAAAAATTCCTTATATCTATGATAGAAAATGGAGAGATAAAAATGAAACTGATGCTCCTAAAGATATTAGACCAGTTATCAGGTTTAAAAGTAAAATAGAAGGAACATCTATATTAAAAGACTCAGTTCAAGGAGATATTAAAATAGATAATAATACTATAGAAGATTTTATCATTCTAAGAAACGATGGAACTCCAACGTATAACCTATCAGCTTCAGTTGATGACCATCAAATGAATATAACTCATATAATTAGAGGTGATGACCATAAAATTAATACCTTTAAACAAATCCAGATTTATCAAGTAATGAAATGGGAGATACCCTCATTTGCTCATATACCTTTAATACACACAATTGAGGGAAAAAAACTATCAAAACGAGATAAAGCCTCAACATTAAATGATTATTCAAAAATTGGTATTATGCCAGATGCATTGAGGAATTATCTTCTTAGACTAGGTTGGTCCTATAAAGATAAAGAAATATTTACTTTAGAAGAAAGTATTAAACATTTTAACCTTGAAGGAATTGGAAAATCTCCATCTAAATTAGACATGAGTAGAATTTTATCAATGAATGAGCACTATATTAAAAATATTGATGAAAGTGATTTATTTAATCAATTAACTGATTACTCTAAATTATACAAAAGTGAAATTAAATCAGATAAAAAAGATAAGATTAATAAATCTCTAACTTTTTTAAAAAATAAAGCTAAAACTCTAGAAGATATATTTAATAATGGTCAATATATTATTTTAGATGAAGTTAATTTTAATAAAGACGATATTAAATTAATTGACGATAAAGCAAAAAAAGTCATTTCTGAATTCAATAATCAAATCAGTAAAATTGATAAACTAAGTAAACAAACATTAGAACCAATAGTAAACGAAATTATAAAAACAAATAATACAAATTTTAAAGGAGTTGGACAGCCTTTGAGAATAGCTTTAACAGGTTCAAAATTTGGACCTGGTATATATGATATAATTATTTCTCTTGGAAAAGAGGAAGTAACAAAAAGATTAACTAATAAGAAACTTAGTTAGTACAAAGGAAGCTTCATCAGAAGATGAAGTTTTTGATCTGATTTGACTTAAAGTTTCCTCACAATCATTAATTTGTTTTTCCATTAATTCTGGATTTTTTAAAAAATAAACAACCGAATTGAAAATCTCTTTAGCATTACACTCTTTTTGTATTAATTCTGGAATTATTTCTTTGTTATTTATAATATTAATAATGTTAGCAAATTTTATTTTGACCAACATTTTAACAATCAAAAAATTAAAAAAATTCATTTTATAAATGATTAAAGAAGGAACTTTTGCATTACAAATTTCAAGAGAAACAGTTCCAGATTTAGAAACTGCAAAAATAGATTTATTTAGGATTTGTTTTTTAATATTTTCATCAGAAATAACTTCAACATTTTTAAAATTTGTTTTGTTAATTTTTTCAATAATAAAATTCTTATTCTCATCAGTTGCATGAAAAACAAAAGTGAAGGTATCAAATTTAGTATTCATCATATTAATAAAATTAATTAAGATTGGTAAAAGTAAATTTACTTCAGATGATCTACTACCACAAAAAAGAGAAATAATTTTTTTATCATTTGATATCATGTTAGATAAATCTATTTTTTCTTTTGACTCTTGTTCCAATAATGGATGCCCAACGAAAGTATTTGGAATATTTTCTTTATCAAAATATTTTTTTTCAAACTCAAATAATAATAAAATATGATCTAAAAACTTTTTAAACTTTTTAATCCTTCCCTCCCTCCAAACCCATACTTGTGGAGCTACATAATGAACAGTTTTAATCTTATTATTTAATTTTTTAACTTTTTCAGCGACTCTTAATGTAAAATCAGGACTATCTACGCTGAACAAAATATCTGGATTAAATTTTATTATCTCTTCAACAGTTTTGTTAATTTTATTGTTTATTTTAAAAATATTAAATAAAACACTTGTAAAACCAATATAAGTAATTTCTTTGAGGTCAAAAATAGATTTTATTCCTAATGAATTTAAATACGTTCCACCAACACAAGAATACTCAATATTAGAATCATTTTTTTTAAGTTTAGATATGACTTTAGAAGCAAGTTTATCTCCAGAAGTTTCACCGGTTAATATAAAAATCTTTTTCATTTTACTGAAATGAACATCTTATTTTTATTTGCGAATTTAATACATTTGCTTTTATCTAAAAAAACGTGTTGTTTACTTTTTATAACAATACCCTTTAATCTAGCGGTTTTAGTTTGTTTTAGAGTTTTCAATCCAATTGTTGGAAGATCTACCCTTAAATCTTGTTTCTTTTTTGGAAACTTAACTAAAACTCCGTGATTTTGATATTTTTTGGTTTTGCTTTTTTCAAGCATCTTTTTAGTTCCATATTTTCCTTCTATAGAAACTACTTTTTTATTTCTAACTACAACCCCTTGGCTGAAATTATATTGTTTTAAATTATTTAAAGTTTTAATTGCTTTTTTAATATCTAGCTGATCATTTTTATTTGGTTTGGTCTTTGAATAATTTCCTTTTTTTAATGAGAGCTCAGGATTAAATGTTAGTGAGTTTTTAGTTTTGATCTTGTTCTGAGCTAATATTTTAATGATTTCCTTAAGTATTGCCGCATCTCCAAGTTTTGAGGCTTTAATTATTCTTGGGATATAATAAATTCCTGTAATGTCTAATTTTAATTTTGAAAAGTTAGGTTTATTTACTTTTCCAGCAAACAAAACTTTTTTACAGTTATTTTCCTTGAGAATATTAAGAATCTTACCAAATTGACCTAAAGAAACTGAATAAGATTTTTTATCTTTTTTAAATTTCTTTGATTTTGTTAAATCAATTATTAAATAGTTTATTTTTCTTTTTTTAACAGTTTTAAGAATTTCCTTTGGAAAGTCTGTGTCACCAAAAATTAATCCTATCATCTTAAGAAAATGGTGTGCAAATAGATCTTTTTTTATCTTTTGTTATAAAATCAATTACATTTTTAACTAATGGATTTTCTTGAAAAGAGCCATTTAATTTGGTTATATTTTCATTAATATTTTTAGTAGCAAAAATCTCTTTGTAAGCTTCACTTAATCCTAAAATATCTTTATTTTCAAACTTAGCTCTTCTCAATCCTATTAAGTTTAATCCTTGCAATGAATTTCTATTTCCTGTTGATAATCCATAAGGAATTACGTCGTGTAAAACGCCTGTCATTCCACCAATCATAGCCATCTTACCAATTCTTGTGAATTGTTGAACCGCTGAATTACCTCCAATAACAACATTGTCTTCAATAATTACATGACCTCCTAAAGGAACGTTGTTTGCAATTATTACATTGTTTCCTACCTGACAATCATGAGCGATATGAGATGAAATCATAAATAAACAATTATTTCCAATTACTGTTTTACCACCACCACCAACTGTTCCTGGATTTATTGTAACGTATTCTCTGATCTTATTATTATCTCCAATAATCAGATTAGTTGGCTCTCCGGCATATTTTAAATCTTGTGGGTCATTAATAGAAACAAAGGGATATATCTTATTCCCCTTACCAATTTTAACATTTCCAGAAATATTTACATGTGATTGGATAATAGTGTTTTCTCCAATCTCAACATTAGGGCCTATTACACAGTAAGGACCTACTTGAACATTTTTGTTCAACTTTGCTTTTGAATCTATGATTGCAGTTTTATCTATCATCTGTTGTCTTTTATAAATTCTCTTAAATTTTTTGCCGGGTATCCCATTACTTTGGTATTGTCAGGTATATCATTAATAACACCGCTACCACCTCCTATTTGGACATTGTTTCCAACTTTTAAGTGACCTGAAACACCCGCTTGTCCACCAATCATAACATTGTTACCCAAAGTAGAGCTTCCAGCAAAACCAACTTGACCAGCTATTATACAATTATCACCAATTTTATTATTGTGAGCTATATGAATTTGATTATCTAAAAAAGTATTTTTTCCAATAATTGTGTTAGATAGAGAGCCTCTATCTATTGTTGAGCCACAACCAATTTCGCAGTTTTGATTAATTATTACAATTCCAATATGAGGATACCTTATATTTCTTTCTTTATTTGGAAAAAAACCAAAACCTTTTTTACCAATTACACAACCATCTAAAATACTAACATTATCATTAATAATTGTATTTCTTACAATCACATTAGAACCAATCGAGCAATTTGAGCCAATAATTACATTTTTTTCAATAATTGTATTATGTCCAATTAAACAATTTTTTCCTATTTTAACATTTTTTCCAACTAAAACATTTTTTCCATATTTAACTTTTTTTTTAAATGAGGTTTTGGATATATCTTTTGCAGTATCATCAAAATCATCAACTATTGATTTAGGATAGAATTCTTTAGTAATATTTGCCATAGTTAACAAGACATTGCTTACAATTATTTTCTTACAATTCTTTGGTAAAAAATGTGAAAGATTTTCCAATGTTACACAATAAGATGCATTAGTTTTGGATGCTAATGAAGAATATTTCTTAGAATGAAAAAAAGTTAAATCTTTTTTTGTTGCAGTAGTTAAATCTTTAATATCAAAGATTTTATCTTTTTTATAATCATCAATATTTTTAATATCAACTTTAGAAAGTAACTTTTCTATATTAAACGGACCAGTATTTTTAAAAAAAGGATTAATCACAAACACTTAATATCAAAATTTGGATATTATAATTATCAACTAATATTTCGAATTATTTTTTATCTACAATAGTTGCTGACCATTGAGCATCTGCCATACGTTTTCCCTCAACAAATGCTTCACCTTTATATTTCCAAACCCTTCCGTGAGATCTTAAAGCTTCAATTTTTAATTCTAATCTACAATCAGGTATGACTGGATTTCTAAATCTTGCTTTTTCTACACTCATCAAAAATACTAGTTTATTTTCATATTCTTTTTTATCCACACCATGAGCAGTTAAAGCAGCTGCAGCTTGACCAAAAGCCTCTACAATTAATACACCGGGCATAACTGGATTATCTGGAAAATGTCCATTAACGTAAAAAGCATCTTTTTTTACATTCATTATTGCAGTTGCTGAGTGTAATTTTTTAATATCTATCAACTCATCAATTAACAACATCGGCTCCCTATGTGGAAGCAATTCTATAATTTGTTTTTTATTAATTTTTATCATTTGAAAAAGCTTGAGATTTTATTGTCAAAGATTTCAAGTATTTGTTTTGTTATATCAACATCTTTTTTTCCAATTAAAATATTTTCTTTTTTAAGCACTATTAAAATAGAATTTTTTTTTGAAAAATCCTCTAAAATTATTCTTAATTCTTTAGCATATTCATTACCAGCTGTATTTTTAAATTTTTTAATTTCTTCTTGTTTTGAAGATATAGATTTATTAAATTTGTTTATATCCTCTTTAAGTAAAGAAAGCTTTTTTGAATATTCTTCTTCAGAAATTATATTTTTCTGACTTATCAATTTTTTTTCAGAAGTTTCTTTTTCTTTTTTAAATTTTTGAATATCAGAATTTAAATTTTCCAACTTTTTTTCTAACAAACTTGTAAATTTTTTTCCTGCATTTGAGTTTTTAAATATATAATTTGTGTCTATAAAAACTATTTTTTCATTTGCATGAATATTATTACAAAAAATAATATTAATGATAATTATGAAAAAAATTTTTTTATACATTAAAACGTTGTTCCTAAACTAAATCTAAATGTTTCTGTTTTATCTGTTGATTTTTTTGTTATAGGTTGACTAAGAGTAAAACTTAAAGGACCTACTGGAGTTAAAACATTTAGTCCAATACCTGTAGAACTTCTAAGAGCTGACTCATCTAATGTATCGTTATAATCAACACCCCAAACATTTGCAAAATCCATAAAATAATTAAAATCTACAATTTCAAGATTACTCAATATATCAGGTAAATTTGTAGACAAATTTAAAACTGACATGTAATTTCCACCTATATAATCGGTATTATCAATTGGACCAACTTTTCCTTTTTGAAATCCTCTTAGACGATAATAAGGGACATTTACTCTTTTTGAAATTCTAACATCTGATCCATCTAATGAATTTGCTGACTTGATAAGGAAATTAGCTTTACCAACCATATTATTAGACTCTTTTAATGTTTTATAAAAATTATATGAAAATGAGTTTGTAAATTCATTTCCATCCGAAATGATGGGTAAGGCCTGAGAAAATGATATATATTTACCAGAAGTTGTTTTATATCTCGAATCTCTTAAATCATAGCTAAGTCCGTAATTAAAATAAAAATCATCGTAACTACCCTCCTGCTTTTTTATATTAGCTGAAGCTGTCGAATTAGTAGTTAAATCCTCAAAATTTACGTCTATTTCAGGGCTAAAAAATAAATTTTCATATTGTTCAAATGTTGTACCAATAGAAAATCCTAAATCAGAAGTTTCATATCCATAGATTGACAAATAATCATTGGATGTTCTTCTTACTGAAGTAAAGAGAGTGTTGTCAGTATATGCAAAATTTGGTTTAGAATATACAAATTCTCCCTTCAAGCTATCTTCAGAAAACTGTAAGTTTGCATCAAGATTAATACCTTTACCCATAAAATTTTTTTCTGAAATTGATCCGCCAGTTTCAGCACCATAAGTACCATAGCCAGCTGCAATTGAAATTTCGCCTGTTGGTTGTTCTTCAACATTAATATCAATAATTTTTTGATTATCTGTAGAGCCTTCTTTGACGTCAAATTCAACTTTTTTAAAAATTCCAAGTGATTTTATCTCATTAATAGACTTATTAAAAAGAATATTATTTAACGGATCACCCTCATCAACTATTAAACGATTTCTCACAACATTTTCGATTGTACTAAAGTTTCCAAAAATATTAATTTTTTCAACATAAAATTTTTCTGAATCTTTTAAAGTAAAAATAAAATTTAATTTATTTCCATTTACAATCTCTTCTGAAACTTCGGCATCAATAAAATCATAAAGTCTATTTGTAGCAACAGACTCAATTTCATCTAATATCTTATTAATCTTTTTTAAAGAATAATGTTTTCCTTTTATTTTATTAAAGATTTCATTAATATTTTCAAAGTCTTCAGCATAGTAATCAGCTGGTATAACTAAATCAAAATTATTAAAGAAATATTTTTCTCCTGCATTAATTTTGTAAATAAGTTTGAAATCAGAGCTATTATTTTTAATTTCAGCATAAGTATCTAGAATTTCTACATTATAAAACCCTAAATTTTTATAATAATTTTCTAAAAGTCTTTTGTCTAATTTTACTAAGTTTTGGTTTAAATAAACATTTTTAGTTATAAATTTCCAAAACATATGTTTTTCTGAAGCAATTATTTCTAATAGTTTTTTATCTTTAATTTTTTTATCACCAATAAAAGTTATATCTTTAATACGAGCTTTTTTACCTAAATCTATGTTTATTTTAAGTTTTAATGAATTCAGCGTATCATCTTTTATTGAATTGGTTTTTATTTGAGAAAAATAATATCCATTTGTTTGAAGTATATTCTTAATTTTATTTAGGTCGTTTTTAAGCAAATTAGAACTAAATGATGTTCTTGCTTTAATAGTTATATTGTCTTCAATAAATTTTAAAAAAGTTTTATTTTTTATACCTTCAATTTCAAAAGTATCTATAATAGGATTTTCAACAACTTTTATTTTTAAAATTCCATCATTGAATGTTAAATTTACATCTTCAAAAAAATTTGTTGAATAAAGTTTTTTTAAAGATTGATTTAAGTTAAAATTATTAAAATCATTTCCAATTTCGATATTTGAAAAAACAAGTATTGTTTCATTAGAAATACGTTTATTACCAGTAATTTTGATATCTTTTACAATCTCTGCGTTAACGTGAATTATGAAAAAAACAAAAAAAATGATTTTAATAAGGATTCTCATATAATTTAGGTGTTTTATATACCTAAATTATCTAATTTTAAACTTACATAATCTCTTAGTTGATAGATATCATCTATATTTTTTGGCTTAATTTTCTTAAATTTTTGAAATTCTTTCAAATTTGAAATTCTATCGATTAATTTGATTAATTTTGGAAAGTTAATTTTCTTTTTTAAAAATTTAAAAACTAGATAATCATTAATAGTTATTAAAACTGTTTCAAATAATGATGGATAATTTGGAAGTTTATTTAATAACTTAATTAAAGGAAATTTTTTTATATCTACTTCCCTAAGTTCTAGGTTATTTAAAATTTTAAAATTTAGTTTATTAGTTTTAATTCTTTTTATATGTGGAAAATAAATTGCATTATAAATTGGAATTTTCATATCAGGTTCATGTAACAGTAATTTTGTTAATCCATTCTTAAACTTTACAATCGCATGTAAGTAAGATTTAGGGTGTGTCAAAATTGAAATTTTTCCATAATCTAAATTAAAAATATTTTTTGCTTCAATGACTTCAAAAACTTTATTCATTAATGTTGCAGAATCTATTGTTATTTTTTTTCCCATCCTCCAATTAGGATGATTGAGTGCTTTTTTAACTGAAATATTTGAAAATTTTTCTTTTGGCATTTTTAAAAATGGTCCGCCTGATGCTGTGATGAAAATTTTTTCAATGTTAATTGTTTTATAATTTTGTAATAACGACCAAATTGAAAAATGCTCAGAATCTACTGGAATAAAATTTGTTTTATTTTTTTTTAACTCTTTATAAATCAAATTCCATCCACAAATAATTGACTCTTTATTAGCTATTAAAATTTTTTTAGTATATTTTATTGATTTTAATGTAGGTACAAGTCCATTTAAACCTGTGATTGAACTCATAATTAAATCATTTTTTTTTTTCAAAATCTCATTCAGCTGATCAAAATTATTATAAATATTTATTTTTGATTTTTTAAATTTAATTTTAGCTTTTCTATACGAGTTCAAGTCTGAAATTATAATATTCTTAACTTTAAATTCTTTCGATTGTTTAAATATCTTATTAATATTTTTGTTTGTTGTGAGTAAATTAATCTGAAAACTTTTTTTATCTTTTTTGATAATTTTTAAAGTGTTTTCACCTATTGATCCAGTTGAACCTAAAATTGCAATCTTTTTTTTCATTAAGTGAAAATACCAATTAATAAAATTATATATGCAAATGGAAAAGCAAATAACATTCCATCTACTCTATCAAGTAAACCACCATGTCCAGGTATAATCTTACCTGTATCTTTAATTCTCGATAACCTTTTGAAATATGAAACAATTATATCACCAACTTGACTTACACTTGATATTAATAAAGTAAAAAATAACCAATTGATTGAAAATTGTAATTCAAAATATTGAAAACTTAATGATAAAGATATCAATGATAAAAGATATCCTCCAATCATGCCAGCATATGTTTTATTAGGACTCAATTTTGTAAGTTTAGGTCCTTTAAATAATTTACCAAAAACATATCCACCTATATCAGTTGATACACATATAATTGTAACGATAAGTATGAAAATATAATCTTTTCCTGAGGAGAATCTTAGTTCATAAATAGTTAGAAAAGAAAAAAACAAAAATAGAAAACCCAAAAGATAGAAAGATTTATTTTTTCTCATCATGTGCCATTCGTACGCAATTATACAAAAGCAAGTCGAAATAAAAAAAATAAATAAAAACGATCCTTTTATTATAAAAAAAAGAGCTATAGGTATCAATATTATAGAACTTAAAATACGTTTAACTAATTCTTGATTCATTAAATTTTACCAAAATTTCTTTTAATTTTTTTAAAATTTTTAATTATTCTATTATAATCTTTTTCTTTAAAATCTGGCCATAGTTTCTTTTCAAAAAAAATTTCTGAATATGCAATTTGCCACAATAAAAAATTACTTAGTCTCTTTGTATTTCCTGTTCTAATTAACAAATCTGGATCAGGTATATTTTTAGTGAACAAAAATTTAGATAGATTTTTTTCATTAATTTTTTCTTTATTTTTTTTTAAAATTTTTAACGCATTTATTAATTCGAATTTAGAACCATAATTTAAAGCTAAATTAATTTGTAATTTCTTATTTTTACTAGTTTTTTTTTCTGCTAAATTCAAAAGTTTATTTAATTTTCTTGAAAAATTTTTTACACCTAAAATTTTTAACTTGATATTTTGTTTGTGAAGTTCTTCTATTCTATTAATTAAAAAGTTTTCTAATAAAGTAAATAAATAATTAATTTCTTTTTTTGGTCTTTTCCAATTTTCAGTTGAAAACGCATATAAAGTTAAAAACTGTATCTTGTTTTTAATTGATTCTTTAATAATTTTTTCTACAGTATTTAAACCAGCCTTATGACCTGCATTTCTTGAATTTTTGTGCTTTAAACCCCATCTACCATTACCATCCATTATGATGGCTACATGAGCTAATGGATTCATATAGTCATTATTTCTTTTTCTTTAGAAGAAACTTTATCATCAACAATCGAAATATGTTTATCAGTTATATTTTGAACACTTTTTTCAAAAGATTTCTCTTCATCTTCACTAATATCTTTTGATTTTAATAATCTTTTTAATTCTTCATTAGCTTCTCGTCGAATATTTCTTATTGAAACCTTGCATTTTTCTCCTGTTGATTTAATCATCTTTTTTAATTCCGTTCTTCTTTCCTCATTTAATTCTGGTATTGGTAATCTTATCAGTTGCCCATCAATTTGTGGATTTAATCCAAGTTCTGATTTCTGTATTGCTGCGTCAACCAATGGAACATTATTTTGATCCCATACTTGAATATTAATCATACGAGGTTCTGGGGTTGTTATACTTCCAACTTGATTAATTGGCATTTGTTGACCGTAAACATCAACTTTAATCAAATCTAACATAGCTGAGTTAGCTCTCCCTGTCCTTAAGGAAGATAATTCTTTTGTAAAAACTTCAATAGTTTTATCCATCTTTAGGCTATAAGATTTTTCATCAAACATTTATTCTCCTATCTTAAATCTAACAAACTCTTTGATCTTTAAATCAGAAATAGACAGTTCTTTTAAAATATCTTGAACTTTTTTCTTTGGTTCCATAACCCATGCTTGAGTTAAAAGTGCATTTTCTTCTTTAAATTTATTCATTTTACCTAAAGAAATTTTTTTAGCTATATCTTCAGGTTTCCCAGAATTTTTTAGTTCCTCTGTAACTAATTCTTGTTCTTTATCAATTATAGATTGATCTATTGAGTTTTGATCTAATGCTATCGGATTAGAAGCAGCAATATGCATTGATAATTGTTTTCCAAAATTTTTAACCTCTTCTGAATTATCTTTCGTTTCTAATGAAACAGCAACAGCTAATTTTGCAAGGTTATCTTTCACTACTGTATGTAAATATTTTGAATTAACTGAACCAGGGTTTTCGATTGTTTTTGATTTTCCTATAGTAATTTTTTCACCAATTTTGGCAATTAAAGCTACAAGAGAGTCACTTACAGTTTTTCCATTAACCATTTTTGATTTTTTTAATTCTTCTATATTAGAGTTAACATTATTATTTAAATCACTTAACTCTTTGACAAAATTTACAAAATCCTCATTTTTGGCAACAAAATCTGTCTCACAGTTTACTTCAATTAGTGAAATCTTTTTGTTATCTCCACTTACAGCAATTACACCTTCTTTGGCATCTCTAGACATTTTTTTAGAAGCTTTTGAAATACCTTTGATTCTAAGAATCTCTATTGCTTTATCTAAATCACCATTAGACTCGTTAATTGCAAGGTTACAGTCTTTAAATCCAGCACCTGTTAATTCACGAAGTTTTTTAACTTTTTCAATATTACTCATTAATTTAAAGTTGTTTTTTTATCTTTAGAAAACTTTTTTTCTAATTTTTCTCTGTCTAGTTCTTGTAGAGTTTTAGAAGGTTTTTCTTTTTCTTTTTCTTTACTAACTGATATTTTTTCTTTAGCAGGTGTAGACTTTTTGGCAGAAATAATTGTCTCTTTAATTAAGTTACAATAAAGATCTATTGCTCTTCGTGCATCATCATTACCTGGAATTGGAAAATCTATTCCATCAGGATTCGAGTTACTATCTAGAATTGCAATAATAGGTATTCCTAGTTTCACTGACTCTTGGATAGCTAAAGACTCATAATTAGTATCTATTATAAAAACTAAATCAGGAGTTTTTTTCATGTCTGCAATTCCTCCCAGAGCTCTTTGAAGTTTATCTTTTTTGACACTCATTTTTAATAGTTCTTTTTTAGTAAAGCCTCTATTTTCAGCAACAAGATCAGCTTCGTACTTTTTCATTTTTTTGATTGAACCTGAAATAGTTCCCCAATTAGTCAACATTCCACCAAGCCATCTATAATTAACAAAATATTGATCAGTTTCTTTTGCAACCTCGGCTATTGCCTCTGATGCTTGTTTTTTTGTTGAAACAAAAAGTATTTTACCATTATTCGAAATAGTTTCGTATACTTTTTCTAACGCAACTTTAATTAATTCTAAAGTTTGAGTTAAATCTATAATGTGTATTGAGTCTCTTTTTCCAAAAATATATTTTTTCATTTTTGGATTCCATCTCAAAGTCTTGTGTCCTAAATGAACACCAGCTTCAAGTAGTTGTTGAATTGTAATATTAGGTATTTTCATATTTATTCCCTGTTAAGCCACCACAGTAATTACCATTAAAGGACAGGAGGTATAAAACCAAAAACTGTGTGCGTATTTGTTAATTTACTGAGCTATTTACTAATTTTTTTTAGATTAAACAAGGATTAATTAATCTATATTTAAGCTTATTTCTTTATTTCTTAAAATATTAATAGATTTTCTATCAATATTTCTCAATGATTTAAGCTTAAATCTATGACTGCCAGTATCATTTGAAAAATTAATATTAACTAAAGTTTTACCTTTTTCTTCAAGAAAATTCTTTATTTCTTTAAGTTGTTCTTTTGAAGTTAGATTTAAAGTGATTTCTTTAATAGAGCTATTAAATAAATCCTTTAAAGATGCAATTTTACGAACATTAATTCTTTTAATTTTGTCCTCGTCTGAAGAGAAATTTTTAATTAAAGTTAAAATCAATGATGAGCCCTCTTTTAAAATATCTCTGTTTAATTCTAAAACGTCTGAAAAAATAAATAATTCAAAAACACTTCTTAAATCTGTTAATTTCAAAACTGCATAAGAAGTGCCTTTGCTTGTTTTTCTTTCTTGAACTTTTAATAATGTGGCTGCAATGTTATTTTCTTTAATTTCATCATCTGAATAAAATTTATGATAATCAATAATTTTATAATCTTTAAAAATTTCTTTAAATTGATTAAGAGGGTGATCAGATATAAAAAAACCAACAGCTTCAAATTCTTTTGATAATCTTTCTTCAAATTCCCAATCTTTAATACTATCAGCTATATTAGTTTCATTTTCTTCATTATCAGCAAATAAATCAATTTGATTAGCAGTTTTATTATCGAAGAAATTTTTAGATTTAGTAATAATATTTGGTATTGAATTAAATATTGATTGTCTGTTTTTATTTAAACTATCAAAAGCACCTGATTTTACCAAACCTTCTAACTGCAATTTGTTTATATCTTTGGGATTAACTCTTTCAATAAAATCATTAATTGATGAAAACTTCCCATTAATTAGTCTTTCCTTGACAATATTAGATATAGATTCAATCCCAACAGCTTTAATTCCACCCAATGCGTAGTAAAATTTATTATTTTCTGTTTTAAAATCTTCGTAACATTCATTAATATCTGGTCGTACTACTTCAACATCAAGTCTTTTTAATTCTTCATAAAATTCACTCAATTTATTTTGATTTGAAATATCCATTGTCATCGATGCTGCAATAAACTCTTTGGGATAATAAGTTTTTAAAAATGCTGTTTGATAAGATATTATTGCATACGCTGCAGCGTGACTTTTATTAAAACCATATTCTGCAAATGGTTCTATCTTTAAAAAAATACCTGCAGCAACATCTTTACTAATTCCATTATTAACAGCACCAGCAATAAAATTTTGTTTTTGTTTTTCTAACTCAGCTCTTTTCTTTTTTCCCATTGCTCTTCTTAATAAATCTGCTTGACCAGCAGTAAAACCAGATAATTTTTGTGCAATTTGCATAACTTGTTCTTG
Source organism: uncultured Pelagibacteraceae bacterium (assembly GCA_902578525.1). Taxonomy (GTDB): domain Bacteria; phylum Pseudomonadota; class Alphaproteobacteria; order Pelagibacterales; family Pelagibacteraceae; genus Pelagibacter. The sequence continues at coordinate 7,661 of CACHDJ010000015.1, read as the reverse complement.
ATAAATAATTACACCATATGTTGGTTTTAAAATATCTTCTAATAAAGGATGTAAATAATCGGGAGTTTTTCTTCCATGTTTACAGTCATTATAAATTGAAATATTGCTCATTGGCCCTGGTCTGTATAAAGCAACTAACGCAATAATATCCTCTATATGATTTGGTTTCATGTGAGTAAGAGCATCTTTCATTCCTGAACTCTCAATTTGAAACAAACCAACTGTTTTACCAGAAGACATTAATTCAAAAACTTTTTGATCTTCAAAATTAATATTTTCAATATTAAATTCTTTACTTTTTTTTCTAATTAATTTTTGAGTGTTATTAATTACTGTTAATGTTTTTAAACCTAAAAAATCAAACTTTACTAAACCAGCATTTTCAGCTGAGTACATGTCAAATTGCGTAGAGGGTAATAATAAATTTGCAGCCACATCTTTATACAATGGAACAACTTCTGTAAGTTTTTTATCTGCAATAACTACACCAGCTGCATGAGTTGCAACATTTCTATTTAATCCTTCTAATTTTAATGAGAGATCAGTAAGTTTTTTTACTCTAGAGTCTTCATTAATCATTTTTTGAAGTCTCGGCTCACCTCCAATACATTCTAATAAACTTTGAGGTCTAGAAGGATCGAATGGTATCATTTTTGAAATACTATCAACAAATCCATAAGATAAACCAAGTACTCTTCCAACATCTCTAATAACCATTCTGGCTTTTAGTTTTCCAAATGTGATAATGTGAGCAACACTACCTTTATATTTTTTTTTTAAATATTCAAAAACTAAATCTCTTTTTTCCTCACAAAAATCAATATCAAAATCTGGCATAGAAATTCTATCGGGATTTAAAAAACGTTCAAAAATTAAATTATATTTAATTGGATCGATATCTGTAATTGACAAACACCACGCAACAAGTGATCCCGCACCCGATCCTCTTCCAGGACCAACTGGTATATCATTTTTTTTTGCCCATTTAATGTAATCAGAAACAATTAAAAAATAACTTGAATAATCCATTTTAATAATAATTTTTAATTCATGTTCTAATCGGTCTTTATAAAATAAAAACTGATCATTATTTTCTATTTCATTAGGTTTAAGATTAAAAAATTTAATAAACTTTTCTTTTAAACCCATTAAAGAATTTTTTTTAATAATATCGCTAGCATTACCTTCTTCGGACGAACTAATATTTGGTAAGATTGGCTTTGAAAAAAGTGGCCTAAAACTACATCTTAAGGGAAAATTATAATTATTCTCTAATGCTTCAGGAATATCATTAAATAACTCGGCCATTTCTGTATCACTTTTTAAATAATGTTCAGAGCTATACTTGAGCCTATTTTTTTCATTAATATAAGTCTTGTTACCAATACATATAAGTGCATCATGAGCCTCGTGCATATCTTTTGTTAAATAAAAAACTTCATTTGTGGCAATTAATGGAATCTTTAAATTATTCGATTGCTTAAGATTAAATTGCTCAAAGCTTTGTTCATTATGATCATTATGTCGTTGTATTTCTAAATAAAATCTATCATCAAAACTTTTATTAAGATTTTTATAAAGATCAGTTATTTCTGATAATTTATCTTTATCAAATAATTTACCAAATAATCCAAATACTGTACCTGAAAAAATTGAAATACCATTGCTATCTAATTTAAATAACTCATTTATATCTAAGTGGGGATCTGAAACTTCATCATTATTTAAATATGATTTAGAAGATAATTCAATTATTTTCTTATAACCATTTTCATCAAGGGCAAATAAAGGTAGTAAGCCAAAAGTATCCCCAAATTTAAAGTTAATTTGTGTTCCTATTATCGGTTGAGTTCCAATTTTAGATATTTTTTCAGAAAACTCTATAGCTCCACATAAATTAGAAGTATCACATAAACCAAGAGATTTAATTTTTAGACCTTTAGCTTTATCTTTTAAAACATCGATTTTTAGAGCACCTTCGCAAATCGAATATTGAGAATGTATTTTTAAATGATTAAAATTATTATAATTAGACTCGGGCATTAGTAGATTTTATCTTACCATCCCGCATTTCCAATAAACAATCTGACTTATTTGCAAAAAATCTATTATGGGTTGCAAAAATTATCAATCTTCTTGAATTTTTAAGTTTTTTTAACAAAGTAAAAATTTCTATAGAATTTTTTTTATCCAGACTTCCAGTAGGTTCATCTGCAAGAATTATCTTTGGTTCATTTATTAAAGCTCTGGCAATTGAAACCCTCTGTTTTTCTCCACCAGAAAGTTCATTTGGAAAGTGTTCAAATCTATGAGACAACCCTACACTTTTAAGAATATTTTTTGCTTTTTTTATAGCATAATCTTTATCATTACCTGTAGCCAAACTTGAAAAATAAACATTTTCTAAAGCATTAAAATCTGTAAGCAAATTATCTTGTTGATAGATAATACCGATATTGTTTGCTCTAAATAAATCGTTTTCTTTATTTTTTTTAAAATTAACCTGCTTATTTTCATACTTAATTGATCCAGAAGTGGGTCTATCAATTAAAGAGATAAGATTAAGTAAAGTTGATTTACCAGATCCGGATGGACCCATTAAAGAATAAATTTTACCTAATTTAAATTTAAAGTTAATTTGTTTTAAAACTTTTACATCTTTTTGAGCAACAAAAGTTTTAGTTAAGTTAGATAATTCAATGAAACTATTCATATTTAAGAGATTTAATCGGATCTAATTTTGCAGCCTTCATTGCTGGAAAAATTGAAACTAAAATTGTTATAAAAATTGAACAGATTGAAATTAAAAAAATTGAGCTAATATTTATTTCAGATGGCATAGTGCTCAAAAAATAAATTTCTTCTGGAAATAAAGTTAAATCAAAGGTGTTGCTGATGAATTCTCTTATATTTTCAACATAAAAAGAAAATGTAATACCAAGTAAAACTCCAAATAATGTTGCTGACGTACCTATAATGACACCAACTAAAAAAAATATCTTAATAATTGAATGATTTAATACACCAATCGATTTAAGAATTGCAATATCCTTTGTTTTATTTTTTACTAAAATTGTAAGGCCTGAAATTATATTAAATGCTGCAACAATTATTATTAAAGATAAGATTATAAACATAACATTTCTTTCAACTTTTAGAGCTGAAAATAAAGATTTATTCATATCTGCCCAAGTCGAAACTAAATCGAGTGGAAAAATTTTTTGAACTAAGTCTTTTTGACTTTCAATTTTTTGTGGATTTTTTAAATAAACTTCTAGGTTGCGATCTTTTTCAGAAAGATTAGAAAATTCTTCGAGAGTCTCTAAGTTTAAAAAAATTATATTGTTATCAAAATCTGCTAACCCACTATCAAAAATTGATAAAACTGTAAAAATTTTTTTTTTTGGTAAATTTCCAATAATTGTTTCAACACCTGATGAAGACATAATTGTGATATTATCACCAATATCTAAATCAAGATTAAAACTTAATTCTCTTCCTATAGATATAAAATTTTGTTCAAGTTTCTTATTTTGTCCAATAAAATTTTCATTATTAATTAATTCAAGTTTTGAAAAATCATTTTCAAGATATCCTCTTAATAAAATACCTTTTGAGAATTGTTCTCCTATGATGATGGCTTCACTAGAATTACTTAAAATTAAATTTTTCGATATTATTTCTAGACTACTATTTTCAATATTATTGATATTAATAGACTCTTCATAAGGTTGAATTGTAATATGAGAGTTAAAACCTACAATTTTATTTATAAGTTCTGTTCTAAAACCATTCATTACTGACATTACTATAATTAATACAGCAACTCCTAAACTAATGCCTATGAATGAAAAAATTGAGATAACATTTAAAAAACCATCTTTTTTTCTGGTTTTTAAAAATCTAAATGTAACTTCTTTTTCAAGAGTTGAAATCAATTTTTTGCTTTTTCTTTTTTAATTATTTTAATGACCTCTTCTAATTTTAACTTTTTAGACTCTTGGCCTGTTTCTTTAAATTCTAATAAATCACCTTCTGCTTGTTTACCAATAATGATTTGGAATGGAGCTCCTATTAAATTCATTTTTTTTATTTTAGATGATAAATTCTCATCGGTATCATCTATAATTGTTTCAATATTATTTTTAATAAGTTCATTATAAATGTAATTGGCTTTTTCTAAGGCACTATTATCATTTTTATTAATCATAGGAATAATTGAGAGCTCATAAGGTGCAATAGAAATTGGCCATTTCATGACTTCCTTTTTATCATCATATTTAGCTTCTATTATCGCACCAACTAATCTTGAAACACCCACACCATATGATCCCATTTTAACAAAATCCTTTTTTCCACCAGGTAAATCTACAGAAGCACCCATTGGTTTTGAGTATTTGTCACCAAAATAAAATATATGGCCAACTTCTATACCTTTTGTAATCAGTCTATTTTTTTCGCTAACTTTATCTTCAAATTCTTTTTTATTAAATTTCTCATCGGTAACTGCATAAAAATTTTCATATTTTGTTCTTAATTCTTCTAATGATTTTTTTTCAACTTTAGTATCATCACTATTAACTTTAAATATTTCTTTATCAGTATAAATTTTACTTTCTCCAGTATCAGCTAATATAATAAATTCATGTGAAAGATTGCCTCCAATAGGTCCTGTGTCAGCTGCCATCGGTATTGCAGTTAAATCTAATCTTTTAAAAGTTCTCAAATATGATAAAAAAAATTTATTATAAGAAAAAAAAGCCTCCTCATCTGAAATATCAAACGAGTAAGCGTCTTTCATATAAAATTCTCTACATCTCATTATACCAAATCTAGGTCTAACCTCATCTCTAAACTTCCATTGAATATGATAAAGCAACTGAGGTAACGATTTATAAGATTTTACTGAAGCTCTAAAAATATCTGTAACTAATTCTTCATTTGTTGGACCATAAAGCATTTCTCTGTCTTGACGATCTTTAATTCTGAGCATCTCTTCACCATAATCATCATACCGCCCACTTTCTTTCCATATCTCACTAGATTGAATTGTAGGCATTAAAATTTCTTGAACTCCAATTTTATTTTGTTCTTCTCTAACTATTTGTTCAATTTTTTTCATTATTTTAAAACCTAAAGGTAACCAGGAATAAATTCCTGCGGAAGATTGTTTTATCATGCCTACTCTCAACATTAGTTGATGAGATTTAATTTTTGCTTCTGAAGGATTATTTTTTAAGATTGGAATAAATGATTTTGTTAAATACATATTATGTAATTATATTTCTTAAATTTAAGTATTCAAATTTCATTAATAGGTAAATAATAGTAAAAATAATAGTAGTTATTCCTGTACAATATAGAAATTTTTTGAGGATTTTAGGATTTTCAGGCGATCCAGGATCCTCTCCTTCGATTTTAACAGCTTTTTGCCTATTTACGTCCATTGGTAAAATAGCAAAAAAAACTACCCACCAAATAATAATATATATAATTGCTAAACCTGTATAGCTCATATTAGATTTTGACTAAATTGATATTAGTGAAAGGTTTTTTGCCTGTTTTTTCTTTTACAAATTTACGAGATGAAACTTTTAAAGCATCAATTAAATTATGTTCTTGTTGCTTACTTCCTAACTTAAAAGTTTTGATTACTTTTTCTATTTCTTCTTCAAGTCCATATAAAAACTCTTCCTTATCATTGACTGGTAATCCTCTAAAATTTAAAATTGGATTGTTATGAATATTTCCTTTAGGGGTTATTAAAATAGTGATTTCTAAATAGCCATTAGAACTTAGATTTTTTCTGTCTTTAATTGACTCAGCACTTTCATCTACACTCACATTTCCATCAAGATATAGTCGTCCACTTGGCGCCTTATCATAAACTTCAGGATTATTTCCGGGATACAATTTAACTATATCTCCATTTTCAACTAATACAGGGTGAGGAACTTGCATCTCTTTAGCAAAATTAATATGTTCTATCATATGACGATGTTCTCCATGAACAGGTATAATACACTTAGGTTTTATCCATTGATACATATCTTTTAAATCTTCTCTATTCGGGTGACCTGAGACATGGATAAATTCTGTTTCTTCTGAGATAACTTCAATTCCTTCTTTTACAAGCTGATTATGCAATTTATATAATTTCTTTTCATTACCTGGAATAATTTTTGATGAAAAAATAACAGCATCATCTTTTTCTATTAATACATCAGGGTGAGAATAATTAGAAATTCTCATCATTGCACCCATTGGTTCACCCTGACTACCTGTGCATAAATAAACAATTTTTTCTCTAGAAAAATTTTTTGCCTCTCTAGGATCAATAGGATCTATTGTATTTTTAAGATAACCACACTGTCTAGCAGCTTTATATATTCGATGCATTGATCTTCCAACTAAAGATATTTGTCTTCCTGTTTTTTCAGCACAATAAAAAACTGTTTCCATTCTTGCTACATTAGACGCAAATGATGTAACAATAATTCTCTTTTTTAATCTACTCATAATATTTAATAAATTTTTTCTTACATCAAGTTCTGAGCCAGATCTCCCAGGGCTAAATACATTTGTAGAGTCACAAATCATAGCTAATACACCCTCATCACCTATTTCTTTTAATCTTTTAGAATTAATTTCATTACCCACTAGTGGATTAGGATCAACTTTCCAGTCACCTGTATGCATTATGACTCCGGCTGGAGTCTCAATTCTTAATCCGTTGGGTTCTAAGATAGAATGAGTTAAAGTGATATATTCAATATTAAAGGGATCTAATTTTACTTTTCCATTTAATTCAACAATTTGTAAATCTTTTGTAATATCAATATTTTTTTCTTTAAATTTTTCTTTAATTAAAATTGCCGTAAAAGGGGTTGCAAAAATTTTACATTGTAATTTTGGCCATAAATGAGCAATTGCTCCTATATGATCCTCATGGGCATGAGTTAAAACAATACCTAATAAATTATCTTTTCTCTCAACAATAAAACCTGGGTCGGGGTATATAAGATCTATACCCGGAATAGAGTCATCAGCAAAAGTAACACCAATATCAACCATTATCCACTTATGATCAGATGGTTGACCATAACCAAATAAATTCATATTCATTCCAATTTCACCAGATCCTCCAAGAGGGCAAAATAATAATTCGTCTTTCATTTATTTAATTAATTTAGAAATTTTAATAAGACCTTTTATAGTGATATCTCTATTATGTACTACTTTAGTTTTAATTGAATTTTTAAATAAATCTGAGAATCCTCCTGTAATTACTATTTTAAAAGATTTTCTTGTTTCAGTCTTAATCAAATAAATAATATTGTCAATTAAACCAGCATATCCCCAAAAAAAACCAGACCTCACAGCACCAGCGGTATCAACACCTACAACTTTCTTAATTCGTTTAAGATCAATTTTAGGGATTAAAGATGCTTGGTCAGATAAAGTATTCAAGGATATTTTGATACCTGGAGCAATCACCCCTCCTTTATAAAATCTTTTAATTATAACATCAAATGTTGTAGCAGTTCCAAAATCTAAAATAATAAAATTATCTTTATCATTTAATAAACTGATTGCGTTTGTTAATCTATCTGATCCAACTTGTTTAAAATTAACACTTTTATTTATATTTATTAATGATT
>CACHDJ010000014.1 GCA_902578525.1 uncultured Pelagibacteraceae bacterium | reverse complement strand
CCCTTTAATTGTTCATTATTTTGATATTAATGAGCTTAAAAAGGATTGCCATATTAGTGATGATTTCATTAAACTTTATAATAAATTTTCTCCTGGCCCTATTACATTTGTATTAAAATTAAAGAAAAGCTCAAAAATTTCAAGATTTGTCACTAACAAACAAAATAGTCTTGCTGTACGTTTTCCAAAACACGTTTTGTTTAGAAACTTACTAAAAAATTTAGATTATCCACTTGCGGCACCAAGTGCAAATATATCAACTAGATTAAGTTCAGTGCAAGCATCAGATGTAATTGAAGAGTTTGGATCAAAAATTAAATATATTCTTGATGGAGGAAGATGCAAAATTGGAGTGGAATCAACAATTATAAATCTTTTAAGTAAACCAGTAGTACTGAGATTGGGAGGATTGGATATTTCTAATATTGAAAAAATACTTCAGAAAAAAATTTTAATTAAAAATAATTCAAAAAAGAAAATTGCACCTGGTCAGTTACCTTTACATTATTCGCCTGGAATTCCATTAAGAACGAATGCTAGAAAACCAAAAAAAGAAGAGGCTTTCATACTTATAAAAAAAAGAAAAAATAATTATAAGAATTATTATTATTTAAGTAAAAAAAATGATCTAAAAGAATCAGCTAGAAATTTATACTCATTACTAAGAAAAATTAAGAATGATGGTTATAAAATGGTCGCAGTTGAAAAAATTCAAAACAAAGGAATTGGCAGAACAATAAATGATAGATTAAATAAAGCTTCAAAATACTAAATATATAATATGATAGAAGTAATTAATTTATCTAAATCTTATCAAAATAACGAAGCAGTAAAAAGTATTAACTTTAATATTGGTGAGAACGAAATTATTGGACTACTTGGACCTAATGGATGTGGAAAAACCACTACAATTGCAATGATACTTGGTTTACTCAAACCAACTAAAGGGAAAATTTTAATCAATAAAAAAAATATTGAATATCATAGAATTGAACTTTTACATAAAATGAATTTTATTTCTCCTTATATTGAATTGCCAAAAAAACTGACTGTAAAACAAAATTTAATTGTTTATGCAAAACTTTACAATGTTAAAAAAATTGATCAACGTATTGATTATTTATCATCAACTCTGAGACTTAATAAGATCTTAAATAATTTAACTGGTGAACTTTCTTCTGGTCAAAAAAATAGAGTAAGTTTAGCAAAATCATTGATCAATAATCCTTCAGTTTTGTTGTTAGATGAACCAACTGCTTCTTTAGATCCCGAAACAGGGAATTTTATAAGATCATTTTTAGAGGATTATATAAAACAAAAAAAAATATCTATTCTTTTGGCTTCTCACAATATGGAAGAGGTTAAAAGACTATGTACATCAGTAATGATGATGAAAAATGGAAAAATAATAGACCGAGGTGCGCCTAGAGAATTAATAAAAAAACACGGAAGAAAAAACTTAGAAGAAGTTTTTTTGAAACTTGCAAGGACAAAAGATGAGCTTTAACAGAATGTATGGTCTTTTTTTAAGACATTTTTTTTTAATAAAAAGCTCATTCCCAAGAATTTTAGATTTGATATATTGGCCGACCATTCAAATAATTTTATGGGGTTTCATTTCAAAATTTTTTTCAATTTATAGTGATTATTATAATAATACTGTTGGAATAATACTCACATGTGCCATCCTTTATGATTTTTTATTTAGATCCAGTATAAGTTTTAATATGTTATTTTTAGAGGAAATTTGGAGCAGAAACTTTACGAATTTATTCATTGCACCAATGAAGATAAGTGAAATTATCATTTCATTAGTTTTTACTGCCTTAATAAGAACCTTAATAGGATTAGTGCCAGCAATTTTAATAACATCTCCTTTATTTGGAATTTCAATTCTTAATTTAGGTATTCCTTTGTTCTTTTTATTCCTAAGTTTATATATTTTTGGAATAACGCTAGGATTATTTGTAAGCTCAGGTTTAATAAGATTTGGACCATCATTCGAAAATATTGCATGGTCCTCATTATTTTTGTTAGCTCCTCTTGGATGTATCTATTATCCTATTGAAATATTACCAGAATTTTTTCAAATTTTAGCAAAAGGTCTACCTTTGGTTTTCATTTTTGATGAAACTAGAAATATATTGGTCAATAATTTTGTTGATTTTGGAAATATTTTACACGCTTTTTATTTAAATGCTATTTACCTTTTAATTGGTATTTATTTATTTTATTTTTCGTTCTCAAAAGCTAGAAAAAAAGGATCTTTGATTAATATGGGCGAATAAAGTGGTGCGCCTGCTAGGAGTCGAACCTAGAACCTCCTGATCCGAAGTCAGGCACTCTATCCAGTTGAGCTACAAGCGCATATGGTATTAATATTATATTTTATGGAAAAAAACATTAATTTTATAGTTAAAGAAGATGAGAACAATCTACGAGTAGATGTTTTAATTAACAAAAGAGGTGGGTTAATTAGCAGAACTAGAATCAAAAACTTAATATTAAAAGAAAAGCTAATTTTAAACGATAAAATTATAAAAGATCCTTCAAAAAAAGTTAATACAGGTGATAGATTAAATTTTCAAATCCCAGAACCTGAGAAAGCTTCTTTAAAACCTTATAATTATAAACTTGAAATAATTTATGAAGATGAAGATCTGCTGATAATAAATAAACCAGCAGGAATAATCATGCATCCAGGTGCTGGAAATTATAATAAAACAATTGTTAATGCTTTAGTAAATTATGACAAACATTCTCTTTCAAATATTGGGGATATACTTAGACCTGGTATAGTTCATAGAATAGATAAAAATACATCTGGTCTAATTGTTATAGCAAAAAATAATGAAACTCATGAAAACTTATCAGAACAGTTCAGCAACCATACAATTATAAGAGTATATGAACTTTTAATATGGGGTAAACTAAGACCATCTTCTGGAAGAATTGATACCTATATAACTAGAAGTTCAAAAAATAGACAATTAATGGAAGTAAGCCGATCAAAAGGAAAACGAGCTATAACAAATTATAAAACTATAGAAACTTTTGAAAACAATAAAACACCAACATTAAGTTTAGTAGAGTGTAAGTTAGAAACTGGAAGAACTCATCAAATACGTGTCCATATGACTTATATGGGAAATAGTATAGTTGGAGATGAAAAATACAAAAAAAAATATAAGAAGCTTAAAAATATTGACAAATCTTTAGAAAAATCAATCTCCAAATTAGATAGGCAGTTTTTACATGCAAAAACGTTAGGATTTATTCATCCTAAAACTAATGAAGAAATGATTTTTTCCTCAATTTTGCCTTATGAACTGAATAAATTATTAAAAATGCTTAGAAACACTAACGAATAAATCATTGAAAATTTATTATACTTAATTAAATAAACATTGTCATGAACACAACTTTAAACAACAATCTACCAGCTCTCTCAAATGAAGGAGGTTTGTCAGCGTATTTGGAGCAAATTAAAAAATTTCCTATGCTTGCAGCAGAAGAAGAATATATGTTAGCCAAAAATTGGAAATCAACAGGTAACATAAAAGCTGCAGAAAAATTAGTTACAAGTCACTTAAGATTAGTAGCTAAAATTGCAATGGGATACAAAGGGTATGGTCTACCTGTAAATGAAATGATTTCAGAAGGGAATGTTGGCTTAATGCAGGCAGTTAAAAAATTTGAACCTGAAAAAGGTTTTAGATTAGCTACTTACGCTATGTGGTGGATAAAAGCATCTATTCAAGAATATATATTAAGATCATGGAGTTTAGTTAAAATTGGAACAACAACTGCACAGAAAAAGTTATTCTTTAATTTAAAGAAATTAAAAAATCAAATTGCTCCTCGAACAGAAGGTGACCTGAAAGATGAGCATGTAAATGAGATAGCTAACAAACTTGATGTAAGTAAAAACGAAGTAGTATCAATGAATAGAAGATTGTCAGGAAAAGAATTTTCATTAAATGCACAAGTTGGTGAGGATGGAGATGAATGGCAAGATTGGTTGGTAGACAAAGAATTAGATCATGATTTAAAATTTGCTTATCAAGAAGAGATGGAACAAAGAAAAGATCTATTGAAAAATTCTATTAAAATTCTAAATGATAGAGAAAGAGAAATTTTGTACTCAAGAAGACTAAATGATGATCCTACAACATTAGAGGATTTAAGCAAAAAATATAAAATTAGTAGAGAAAGAGTTAGACAGATAGAAAATAAAGCTTTTGAGAAGCTGCAAAAACACATGCTTCTTATCGCAAAATCAAAAAATTTATTGACTACTAATTAAATTTCAAAAGGATTCTCTACTAAAATCGTATCATCTCTCTCTGGGCTAGTAGATATGCTTGATACTTTGGCACCAATAAAATCTTCTACCGCATAAATATATTTTTTTGCATTTTCAGGTAAATCATCCATATTTTTAATTCCTTTAGTAGAAATTTTCCAACCTGGAAAAATTTTATAAATAGGTTTTATTTTTAATTGATCTTCTACACCAGCAGGCAGATAATCTATTTTCTTTCCATCTAATTCATATTGAACACACATTTTAATTTCATCTAATTCATCAAGAACATCCAGTTTCGTAAGAGCAATTCCATCTATGCCTGAAACTTTTATTGTCTGTCTAACTAAAACACCATCAAACCATCCACATCTTCTTTTTCTACTGGTTACAGTTCCGAATTCCTTTCCTCGCGTACCCAATAATTCTCCAGTATGGTCAGTTAATTCTGTTGGAAAAGGGCCCTCTCCAACTCTAGTAGTGTATGCTTTTGTAATTCCTAAAACATAATTAATTGAATTTGGACCACACCCAGATCCAGTTGCAGCACTTGAAGCAACAGTATTGGATGATGTTACATAGGGATAAGTCCCATGATCCACATCAAGTAAAATTCCTTGAGCACCTTCAAACAAAATTTTCTTTTTTTGTTTTTTAAATTCATCAATTTTAAGCCAAACCGGCTTTGAAAATTTCAATATTCTATCTGCAATTTTTAATAAATCAGATTTAAGTTGTTTTTTTTCAAATATCTTTTTTCCCAAACCCTTCCTAATTGCATTATGATGAACAAGTACAGACTCTAATCTTTGATCTAAATTTTTTTCAGACCTTAAATCCATAACTCTAATTGATCTTCTACCCACTTTATCTTCATAGGCTGGACCGATTCCTCTTCTTGTTGTACCAATTTTACCCTTACCAGCAGCATCTTCTCTAATTTCATCCATTTCTCTATGAAAAGGTAAGATTAAATTTGCAGCTTCAGATAATATAAAATTTTCAGTATTTACATCAACTCCCTTTAATCTTATCTCTTCAATTTCCTCAAGTAATGCCCAAGGGTCAACCACTACTCCATTTCCAATAATTGAAATTTTATTTTTCCTTACAATTCCTGATGGCAGTAATCTTAATTTATATGTAATTCCATCAATAACGAGTGTATGGCCAGCATTGTGTCCTCCCTGAAATCTTATTACAACATCTGCTTGCTCAGAAAGCCAATCAACAATTTTTCCTTTTCCTTCATCTCCCCATTGAGAACCAACTACTACTATATTTTTCATTATCTAAATTTTCTATTTATCGTCATTGCATTAAGGTGATTAATAGGCCCATGACCTTTACCAAAATTTGGGTTTGTTTTTATGGCACAATTTACATACTTAATACCAAGCTCACAAGATTTCTTTAAATGTTTTCCACATGATAAAAAAGTAGTTATTGCGCTAGATAAACTACATCCAGTTCCATGAGTATTATTTGTTTTATATCTATAGCTGTTAAATATTTTAATTTCAGATTTATTTACAAATATATCTTGAACAAATTTAGAGTTTAAATGACCACCTTTGATCAAAATATTTTTAGCCCCTAATTCTAAGAATTTATTAGCTGAAAAAATCATGTCTTCCTTAGTTTTTATTCTGGTATTAGTTAAAATTTCTGCTTCTGGAATATTTGGTGTAATCAATATCGCTCTCTTTATAAGTTGTGATTTAAGTGTTTTAATTGCTCGATCATCAATTAGTTTAGCTCCACCTTTTGCAACCATTACAGGATCAAGTATTATCTTTTTAATTCTAATTTTATCTAATGATTTAACAATACAGTTAATAACTTTCGAAGATTGTAACATTCCAATTTTTATAGCATCAGGCTTAATATCTTTTGAAGAAAACAGAATTTGATTTGAAATTTGTTTAGGATCAATAGGTATTATAGATTTTACACCCGTAGTATTTTGAGATGTTACAGCTGTAATAGCAGTCATTGCATATGATCCTAATGCTGTAACAGTTTTGATATCTGCTTGAATACCTGCTCCACCTGATGAGTCTGAACCAGCTATTATTAATATTTTTGATTTAGGTTTCAATTTATTTAATTTTTTTTGAAATGATTTCTATACATCTTTTAAGAAGTTTTTTATTTTCACTCTCACCCATTATCCTTATTTTTGACTCTGTTCCTGACTTTCTTACTAATATTCTTCCCTGATCTTTCATTAATTTTTCTGCGAGTTTTATTGATCTTTTTACTTCAGGTTTTTTAATTACATCTTTGTTTTTCACATAAATATTTTTTAAAATTTGAGGTATTTTTTCAAATTTATTAAAAAAAGAACTAGCTTTTCTTCCCTTTCTGATAGCAAATAAAGTTTCTAAAGCAACCAATAGTCCATCACCTGTAGTGGCAAATTTTCCCAAAATAATATGTCCAGATTGCTCACCACCTAAGTTAAAATTATTTTTTCTCATTTTTTCTTTAACATATCTATCACCCACGTTTGCTCTAACAAATTTTATTTGTTCATTTTTAAAAAATCTTTCAAGACCATAATTTGACATTAATGTTCCAACCACACCACCTTTTAACATTTTTTTCTTTTTCCATCTTGATGCTAAAGCTGCAATTATTTGATCACCATCAATAATGGTGCCCATTTCATCACACATAATAATTCTATCAGCATCACCATCTAGGGCTATACCTAGGTGAGCCTTATATTTCTTTACAGCAAATTTGATTTTTTTTGGATAAGTGGATCCACAATTTTTATTAATATTCAGACCATTCGGTTCTATTCCGATTGCTATCACTTTTGCCCCTAATGATTTCAATAATTCAGGTCCTGCCTTGTAACCTGCACCATTAGCACAATCAATTACAATCCTTAAACCTCTTAGGTTAAAATCCTTTATAAAATTCCTTTTTAAAATTTTTAAATAATTCTTTGTCCCAGTTTCTAATCTTTTTACTCTTCCTAATTTTTCAGGAGTTGATAAATTTTTTGAAATCTTTTTATCAATAAGGCTTTCAATTTTTTTCTCAATTTTATCAGATAATTTCATACCATCAGGACCAAATAACTTTAATCCATTATCGTGATGTGTATTATGAGAAGCAGTGATCATTATACCCATATTAGCTCTCATTGACTTTGTTAACATTGCTAAACCATTTGTTGGTAAAGGTCCTAATGTATAAACATGCATTCCTGCAGATGCCAGACCAGAAACTAATGCGGGTTCTAGTGAGTAGCCTGATAATCTTGTATCTTTCGCGATAATCGCTATTTGTTTTCTTTTTTTTTGAGATTTAAAGTAGGTTCCTGAGGCTAAGCCAAATTTAAAAAACATATCACCATTTATATTTTTACTATTAATGGCACCTCTTATTCCATCAGTTCCAAAATATTTTTTTGTCATTAATTCTTGATTAATTCTTTAAAAACTTTTACTCCTTGAAGTAGTTCATTAACATCATGTATTCTCAAAATTTGAACACCTTGCATCATTAAGTAAAGAGATGAAGCCACCGATCCTCCTATTCTATATTTAGTATCATTTTTACCTGATAAATTTTTAATAAATCTTTTCCTTGAGTTGCCAACAAGTATAGGAAAACCAAGTGAATGGAAAATAGAAATATTGCGCATCAAATTCATATTATGTTTCAAATTTTTTCCAAATCCTATACCGGGGTCTATTATGATTTTATTATGATTGATGCCTTTGCTCCTCAAAAATTTTATTTTCTTTTCAAAAAAGTCGTAAATATCTAATAATTCATTTTTATACCTTGGATTGTTTTGCATATTTTTTGGTTCTCCTTTTGAATGCTGTATAATAAAAGGAATTTTAGATTTTTTTAAAACAAGAATTGTTCTAGAGTCAAAACTTAATCCTGAAATATCGTTTACAATCTTAATACCGAGCTTAATACCTTTTTCCATAATCTCTGATTTTCTAGTATCCAAAGAAATTGGAATTTTTTTATTAAGCAATCTCAAAGATTTATTAATTCTGTTCCATTCAGTTTTTTTTTTTATTGTTTTAGATCCAGGTCTAGTCGATTCTCCCCCAACATCAATTATATTTGCTCCAGATTTAAACATTTGTTTTGCATGAATTATTCCTTTATTCTTTAAATTAAATTTTCCACCATCAGAAAAACTATCTGGAGTAAGATTTAAGATACCCATAATATTTGGGAGTTTTTTGAAATTAAAATTAGCAAAATTTTTTTTTTTTGATGTAACTTTTTTTAAATCTAAAATTATCTTCTTTTTTAATAATTTAGGTAAATTGTTTATTTGTTTAATAGATATTTTTTTTGTTGATGATCTCGTAATTATTTCAACTTTATCAAAAGAAATTTGATTATTGTTACTTAAAGGTAATGATTTTTTACTTTTTACTAATTTTTGGGATTTGCTTCCGTAATAGAAATTACACACTCTTGTGTAATGTCTAGACATTAATGTTAATGAACAATTTTTGGTTTTAGGCCCAATGCACCCATAGCAGAACCTTTGTCATCTTCGATCTTTAAATCTTGTTTGTCAGTAGGATATATATTCTTATTAATTATATTTTCAATTTCTTCACCAGTTAAAGTTTCATATGTTATAAGAGCTTTTGCAATCTTATGTAGATCATCTATCTTCTCAGTTAAAATCTCCCTGGCCTTATTATAACCTTCATCAACTAATTTTCTAATTTCTTTATCTATCTTTTGAGCAACTTCCTCTGAAACTGATTGTGTTTGAGTAACAGATCTTCCTAAAAATACTTCCTCTTGATTTTCTCCATATTCTACAGGACCCATTTCTTCACTCATTCCATATTTTGTAACCATTGCTCTAGCAAGTTGTGTGGCTTGATTGATATCAGATCCCGTTCCCCCGCCAGCTCCTGTTGATATGTTGTCTTTACCAAAGATTACTTCCTCAGCAACCCTACCACCAAAACATACAGCCAATCTTGCTTTCAAGTATTTAATTGAATGACCGTGTTGATCTCTTTCAGGTAAGTTCATAACCATACCCAATGCTCTACCTCTCGGAATGATTGTAGCCTTGTGAATAGGATCATAACTGGGCATATTGAATGATACTAAAGCATGCCCACCTTCATGATATGCTGTTAGCTTTTTCTCATCTTCAGTCATAACCATTGATCGTCTTTCAGCTCCCATCATTACTTTATCTTTAGCCTCTTCAAATTCATTAAGAGTTGTTATTCTTTTATTTTTACGAGCAGCCAATAATGCTGCCTCATTAACTAAATTAGCTAAGTCTGCTCCTGAAAAACCAGGAGTTCCTCTTGCAATAGTTCTTAAATTTACATCTGGTGCCATTTTAATTTTTTTAACGTGAACTTTTAAAATTTTTTCTCTTCCAATTATATCTGGATTTGAAACCACTACTTGTCTATCAAACCTGCCAGGTCTTAATAAAGCAGGGTCAAGAACATCAGGTCTATTAGTTGCTGCAATTATTATTACACCTTCATTAGTATCAAAACCATCCATCTCAACAAGAAGTTGGTTAAGAGTTTGTTCTCTCTCATCATTCCCCCCTCCTAAGCCTGCACCTCTGCTTCTTCCTACTGCATCAATTTCATCTATGAAAATTATACAAGGCGAATTTTTTTTACCTTGCTCAAACATATCTCTTACTCTTGAAGCTCCTACACCTACAAACATTTCTACAAAGTCAGAACCTGATATAGTAAAAAAAGGAACTCCTGCTTCTCCAGCAATTGCTCTTGCTAGCAATGTTTTACCAGTTCCTGGAGGTCCCACTAGTAATGCGCCCCTTGGAATTTTTCCACCAAGTCTGCTGAATTTTTTAGGATCCTTTAAAAATTCTACAATCTCTTCCACTTCTTCTTTTGCTTCTTCAACTCCAGCAACATCATTGAATGTTACTTTTCCTTTTAATTCATTCATCATTTTTGCTTTTGACTTTCCAAATCCCATTGCGCCGCCTTTTCCACCTTGCATTTGACGCATAAAGAAAATCCAAACTGCAATTAAAAGTAACATCGGAAACCATGATAATAGCACACCAAATAGTGAAGGCATTTTTTCATCAATAGGAGCCGCGGAGATACTCACACCTTTTTCTGAAAGTTTCTCAATTAAATTAGGATCATTAGGAGCATACGTGGAAAAACTATTTCCATTAGAATAAACTCCTTTTATATTATTTCCTTGTATTTCAACTTTTACAATTTCACCTTCATCGACTGAACTCAAAAAATCAGAAAATATAATTTGATTGCTGCCTCTCACATTTGTTTGAGGATTTTTGAACATGTTATATAGCCCAATAGTTAGAAAAACTATAATCGCCCACATAGCTAAATTTTTAAAATTCATGTAAATAAGATAAGAATTATTCTAAATTAAACAAGTGTCAAAATTAGTATTCTTTTGAAATAATTACTGTTTGCCTAACTTTTTTAATTACACAGCCACCCAATGTCTCTTTCTTTAGGTTATTTTGTCTAATTTTATCCAAAATATAATCAATTTTTTTGCCTCTTACAGCATTATATTTGTTTCCAACAAACTTTATAGAATCAGATATTGATCTAAATAATACTTCGTAAGGATGATTAAAAAAGGCTTCGTTTAAAATTAATTCTTTTCTTTTTTTATCAAAAAAAGAATTAATTTTTTTATTTTTTTCTACATAAAATGATATTGCTTGATTAGATTTCTTTAAGTTTTTTAAAGTTAAAAATAATTTATTTTTTTCAAATCCATTATCTTTAAAATCATTTATCATTTTTCTAATTCTAATTCTGGTATACTTGATATCTTTATTTGAAGGATCCTTAACAAAAAAATTGAATACATGATTAGAAATATATTCTAAATCTTTTTTATTAAAATTTAGTAAAGGTCTAATCAAATTTACTTTATTTATTAAAGTTTTTTTCTCTAAAGAAACTAATCCTTTTAATCCACTTCCTCTAATCATTCTGATAAAAAAATTTTCAAATAAATCATCTAAATGATGTCCAATAATAAGATTATTTATTTTTAATTTTTTGCATTTTGAAAACAATAAATCATATCTTTTTTTTCTTGCCAACGACTGAACGTTTTTTAAAGGTTTTTTTCCATGCCAGTTTAGAATTTCTGACTTTATATTAAGGTAGTTTAGAATTTTTTTTACTTGATTTGCTTCTTCTGTCGATTCTTTTCTTAGCTTATGATTAATAATAAAATATCTACTTTTAATCCCATTATTTATTGAATAAACTTTAGTTAAAAAAGCTAAAGCTAAACTATCTGGTCCACCTGATACAGCAACAATAAAATTTTCGTTGATATTAAATTCTTTCTTAAAAATATTATATAGTCGACTAATTTTTTTATTAGATAGTTTTTTTTCTAAAATCTTAGGAATTTTGATTGCATTCAAATTTTTGAGATTCATATTTAGCTTTTTGGATAACAGATTGGTTAGCTTTTGGATATTGTTTTTCAACCCCATTTACCATTTTGCACCCTTGGTCTTTCTCTCCAATCTGTATCATTGATACACCTAATTTTAATAAATTAATTGGAGCTTTTTCTCCTTTAGGATATTTTTGATATCCCTCTAGATATGCTGATGCAGCATCTGTATAAAGCTGTCTTATTCTAAATGTTTCTGCGTACCAGTACTGAGCATTTCCAGCTAGCTCATGATCAGGATTTGATAAAACAAATTCTCTAAAAGCTCTTTCGGCTGTAGGATAATCTCCAACCTTTAAAAAACTAGTAGCAAATTCATATTGTTTATTAGGATCGACATCTGGTAAAAGTTTTTCTTCTGCTTGAAAAGTTTCTGTTACTATTGTAGCGGTGGTCTCAACTGACTCAATTTTTTGAGTAGTTTCTTCAGTAGTACTATCTTTATATGATATTGAACCTAAATCTTGAGGCTCAGAGGATCCTGGTAACTCATTATTATTCTGATTTTTTTTTAGTTTAGAAATTTTTTTAATCCCATCTTCAGTAGTTAGTGAATTTTCAATATCTTGAAATCTAACTTGGTTATCTGCTTGAACTTTAGATAATCTATTAGATAATTTATCAAGTTTAAAATTTATTTCTTCAAATCTATTTGTTAATTGTTGAAATTGGTTTTCAATTTCCGATAACTTTAAAAGATGTCGAGTCAAAACATCTTCAGAATTATTATCCACACCAGATGAATTATTAGAATTATTATTTATTTCAATTGATTCTGAATAAACTGCTCTCTCAAGAGTTTTAATATCTTTTTTTATTAACTCGAGTGTTTCATAAATATTATGATTATCAGCAAAACTAATTTGATAAATTGATAAATTAAACAAAAAAATTAGTTTTATAATTAGTAGGTTTTTCAAGCTCATTATAATTCAGTTATGTTTAAAATAATGGCAAAAAAAAGACCCCCTCTAAACAAGATGTTTGGGGGGTCTTTAAAAATTAAAATATTGATTAATTTGCTTTTACTGTAACTGATCTTCTGTTTTTTGACCATGCTAAAGGATTTGATCCAGAATCAACTGGTCTTTCTTTACCATAACTTAAAACAGAAATCCTGTCAGAAGATATTCCATAAGTCATCAAATAATCTTTAGCGGCATTTGCTCTTCTTTCACCCAGAGCTAAGTTATACTCTCTTGTGCCTCTTTCATCAGCATGACCTTCCAACACAATTGTTATATCTGAATTTTTTCTTAACCATGCAGCTTGTTTTCTTAAAGTTTCTCTTGAAGCTGTAGTTAATACTGACTCATTAGTAGCAAAGAAAACTCTATCTGGAACACCTGAAGCTAAGTACTCCACAGTATCCGTTCCAGTATAAACATCACTTTGCATTTGACTTGTTGAAACTTTTTTTGTTGCACATGCACTTAACGCAAAACATGCTAGAACAACTAAAAGTCCATTTTTTAGAATTTTGCTTAATTTCATTATTGCTCCTTGATCAATATTTAAATCTTATATTTTCACAACTAAATAGAGGTTTCAAGTTAAAAAATCAAGAAATTTGATACTAATTACTTAATAATGATGACCATGATGGGTCTGAACCATCAGTAGGGGTTTTAACCATTCTTTCATTATAACCTGTAAGATCAATAGACCATAGTTTGGCTGAAAAACCTTCCCCTTTTTGGTCCGTTTTTGTTTCTCTATAAAAAATTAAAACCCTTCCATTTGGAGACCAAGAAGGAGCTTCTTGATAAAAATTTTCAGTTAATAATCTCTCACCACTTCCATCTGTTCTCATAACTCCAATATAAAATTTACCTTTATGAAGTTTAGTGAAAGCAATTAAATCTCCTCTTGGTGACCAAACAGGAGTTCCATAAATTCCTTTTCCAAAGGAAATTCTTTTTACTCTACTACCATCGCTATTCATTACATAAATCTGTTGGTAACCACTTCTATCAGAATTAAAACATATGTATTTTCCATCAGGCGAATAAGATGGAGAAGTATCTATTGAAGGATGATTAGTTATTTTTTCTACAATTCTATTTTCTAAATCCATAGTATAAATATCCGAATTCCCATCTTTAGCAAAACTCATAATTATTTTTTTTCCATCTGGAGAAAATCTTGGAGCAAAAGTCATACCTGGAAAATCTCCCACCACTTCTTGCATTCCAGTTTCTATATCAAGCAAATAAACTCTTGGTAAATTTCTAAAATAAGAGAGATATGTTACCATCTGACTAGTTGGGTTAAATCGTGGTGTTAATACTAATTCATTACCTAATGTTAAAAATTTATTGTTAGCTCCATCTTGATCCATAATAGCTAATTTTTTTATTCTTTTTGTTTTTGGTCCTTCTTCAGCAACATAAATAATTCTAGTATCAAAATAACCTTTCTCTCCTGTTAACCTCTCATAAACTTTATCAGATATTATATGGCCAACTCTTCTCCAATTTGTTGGTACTGTAGTAAAAGCGAGAGCCATCATTTCTTTTCCTGCCAAAACATCCCATAACCTAAATTCAACTCTTAATTTATCATCTACGTTAGAGACTTTACCAGTTATGAGTGCTTGAGCCTTAATCAAATTCCAATCCTCAAATCTAGGCTTTAAATTTGCTATATCCGGCTCTTGAAGAAAAGCATCTTTACTTAAAGGATTGAACAGCCCAGATGTTTTTAAATTATTTTCAACAATTGAAGAGATTTCTTCTCCAATATTTTTTTCTTTTAACAATTTTTCAAAACTTTTTTTAGATTTATCATCAATTGACAAAGGTGATACAGCTAAAGGCAAAGGATTTAAATTACCCCTTGTTATATCCACCTCTATTAAACTAAATGATTTTAATGGAATTAATAAAACTATTATTAAATATATAAAAAAGTTTTTAAAATAATTCATTAATTAGCCTTCTAACATTTCTCTAGCATCAAAATTTAATTGTAACTCTTTCCATCTTTCATATCCAGTACTTGGTACTCTTAAAGGTTGACATAACTTTATAGCTCTTAAAGCACTTTCTGCTAAAACTTTATAAAACCCTTGACCTGGTTTATTCATTCTAACATGGTCCAAAATTTCTGATTTAATAACTGAACCATCTGGTTTTAATTCAAGTTTAATCCTTACTAATAAATTTTCATTATAAGGTAAACCTAAAGGTATACTCCAACAACCAAATATCTGTGCTTTTAATGCATCTTCCTCACTTAATGATAAACCTTTGTTTTCGAAATTTTTCACCTGATCTTGAGTAACTTTATCTGTCTTATTAACCACGTTTGCTTTTTCTTCCTTAGATTTATCAATTAAAGCAGCTATATTATTAGGATCAAATAACTCTTTTTTTTCAAACTCAGAAACTTGTTTTACTTCATTATCAATCTTTTCAGGACTTTGTTTATCCTCCTTAATTTTTTCAACTTTTTTAACTTTATCCTCAGGCATTGGAACAGAGTCTGGTTTTTTCTTTTTAACTTTCTTGGGAGGAGCTTGCTCTGAAACTAGCTTTTTTTCTTTTTCTTTCACCTCTTCAATAATTTTTTTTGCTTTTGGAGCAAATGGAATATTTGTTTTTTCAGTTATTTGAATTAATTCAACTGAAACTATTGGAGGAAGATCAATTGGTTTTTTTGACAAAAATGGAAGACTCATAGCTGTTATTATTATTACTATTACATGTAAAACAGAAGAGGTTATTAAGCTTCTATTCACCCTAAGATTACCTTTCTTTATATGGCTCAGAAATTAATGCTACTTTTGTAAAACCTGAGCCTGAAAGTAATCCCATGATTTCTAAAACCCTTCCATAATTAATTGTTTTATCTCCTCTGACATATATTCGAGTATCAGTTCTATTTTTTGATACAGCTAAAACTTTTGCAATAATTTTATCATATTCAACTTTTGACTCTTGAATAAAAATTTCTCCCTTCGAATTAATTGACAATGTTAATGGTTCTTGTTCCTCGGGAAGAGAGTCAGCTGAACTCTCGGGTAAATCAACTTGAACTCCTACTGTTAACAAAGGAGCTGTTACCATAAAAATTATTAACAAAACTAGCATTACATCAACAAAAGGTGTTACATTTATTTCGCTCATTGGTTCTTTTCCTGAACGATTAAATTTAAATGCCATTAGCTAATTAAATGATTGATAAAAATCTTTTTGAAAAACTCTCTAACTTTTGAGAATATTTTTTTGAATCATTGTTAAATCTATTATAAGCAACAACTGCAGGTATCGCAGCAAGCAAACCTAGAGCGGTAGCAAACAATGCTTCGGCTATTCCTGGAGCAACAATAGCTAAGCTGGTATTTCTTGAAATAGCAATTGATTGAAAAGAATTCATAATTCCCCAAACAGTTCCGAATAATCCTATGAATGGTGCAGTTGAGCCCACAGTAGCTAAAAATGTAAAACCTTTTTCAATTTTAGACATTTGTTTTTCTATACCAATTTCAAGAATGCCCCCCATTTTTTCAGCTAAATTTGTTTTAGATTTTGATTTTAACAAACCTTGCATGGACTCTTTAAAAAGAGAGCTCATAGGATCCTCTACATTAGATGGTAAATTATTATAAAAAGTTTCAGCCGATTTAGATCTCCAAAACTTTTCCTCAAATTCTTCAGTAGAAATATTAATTTTTTTAAAAAATTTAATTTTATCTATAATAATCGCCCAGGAATATATCGAACAACCAATTAATAAAACAATTACAGACTTAACTATGATGTCTGCTCTTATAAATAGATTTATTAAAGAAAAGTCTGCGCTAGATGCTAAACCTACTGCTTGAGATGATATATCTGCTTCCATGATTCATCTTTTCACACTCAATTGTGTCATCAATTTGTCTTGTAATACCTCGTTATTCCTCATGTCTGAATGTTTCGTAATAATAACTAGCTATTAAAATTGCGTCAGCTTTATTAGAATCCTTTTTTTTTGATAAATTAGATGAAAAATAAGGAAAAATTTCTATAGCTTTTGTTCTGCTCGCATCTTTTTCAGAGTTAATCAAATTAAAATATTTTTTCCATTTGGTGGGCCTTACAAAGTACATTGGTAATTGCATTGCTGAACATATTCCTTTCAAAATTCCAAAAGATTGACCAAAATTAAACATACTTGTTACACCCTGTCCAGGCATAGCAGATACCTGCTCTATAATTACTTTAATATTTTTTTTATCAGTTTGTTTAATTTTTTTTAAAATTTCATTATAGATTTGGGATCCATTGACCTGTCTTTTATTCTTTTTTCCATCTGTCATGGTTGGCATCTCAACTACATCTAAAATTTTTCCATCTTCAAAAAAACATATAGATCCAGACATACCAGGGTCAATTCCTATTATCAGCATTAATTTATATCCATTTTTAAATTAGAAAAAATATTTTGTACATCATCATTTTCTTCTAATGTTTCAAAGAATTCGATTAAATTTTCTTTTTGTTCTTTTGAGACTTCAACCCTATTTATTGGTATCCATTCTATTTCGGTTGAGATAAAATTATCTATCTGTTTTTCTAAGATTTTTTTTACATTATATATTTCATTAACAACACATTGTACTTCATGAATATCATCTTCTGAAATACACTCATCTGCTCCAGCCTCAGTAGCTAATTCAAAAATTTTTTCATCAGAAATCTCTTGTCTTTTAATTTTAATAACACCAACTTGATTAAAATTATGAGACGCAGATCCTTGAGTACCTAAGCTACCACCAGCTTTTTGAAAAATTGTTCTTATATTTGAGGCTGTTCTATTTTTATTATCTGTTAAAGTTTCTACAATCACAGCAATTTTTTGAGGTCCAAACCCCTCATATCTTAAATTTTCATAATTTAAATTTGCATTCATTGATGATTTATCAATTGCTCTTTCAATATTATCTTTTGGTACATTTGCTGATCTAGCTGCTTGAATAGCAGATCTTAATCTTGGGTTCATTGCTGGATCTTTTTCTCCTAACTTCGCTGCAACAGTAATTTCTTTTGAAAGTTTCGAAAAAATTTTTGACCTTAATTTGTCAGCTTTTCCTTTTTTATGCTTAATACCAGCCCAGTGTGAATGTCCCGCCATAGCTTAAAAGGAATTTTTAAGTTGTCCCCCAAAAATATAACTTTCTATATTTTTAGATAATCCAGTTTTAATATCACATTCTACTATAACTCCACTCAATGTAGCATCACCAGTTGCAGGAAAATGTTTTGTAGAATTTTCTTTTAAAAATCTATTAATTGAATTTTCTTTATTCATGCCGATTACAGAGTCATAATCACCACACATTCCTGCGTCTGTTTGATAAGCAGTTCCATTTTTTAAAACACGCGCATCATTAGTGGGTATATGTGTGTGTGTTCCAACAACTAAAGTAGCTTTTCCATCAAAAAAATGACCAATAGCATTTTTTTCACTAGTGATCTCTCCATGAAAATCAACAATTAATAAATCGTAATCTTTTTTTAATTCATAATTTTTTAAAAATTTTTTTGAAGCCAGAAAAACATCTTCACATTTTTTCATAAAAATATTTCCCATTAAATTTAAAACTCCAATCTTAAGATTATTAGAGGTTTCATAAACTTCAAAACCTTTTCCGGGTGAGGGCTCAATAAGATTGTGCGGTCTTAAAAGTCTATTTTCTGTATCTATAAAATTCATGATTTCTTTTTGATCCCAAACATGATTGCCAGATGTAATAACATTAACTCCACAATTGAAAAAATCATTGCAGATTTCTTTAGTCAAACCTACTCCAGGCTTAGCTGAATTTTCTCCGTTAACTATTACAAAGTCAATTTTTTTTTTTTTAATTTCTGTTTTTAGATTATTTAATATCTTTGTGCATCCTGAAATACCAACTACATCACCTAAAAATAAAATTCTCATTAAATAAAATTTTTTTCTGTTATTACATAATCAAGTTTCTTGTCATATTTATTTATAGGCAATTTATCAATTTTTTGAAATGAAAACCCAACACCAACTTTAATAATCTCTTTGTTATGTTGATAAGCTGATATATACCTATCATAATAACCTCCTCCATACCCTAATCTGTTTAATTTACTATCAAAAGCTACGAGAGGAATTAATAATATTTCAGGATTAACTTTTTTTTTAGAAACTGGCTCAGGTATACCATAGACGTTAATTGATAATGGATTTTTAAATGACCATTGATAAAAATTCATTTTATTATTATTACCAATTTTAGGAAGTGAAATTATAAAACCTTTTTTTTCTAATTTTTTTAAAATATTTAAAACGTCTATTTCATAATTATATGGATAATATCCTCCAATAATTTTATTTTTAATTTTTTTTCTTTCTAAAAATCTTAAAATTTTATTAGTATCGATTGACAAATTTTTAAAATAATTCTTTTTTCTTAATAAAAGAATTTTTTTTCTTATTTCTACCTTATTCACTTATTTTTAAGACAAATTGTCTGAGTTAGCTTTATTAACAAAATTTGAAATTTCATCAGCAGCTTGGTCAATTAATTTTTCATAACTCTTTTGATTATTTTCTATGTCAGATTTTAAATCAACATGTCTATCATTAAGCTCTTTAATTTCTTCCTCCTTTTGATCTCTATAATCATAAACTAAATTCTTTAATTCTCTAAATTTGTTAGAAAGTTCTCTTATTTCAATTTTTTGTTGTTCAACTTTTTTTTTTGTTTCAAAATACTCATCCATTACTTTAACTGCTGTAATTAAAAGTAATTTATTCTCTCCTAGGTTTCCAAGATTATTTTTTAATTCATTAAATTTTTGATTAATCTGGATTAATAATTCTTCTAGATGTTCCTCTTGACCATCATCACAAGATAATAAAAATTCTTTTCCATTAAACTTAATACTTACGTTTGCCATTTATCAATTTCTTCTAACAAAGTATCTGTTTCTTGATTTAATTCATCAATTTTTTCAGAAAATTCTATTTGTTTTTTTTGTTCTAATTTTTCTTTATTTTTCATTTCCTCTAATCTTATAGTTAAATTATTAAAATCTTCCTTTAATAATTTATACTTATCCTCCAGCTCTTTTTTTTCAATTTCTAATTGATTTTTTTTTTGACTTAAGATTTCAACGTTATTTTGTAAGTCCGGGTTTGTTAAGTTTAAGTTTTTCAACTTTGTAAGTGCTAAACTTAATTTTTTTTCTTTTTCGATAACAGAATTCATATATATATTTATATTATTAAATAGAATCTTCTAAGTCTACACAGGATAATTTTTGAATAAACTTTATAAAGAATTGGCTAATTGCATTAGATTTTTGTCAATTGATGCTGTTCAAAAAGCTAATTCGGGTCATCCTGGAATGCCAATGGGAATGTCAGACGTAGCTACGGTTCTTTTTAAAGATTTTTTAAATTTTAATCCAAAAAATCCAAGCTGGATAAATAGAGATAGATTTGTTCTTTCTGCCGGCCATGGTTCTATGTTGCTTTATTCTCTTCTATTTCTAACTGGTTATAAGAGTATTTCGTTAAATGATTTAAAAAACTTTAGACAACTAGATTCTATTTGTGCAGGCCACCCAGAGTATCACCCAAACTCTGGAATTGAAACTACCACTGGTCCTTTAGGGCAAGGAATATCTAATGCTGTTGGTTTTGCAATATCTGAGGAGATTTTAAAAAAAAAATTTGGAAAAAATAAAATTAATCATAAAACTTATGTATTAGCTGGAGATGGGTGTCTGATGGAAGGAATAAGTCACGAAGCTTTAAGTTTAGCTGGTCATCTTAAACTAAAGAATCTAATATTACTTTTTGATAACAATTCTATATCTATTGACGGACCTACAAGCTTAGCAGTTTCTGACGACCACGAAAAAAGATTTAAAAGTTATGGTTGGAATTATTTAAAAATTAATGGTCATAATTATAAAGAAATATTTAAAGCTTTAAAAAATGCTCAAAAATCAAAAAAACCTATAGCCATTTCTTGCAAAACAACAATTGGTTATGGATCACCAAATAAAAGTGGTAAAGCATCATCTCACGGAAGTCCTTTAGGTGATGATGAAATAAAACTTGTAAGAAAAAAATTAAAATGGAATTATGAACCTTTTAGAATTCCAAATGAATTATTAAATGAATGGAGAAAAATTGGAAAAAAAGCTTCACAAAAAGCAAAAAAAAATGAGAAAAAAAATAATAAAATTTTAAACAACTTTAAAAATCTAAACTCACTAAAAAATTTAATTGAAAAAGCAAAAAAAGATTATTTAAAAGGTTCAAAACCAATAGCTACACGAAAAGCATCCGAAGTATTTTTAAATATTGTATCTAAATTACCAAATCTAATTGGTGGTTCAGCAGATTTAGCTGGTTCAAATAATACGAAAACTAAAGATCATAGAATAATAAAACCAGATAATTTTTCAGGGAATTATATTCATTATGGAGTAAGAGAGCATGCAATGTGTGGAATTATGAATGGTATTGCTCTACACAGTAATTTAATTCCTTATGGGGGTACATTTTTAATATTTAGCGATTATTGTAAACCGTCAATTAGATTAGCAGCAATGATGAGGCAAAGAGTTATATATGTATTAACACATGACTCAATTGGACTAGGTGAAGACGGACCAACTCACCAGCCAATAGAACAATTGACAAGTCTGAGATCTATTCCAAATTTAAATGTTTTTAGACCCTCTGACACCATTGAAACTTTTGAATGCTGGCAATTAGCCCTCGAAAGTAAAAATACCCCAAGTGTAATAGCTTTGACTAGACAAGGAATTAATCCTATTAGGGCAAAAAACTCTTCTAAAAACGAAACTTCTGTTGGTGCTTACGAAATTTTAAGAACTGGAAACAATATAGCTTTAACAATTATAGCATCTGGATCTGAAACTAGTCTAGCAAGTGAAGTCGGTCATAAATTAGCCACAGATGGTATCTATTCCAAAATAATATCAATGCCTTGTCATGAATTATTTGATCACCAAAGTGAGGGCTACAAAAATAAAATTTTAGGTGAAACTAAACTTATAGTATCGATAGAAGCCTCTGAGACAGATTATTGGAAAAAGTACACTGGTAACAATGGGTTAAATTTTGGAATTAATAATTTTGGTAAAAGCGCTCCATATAAAGAAATATACAATCATTTTAAACTAGAATCAGAAAGTATAATTAAAAAGATTAAAGAAAAATTATGAAAATAAAAATTGGGATTAATGGAATGGGCAGAATTGGAAGAATGATTGTTCGGTCAATTATTGAAAATAAATATAAAAATATAGAAATAAAACATATAAATAATAGAACAAATTCTGAGGCTTGTTCAAATCTTTTAAAATATGACTCTATTCACGGAAAATTTGATGCTGAAATAGGTTTTGATAAAAAGCACTTAATTATCAACAAAAACAAAATTACTTTTAGCCAAGAGACAGATTTAAATAATATTAAATGGAAAAAGTATAATGTTGATTATGTTTTTGAATGCACTGGCAAATTTAACTCTAAAGATAAATTATTACTGCATTTAAATAATGGAGCAAGAAAAGTAATTGTTTCAGCTCCATGTAAAAATGCTGACAAAACTATTATTTTTGGAGTTAATGAGTCTGAATTAAAAAAAAATGATAATATTATCTCTGCCGCATCATGTACAACAAATTGTCTCGCGCCTGTAGCTCATGTTATAAATGAAAATTTTGAGATTGAGAGAGGTTTTATGACAACAATTCATGCTTTTACAAGTGATCAAAGGATTTTAGATAATTCTCACAAAGATCCAAGAAGAGCTAGATCCGCTAGTCAGTCTATTGTGCCAACCTCCACGGGTGCTTCAAAGGCAATTGGTGAAATTATACCTTCTCTTAAAGGAAAATTAGAAGGAGTTGCGTTAAGAGTACCTACACCGAACGTTTCAATAGTTGAATTAGTCTTTTGTACAAAAAAAGATTTAAGTATTAAAAAAATTAATTCAGCATTTCAAAACTTCAGTAAAAAAAATAAAGTTCTAGAGGTAATACAGGAAAAACTCGTCTCAATAGATTTTAATCATAACCCCGCTTCATCAATTGTTGATGCAACTTTAACTAATGTAGTGGGAAAAAATATGGGTAAAATTTCAGCTTGGTATGATAATGAGTGGGGTTTTTCTAATAGAATGTGTGACATTGCAGAGTATATTCACAAGATTTCTTAATGAATAATATCAAAGATTATGAAGATCTTAATAAAAAAAAAGTATTATTAAGATTAGATTTAAATGTTCCATTAAAGAATGGAGTAATTGCTGATCAAACAAGAATTAATAAAATATTACCAATAATTGAATTTTTACTAAATAAAAATTCTCAAATAATTATAATTTCTCATGTAGGACGTCCAAAAGGAAAATTAAATAAAGACCTTTCTCTAAAGCCAATTTGTGAAAATTTAGAAAAAAAAATTAATAAAAAAATTAAAATGATAAGTGGTGATATTTTTAAATTAAAAAAAGAAGATTTTTTTAAAGACCCTGATAATCAAATAGTTTTATTAGAAAATATTAGATTTTATGAAGAAGAAGAAAAAAATGATATTTCTTTTGCAAAACATTTAGCTGGGCTTGCTGATATATTTGTTAATGATGCTTTTTCTTGTTCCCATAGAGCTCACACATCAGTTAGTAAAATCACAGAATTTTTACCATCTTTTGCTGGATTACAGTTAGAAACAGAAATAAACGCATTAAAAAAAGTTACAAGTGAAATTAAAAAACCAATTACTTGTATTATTGGAGGATCAAAAATTTCAACAAAAATTGGAATAATAAAAAATTTAATTCCTAAATTTGATTATATTATTATTGTTGGAGGAATGGCTAATAATATTCTTAGTTTTAAAGGGCACAAAATAGGTAAATCGATTAAAGAAAAAAATTGTGAAACAATGATTGATGAAATTTTTAAAACTTTAAAAAATTACCCTTGTAAAATTATTTATCCAGAGGACGTTGCAGTCGGAAAAAAAATGGATGATATCTCGGAAGTCAAAGAGCTAAATAATATAAAAAATGATGATTTTATCTTAGATATTGGACCAAGAACAATAAATAAAATCAAAAACATAATTGAAAATAGTGAGACTGTTCTATGGAATGGTCCAGCAGGATATTTTGAGAATCCAAATTTTGCTAATGGTAGTTATGAAATTGCAAAAACAATTGTCAAAAAAAATAAAGACAACTCAATTTACTCAGTTGTGGGAGGTGGAGATACGATAGCTTTATTAAACCAAATTAATGCAATTGATGATTTCAACTTTGTTTCAACTGCTGGTGGTGCATTTTTAGAATATCTTGAAGGAAAAGAACTTCCTGGTATAAAAGCTCTAAAATAAAATGTCAGAGTTAAATACCATTGCACTTAAGATACTTGAAAAAGGAAAGGGTATTTTAGCTGCTGATGAAAGCACAGGAACAATGACCAAAAGATTAGATGGTGTAAATGTTCCATCAACACCAAAAAATAGGTTATTATTTAGAGAAACTCTATTTAGTTCATCAAGTATGACTGAATGTATTGGTGGCGTAATTTTATACGATGAAACAATAAAACAAAATTCTTCAAAAAAAAATAAGATCCCAGAATTAATTTCAAGAATGGGCTCCGCCCCAGGTATAAAAGTTGATACAGGTGCTAAAGTTCTAGCAGGCTCGCCAGATGAAAAAATTACGGAAGGCTTAGATGGATTAAGAGAAAGATTAAAAGAGTATTACAAACTTGGTGCAAAATTTACAAAATGGAGGGGTGTTTATAGTATATCTAAAAATTACCCGAGCAAACTTTCAATCCAAGCTAACGCTCACGCATTGGCAAGATATTCAGCATTAGTTCAAGAATGTGGTATGGTTCCTATAGTTGAACCAGAGGTCTTAATGGATGGTGAACATTCATCAAAAGAGTGCTATGAAAAAACTTCGGAAGTTATTAAGAGATGTTTCGATGAATTAATTTTATATAAAGTTGATTTGAAAGGAATGATACTTAAACCTAATATGATCTTGGCTGGTAATAAATCTAAGGATAAAATTTCAAATGAAGAAGTTGCAAAATTAACTTTGGAATGTTTAAAAAATTCAGTACCTTCTGAAATACCTGGAATTGCTTTCTTATCTGGAGGTCAATCAGAAATAGAAGCAACTGAAAATTTAAATTTAATAAACAAATATAATGATACTAATTTTATAATGAGTTATTCTTACGGACGAGCCCTTCAACAAAGTGCCTTAAAATTTTGGTCAAAAGATATTCAAAATATTGAAGGGACACAAAAGATTTTTAACCACCGAGCAAAAATGAATACATTGGCAGCTCAAGGGAAATGGTCTAAAAGTCTTGAAATTTAATAGAAAAAAATTCATTTATCTCATCTCACCACTAAAAATAAATAAATCTTTTCATGGTGATTTGGCCAATGTTCTTAAACAAAAAAAAGTTGGATTTTTTCAACTAAGACTTAAAAAAGAAAGTTTCAAAAAAAAGTTAATAATTGGAAAAAAGATTAAAAAGATATGTAAAAAGTTTGATGTTAAATTTTTAGTAAACGATGACGTTTATCTTGCAAAAAAATTAAATGCCGATGGTTGTCATTTGGGTCAAAAAGATATGAATATCTTTGAAGCTAGAAAATTAATTGGAAATAAAATAATAGGCATTACCTGTCATAATTCAATTAGATTAGCAAAAATTGCTATAAATAATAAAGCAGACTACTTAGCTTTTGGAGCTTTCAATTCCTCAAAAACTAAAAGGATAAAATATAAAGCTTCAATCAATTTACTTAAAAAAGCTAGAAAGATTACAAAAACTGCAATTGTTGCTATTGGTGGTATTAATTCAAGTAATTATCAAAAACTACTATTGAATAAAGCAAACTTTTTAGCTATCTCAGGCTACATTTGGAATAATAAAAAACTAAAACCAGTTCAAGCGATTGAAAAATTAAAATGAAAATAAATGCTAGTGAAATAAGAGTAGGAATGCTTTTAGAATACAAAAATGATTTATGGCAAGTTCTAAAAACTCAACATGTAAAACCAGGGAAAGGTGGAGCATTTGCACAAATTGAAATGAAAAGTTTTAACAAAAATACAAAGCTAAATGAAAGATTTAGATCAAGTGAAACTGTCGAAAAAGCATCACTGGAAGAAATTAATTTTAGTTTTCTTTACAAAAACGATAACAACTATTTTTTTATGAATCCAAAAACGTTTGAACAAATTGAAATAAGAAAAGATGTTATTGGAAATAAAGGAAATTTGCTAACAGAAAACCTTGGAGTAACTATAAGTTTTTATAATGAAACTCCTATATTAGTAGATTTACCAAATCAGGTAAATTGTAAAATTGATTCAACTGATGTTGCTTTGAAGGGTCAGACAGTATCTTCTTCCTATAAACCAGCAATTCTCGATAATGGATTAAGTATTCAAGTTCCTCCATTTATTGAGGCGGGCGATGAGATTGTTATTGATACTAGAAACTTAGAATATGTAAAAAAAATTTAAATTTATGAACTCGATCTCAGCAAATCTAAATATTATGATTAAGGCTAGTGAAAAAGCCTCTAAGATACTTATAAGAGATTTTGGGGAAATTGAAAAATTACAGGTTTCAAAAAAAGGCCCCCTTGATTTTGTAACTAATTCAGATCTAAAAGCTGAAAAAATAATTATCGATGAATTAAAAAAAGCAAGACCTAATTATTCTATTATAAGTGAAGAAAATGGATTTGAAAATAATAAAGATACAAACAATACTTGGATTATTGATCCAATTGATGGAACTGTAAATTTTTTACATGGTGTTCCACATTTTGCCATATCAATTGCATTAATGTCTAATAAAGAAATAGTTTCAGGATTAATTTTTGATCCTATAAAAAATGAAATGTTTTTTGCAGAAAAAGAAAATGGTGCTTTTTTTAATAATCATAGAATTAAAACCTCAAAAAAGAATAATTTAGATGATTGTCTTTTTGTAACTGGGGGAAAAATTAAAAAGGAGCCAGATTTAGCATATAGAAAATCTGGATGTGCAGCGCTGGATATGGCTTACGTAGCTGCAGGACGATATGATGGTTACTTTCAAAATAACTTAAATTTATGGGATATTGCTGCAGGTATTGTAATTGTTCAAGAAGCTGGTGGAATAATTAATAATATTGATCTCTCAATTTATAAAAATATTAAAATAATTGCTTCTAGTGGTGATATTAATTCAAAATTACTTGTAAAATTAAGTAACTTTTAATTGTTTTAGAAAATTCTTTTGTTATAAGTCTCGACATGAAAAAAAATATTCACCCTAATTACCACAAAATAAAAGTTGAAATGACTGATGGTTCACAGTTTGAAACTAAGTCTACATGGGGAAAAGAAGGAGAAGTTCTAAAGTTAGAAATTGACCCAAAGTCTCACTCAGCTTGGACAGGTGGAAAGCAAAAATATATGGATAAAGGGAGAATAAGTAAATTTAACAAAAAATTCCAAAATTTTAAATCAGAAAAAAAAGATTAAATGTCAAATGCTCCTTTAATGCCAATGGCTACCGCTGTTTGGCTAGTTGAAAACACAACCTTAACATTTAAACAAATTGCAGATTTTTGCAAATTACATGAGGTAGAAATTCAAGGAATTGCGGATGGAGAAGTTGCTAAAGGAATAAAAGCTTATAACCCAATTATATCTGGACAATTGTCAAGGGAAGAAATTGAATTATCCTCAAAAGATGAAAGTAGACCTTTGCAAATTAAAAGTGCTGATATTGAAATCTCTAATACAGAAAAAAAAATTAAAAAGTATATTCCACTTTCTAAAAGACAAGATAAACCAGATTCAGCCTTATGGTTAATTAAACAACACAATATCCTTAAGGACTCACAAATTGCTAGGTTAGTTGGCATCACAAAAAATTCTGTAACATCAATAAGAAATAAAAGTTATTGGAATTATAATAATCTAAACCCTAAAGACCCAGTTGCCTTAAACTTATTTGCTCAAAAAGATTTAATTGAAGCGATAGAAAAAGCTGAAAGAAGAATAAAAAGAGAAAAAAAACAAAAAGAAAAAAAACTTAATCAACAAGTTAATGATAATGAATAAAATAAATAGACATAAAAAGATAAAAATGCTAGTTACTCATTTTTTTGGAGGTATTTATTAAAATAGAAGTTAAAGATAATAATATTGAGCAAGCTCTTAGAGTTTTAAAAAGAAAACTTCAAAGAGATGGTTTCTTTAAAGTGATTAAATTAAAAAATACTTATGAAAAACCATCTGAGAAAAAAAAAAGAATTCTTCAAGAAAATATTAAAAGAGTAAAAAAATTAAACAAACTTAAAAGTAGAATTTAAGTATACCGCGGGGTGGAGCAGTCTGGTAGCTCGTCAGGCTCATAACCTGAAGGTCGGCGGTTCAAATCCGTCCCCCGCAACCAAATTTAAATAATGCTGTCACTAAATAATATTAAAGAAAAAAATCTTCTTATAATCTTATTTTCATTATTTCCAATAACAATGCTCATTGGAAACTTTGCAATAAACTCTTTTATTTTATTAATTGCAATAATCTTTATCACAGCTCTTTTTAATAAAAAAACTAATTATCTGAAATATAGAATTAACTTTTACTTACTTTTTTTTTTTCTTATTTCTCTTACTATTAATCTTCTATTTACAAATGATTTCTCCTTATCGTATCCGAGGGTATTGAAGTTTGTTTTTGTCATTTTCTTTATAATGGCATTTAAATACCTAATAATTGAATATCCTTTAAGTCTTTCAGAAGTTTATAAAAGTTGGATTGTTATTTTTTTAATTATAATTTTTGATTTATTATTTGAATTTTATAATGGAAAAAATATCTTAGGTTTAACATCAATATTTCCAGGAAGACTAGGTAGTTTTACTGGAAAAGAAAGTGTTATAGGAAATTTTTTCTTTGGTTTTAGTTTAATATTTTTAACTTTTTTTTATAAAAAATATAAAAATATAAATTTAAATATTTTAATAGCTATAGCACTAATAGCAATTTCATTTATAATTGGTGAAAGAGCAAATTTTATAAGAACTTTTATTTCTATAATTTTTTTTATTTTTTTAGTCTATGATATAAAATTAAAATATAAGTTTCTTTCTTTATCACTAATTTTTGTAATTTTTTTTCTTATTTTTTCAAATTTAAACGAAAGTTATAAATTAAGATATTATAATGAATTAAAATTATTGATAAAAAAAGATGGTCTAAGTAAATATCTTGCTGATAGTAATTATGGTGCACACAGAAATGTAGCCAAAGAAATATTCAAAGACAATCCAATTTTTGGAATCGGAATTAAAAATTTTAGAAATGAAAGTGGTGATAAGAAATATGATGACCTAGATCATTTTCACAATACAGCTAGAGCTGCAAATCATCCTCATGAGATATACTACGAGTTTTTATCTGAGACAGGTATATTTGGTTTTACTTGTTTTATAATTTTCTTTTTAATTTCTATTTCAATATCAATTAAAAATTATCTTAATTATAAAAATTTATATCAATTATCTGGAATTATATTTGTTGTGGTTTCGTTAATTCCAGTTCTTCCCTCTGGAAGTTTTTTGTCAACTTACACCTCATCAATCTTTTGGTTAAATTATGCTTTAATGATGGGATATAATATAAAAAAATAAAATTATTAAATTCTAAATTTAGATTTTTTACTATCTTTTAAAAAAGTAGAAACAGTATCTAATGTTAATTGTTTATAACTTTTTCCAAAATTTTTGATAGTATCAATTATTTTTGGGGGGATTGTAATAAGATGACAACCTAATTGATTTGCTTGGATGTAGTTATAAGGTTCACGGACACTTGCCCATAATATTTTAACATTTTTAAATCTTTTTGAATAAGAAATACTTTTCTTAATTTCTGGAATTGGATCTTTCCCTGCATCTCCAGCTCTTCCTGCAAATATGGAAATAATAACTATTGAGTTTTTTTTAATAGATTGAAGTATTTTTTTTGTTTGGTTTGAAGTATATACTGCCGTTATATTCATTTTTATACCTTCATTACTTAGTTGTCTAATAACTTTGGTCGTGAATTTTCCTTTTGAATTAGTAATTGGTATCTTTACAAAAACATTTTTTCCCCAAGAATTTATTTTTTTTGCTTGATTTAGCATTGAAAAATTATCATCTGCAAAAACTTCTAATGAAACAGGTTTATTTTTACAAAATTTGAGAATATTTTTTGCATATTTTTCATAATTTTGAGCCCCAGCTTTTCTCATTAAGCTCGGATTTGTTGTAAAACCTTTTACTAAGTTAATTTTGTTATATTTTTTTATTAATC
>CACHDJ010000013.1 GCA_902578525.1 uncultured Pelagibacteraceae bacterium | reverse complement strand
TTCAAAAATTCCTATTGTTAACATTGATTTTTCCTTATCAGATTTAAAATCTAGAACTAAAAATTTTCTATTACAAAGCATTGAAAAACCTAATGATGAATTAATGTTTGCTTTAATATTAAAAAATTTTTCTGATCGTCAAATATCAATAGATAAAAAATTAATAGATTTTATTATTAAAAGAATTGATAGATCGTATGGCAAAATATTTGATTTCATATATAAAGTTGACGAGTTAAGTTTAAAAAAGAAAAAACCAATTGATTTTAAGATTATAAAGGAAATTTTAGGAGAATGATTGAATAAATACAGAAGTCATAATTGTAATCAATTGAGAAAAGAGTCTGTTGGAACAGATGTAATTCTATCAGGATGGATAAATAAAAAAAGAGATCATGGAAATCTATTATTTATTGATTTAAGAGATAATTATGGAATTACGCAATGTATAATTAATAAGGACAACTCTAATTTTAAAGAATTAGAAAAAATACAGCTCGAGACTGTAATTAAGATTGAAGGTAAAGTTGTTGATCGATCTAAAGATACAATTAATAAAGAAATTCAAACAGGTGAGATAGAAGTTGTAATTCAAACTTTTAATGTACTTGGTACTTGTAAGGAACTTCCTTTACCTGTTTTTAGTGATCAAGAATATTCGGAGGAAATTAGATTGAGATATAGATTTCTTGATTTAAGAAGAAAAAAAATTCATGAAAATATTATTTTAAGATCAAAAGTAATTTCATACATAAGAAATCAAATGAATGAATTTGGTTTTTTAGAATTTCAAACACCTATTTTAACATCATCAAGTCCAGAGGGTGCGCGAGATTTTTTAGTACCTAGTCGATTAAATCCTGGTAAGTTTTATGCATTACCTCAAGCTCCTCAACAATTTAAGCAGCTTATTATGGTATCAGGTTTTGATAAATATTTTCAAATAGCACCTTGTTTTAGAGATGAGGATGCTAGAGCAGATAGAAGTCCAGGAGAATTTTATCAGTTAGATTTAGAGATGTCATTTGTAGAACAGAATGATGTTTTTAAGGTAGTTGAAAAATTATTAGTAAATACTTTTAATGAATTTTCAGATAAAAAATTATTATTCAATAAATTTCCAAGAATAACCTATAAAGATTCAATGTTAAAGTATGGGTCTGATAAACCAGACCTTAGAAATCCTTTAATTATAAATGATATCACAGAAATTTTTTCAAGAGATGATGTATCGTTTGAAATTTTTAAAAAGTTAGTAAAATCTGGTTCCAAGGTAAGATGTATTATTACTAAAAATACAAAAGATAAGCCAAGAAGTTTTTTTGATAATATAGATAAGTGGGCCAAAGAACAAGGTGCTTCAGGTCTGGCATATTTTACAATAGAAAAAGACAAAGAAGTTTCTGGAAAAGGACCAGTTGGAAAATTTTTTTCTAAAAACTCTATAGAGGAAATTATGAAGAAAACTGGAGCAAAGGTAGGAGATAGTATTTTTCTTGCCTGTGCAAGACAAATCGAATTAGAAAAAATTACATCTTTAGCTAGGGATAAAATAGCAAGAGATTTGGAATTGATTGATGATAGTGTATTTGCTTTTTGCTGGGTAGTTGATTACCCAATGTTTGAAAAAAATGAGATTACCAATAAAATTGAATTCAGTCACAATCCTTTTTCAATGCCCCAAGGCAATTTAGATGATCTTAATTTTGATGATCCTTTAAATATTTTAGCATATCAATATGATATTGTTTGTAATGGAATTGAACTTTCATCAGGAGCTATAAGAAATCACATTCCTGAATTAATGTACAAACTATTTTCAGTTGCAGGATATTCAAAAAAAGATGTTGAACAAAAATTTAGTGGAATGATCAATGCATTAAGTTTTGGAGCACCGCCCCATGGAGGTATTGCTCCAGGTATCGATAGAATAGTTATGCTTCTTGCTAACGAAAAAAATATCAGAGAAGTAACAATGTTTCCAATGAACCAGAATGCTCAAGATTTGATGATGAACGCTCCTTCTGAAATTAATGAAAAACAACTTAAAGAACTTAATATTATTTTAAAAGATAAAAAGTAATTATTTTTTTCCTTTTAAACTTATCTTAACATCAGAGAGATCTACTAGATTTTTTTTATAATTATTTCTAACAAAACCTTTGCTAGTTATATCTCTAACTATTTTTAATAATTGATTTTGATCTTCGGAACTTTGTTCATCAAAATTTTTTGTATCCAAACCACCGATAGCTGGAGTATGGGCTAAATCTTCTCTATTTTGATAAGAAATAGCTAATTCTCTAAATATATAATCAAGAATAGATGATGCACTAAGTATTCGGTCATTTCCGTGAACTTTTCCAGAAGGTTCAAATTTAGTACCTACAAATGCACTTATAAATTCATCTAAAGGAACTCCATATTGTAAACCAAGTGATACTGCTATAGCAAAATTGTTCATCAAAGCTTTTACTAATTCACCCTCTTTACTCGTATCAATAAATATTTCACCTATTTTACCATCTTCATATTCACCTGTATGGAGGTAAACTTTGTGATCGCCGATGGTTGCTTTTTGAATGTAACCTTTTCTTCTATCTGGCATACCAAATCTTTTACTAGTTTTTTCAGATTTTTTAAAAACGTTTTTAACAGATTGTTCAAAGCTTTCTTTTTTAGTTTCATTATTTGCAGCAACTAAATTAATTTTTTTATCTCCTTCTTTAGAATTATTCGGATCCAAGTTTTTCGTTTTTCTATTGTCAAGTTTGACATCTAAAACTTCAAAATTTCCATCGTCTCTTTTTTCAAGATTTTTAAGTTCAGTTTCATTAATTTCATCAAGATAATGATTTACCTTGAACGTGCATGTGTAATAAGTTTCAACTAAATATTTTGCCATTTTACCTCTTTTTAAAATTTAATTTTGAATAATGAGCTAATTGATTTATATACAAATTCATATTTTAGTCTAATTTAATTTATACAATTTTGAATTGAAAAAAAATAAATTTGTATGTTGACATTTTTTAAAAAAATTTTCATTTGGTGGAATCAAGATACTCTTGGAACTAGATTAAAAACTATTTTTTTTGGAAAGTTTGTGGGATCAGATGATTTTGGAAATAAATATTATGAAAACAAAAATGGTAAAAGATGGGTAATATATGCAGAAGAAATTGATGCATCTAAAATTCCTGTAGAGTGGTATTCTTGGATACATTTTACTCCTAATAGAATTGAAAAGAATCACGATTTAAAAAAGTATGAATGGCAAAAGCCTCATAAACCAAATACTACAGGTACTGAGCGAGCTTATTATCCTAATAAAAATAAAGATGATACCATTGACAAAAAATATAAAAGTTGGAAATCTGAGTAAATTTTTAATTACCTTAATTATTTTTTTATCTATATTTAAAAATACTTATCTACAATCTGAAAATAGTTTGATTGGTAATAAAACAGATGTAAAAATTTTAGATAAAATTAGTTCAAAAAATGAATTAGTTAGTTTGGTTAATGGCGAAGAGTTAATTTATAAAGACTTGGCTATAAAAAGCATGAAATGCACAAACTCTGAATTTGATGATAATCCTGAGATTAAAGCTTATATTCAAGTTCGAGATCTTACAAAAAATAATAATGATAAGGTTTATGTATTTAATGGGTGGATGTTTTCATCAAGTCCATCAATAGCCCCTTTTGATCATGCAGTATATGATATTTGGCTTGTAAACTGTTATTAAATTATCTTGTCTTTATCTAACCAGCTTACATTGAAGTCTGAGTCTAGAAATTTTTTATGATTTAATAATTTTTTGTGAAGAGGAATCGTGGTAGTAATTCCTTCAATGACAAACTCGTCAAGAGATCTATTCATTCTTTGAATAGCTTCTTGTCTATTTCTTCCATGACATATCAATTTACAAATCATACTGTCATAAAATGGAGTTACCTTATAACCTTGGAATATTGCACCATCTACTCTAGTTCTAAATCCTGAGGGTTGATGACACATTTCTATAATTCCAGGCGAAGGTTGAAAGTTTTTACTTGCATCCTCAGCATTGATTCTACATTCTATTGCATGACCTCTTGGCAATACGTCACTTTGCTTAAGGGCAGTTTCACCTGTATAAGCTATCCATATTTGTTCTTTGATAATATCTATGCCAGTTACCATTTCAGTAACAGGATGTTCTACTTGAACTCTTGTATTCATTTCTAAAAAATAAAATTTTCCATCCTCATAAATGAATTCTACGGTTCCAGCGCCTTCATATCCAATTTTACTTACCATTCCAACTGTTCTATCAAATAAATCTTTTCTAATTTCATTATTTAAAACTGGACTTGGAGTTTCTTCAATTAACTTCTGATGTCTTCTTTGAATTGAGCAATCTCTTTCGTGTAAGTGAACTACTCTATTTTTTCCAGCTAATATTTGAACTTCTATATGTCTTGGATTTTGAAAAAATTTTTCTATATAAACTTCATCATTTCCAAAATATTTTTGTGCTTCAGATTTTGCTGTAGAAAATAATGAATCAAATTCCTCTTCTTTATGAACTATTTTCATGCCTTTACCACCACCTCCACCTGAGGCTTTAATTAGAACAGGAAATCCAATCTTTTTACAGATTTTTTTTGCATCATCAATATTTTTAACTCCGCCTTCTGATCCCTCAATAACTGGCAAACCATTTTCCTTAGCAATTTTTTTGGCTTGAATTTTATCTCCCATCATTTGTATTAACTTTGAAGAAGCTCCAATAAATTTAATATTATTTTCTTCTAAAACTCTCACAAAATTTGCATTTTCAGATAAAAAACCATATCCCGGATGAACTGCTTCAGCATTTGTTATTTCAATGGCAGACATAAGTGCTGGAATATTTAAATAACTATTAGCAGGTTGATGAGAGCCAATACAAACACTTTCATCTGCAAGTCTGACATGCATACTGTTTCTATCAACATCGGAATGAACTGCTACAGTTGAAATTCCCCATTCTTTACAGGCTCTAATTATTCTTACTGCAATTTCCCCACGGTTTGCAATTAAGATTTTTTTAAACATTATTCTAAAATGATTATAGTTTGTCCAAACTCAACAGCTTGACCATCATCGACACAAATTTCTTTAACAACACCATCTGCTGTAGAAGGTACATGATTCATTGTTTTCATTGCTTCAACAATCATAATAGTATCACCTTTTTTTATTTTCTTACCAACTTCCACAAATTTTTTGGCTCCAGGTTCAGGTGCATGATAGGCTGTTCCGATTATTGGAGAAGTAATCTCTACACCTGAGCTTAGTTTTTTTGTTTGATCAGTATTTTTTTGAGGTATTGTAGTATTTTGAACTAAAGAGGTTGGTTGACTATTTATTGATACATTATTTTTTGAAACTTTGATTTTTGTATCCTTTTCGGTAAACTCTATTTCTGTAAGTTTAAACTCATCTAAATATTCACTTAATTCTTTAATTAATTTTTTATCAATTTTCATTTTTTAGCATCTTCTCTAATGAAATTATGGCTAAAATATAACCTTCAGCACCTAAACCAAAAATTCCTCCACTTACAACCTCACTGATTAGT
The DNA here is from genome assembly GCA_902578525.1 of uncultured Pelagibacteraceae bacterium. Taxonomy (GTDB): domain Bacteria; phylum Pseudomonadota; class Alphaproteobacteria; order Pelagibacterales; family Pelagibacteraceae; genus Pelagibacter. The sequence goes on along the minus strand of CACHDJ010000013.1, from coordinate 25,900 downwards.
GATTTTTGTCTAAATTGTTCTCTTTTGTATATATTAGATATATGTAATTCGATTATTGGTTTTTTAAAAATATCAAGCGCATCCCTAATAGCAACTGAAGTATGTGAAAAACCTGCAGCATTAATTATCATTCCATCAAAATTTTTTCTTGAATCTTGAATTTTTGTTACAATTTCACCTTCTATATTTGATTGAAAAAATTCAGCTTCAATTTTAAGCTCATTCGATTTTTTAAGACAATTTTCTTTAAGTTTATCAAATGTCACAGATCCATATTGTGATTGTTCTCTTTCACCTAATAGATTAAGATTAGGACCATTAATAATAACTATTTTATTATTCATCCAACATTTATATACGATGAAAAAATTAAAAAAAATAAATAGTATTTTCACTATAAGTTACAAAGATACAATTATTCATAAATATGGAAATAAGATTGAACAAGATAGTTTTTTAAAATTTGATAAAAAAGATATAATAAAAAATATAGATGATTTTTGTTAAAAAAAGAAAAATTAAATATCATAAATTGTTAGAAATTTTAAATAATGTAAATCTAAAAAAAATATCATCTAAAGAGATAAAATTTTTCAGAAATAAAAAAATTTTAATTACAGGTGTTTCAGGTTTAATAGGTTTAAATTTGTTGTTCTTTTTAAATGCATTAAGTGTAGAAAAAAAAATTTTTTTAAAAATCGATGGAACTTTCCATACCTCACTATTTTTATTTGTAAAAGAATATTTCAAAAAAAATAAAAATATCAACTTTTATAAAGAAGACTTAACAAAAAAAAATTTGAATCTTAAAAAAAAATATGATTTAATTTTCCATTGTGCAGGGTATGGTCAACCTGCCAAATTCATTAAATTTAAATCCTCTACATTTAAATTAAATTCGTTGACAATTATGAATTTAAAAAAAAATTTGAAACAATCTGGTAAATTTATTTATATGAGTACAACTGAGATATATTCAGGGAATAATAATTTATGTAATGAAAAAAGTATTGGAAATACAACGACATTGCATCCAAGATCTGCTTATATAGAATCTAAAAAATTTGGTGAGTCTTTTTTAGTTAATTGTTTTGAAAATTATTTGATTTATAGAATTTGTTTAACTTACGGTCCAGGTGCAAAAATCAACGATGAAAGAATTTTAAACATTCTTTTATTAAGATCTATTTATAAAAAAAAAATTGATATTTTTGGAGGTTTAAATCAATTAAGATCGAATTTGTATATAAGTGATGCCATTAATATGATTATTAAAAGCACAGCGAGATACAACAAAGAAATTTTTAATATAAGCAATCATAAAATGACAACCATAAAAGATATGGCTCAAATAATTTCAAAAATATCAAATAAAAAGATTAAAACACATAAAAGTTTCCTGAAGGGTTCTCCTGATATAATAAAGATATCTAACAAAAAAATTTTAAGATCTATTAATTTTAATATTTCTACAAGTTTAAAAGATGGATTGTTTAAAACATATAATTGGTATTTAAATCTACGTGCTTAATTTTTTAATAAACTTTTTATATCTGAATAAATATTTTTATTAATTAGAATATCTTTATTAGAGTTTTTTTTAAATCTAGAAAACTTATTTTCACCTGGATATAGTATTTTTTTTGTTCCTTTTATTTTAGGAATTCTTTTTATTGTTTTAATATTATCTTTTATTCTTTTTTTGAAATTTTTGGCAAATAGATTTGATTTAAAAGTTATAATTAGATGACCAATATTTTGTGGTCCTGAAAAATCATCAAAAGGATCTTTTACTCTACCAGCATGATTTCCTCCAGTTAACACACCACTTAAAATATCAACCATCCAAGCAAGACCAGAGCCTCTATATCCTGCGATAGGTAATTGCACTCCTTCCAAAGCTTTCTTAGCATTCGTTGTTGGTTTACCATTTTTATCTAAGGCAACACCTGCAGGTATTTTTTTATTATTACGAGCTGCAACCCTAATCTTACCTCTATTTATTTTTGAAATTGAGGTATCGAGTATAAATGGAATTTTAGAATTGGTAGGAGAACCAAAACAAATAGGATTTGTTCCAAACAAACTTTTTAAACCTCCATGAGGAGGAATAGCTGGAGGGGCATTAGTATAAATCATAGTAATCAAATTTTTTTTAACAGCTTTTTCAGCATAATAACCTGAAAGACCATAGTGACCACTATTCTTAATTGCAACTAAGCCAATCCCAGTTTTTTTTGCACATTGTATTGCTTTTTTTATACCAATATCTGCAGCTACAAAACCAATACTATTATTTGCATCAATATGAACAATAGATGAGGAGATATTTTTGATTTTTATTTTTGGTTTTGGATTAATTAATTTTTTTTTAATTCTGTCACAATACATTTTGAGTCTTGAAAGACCATGGCCATAAGCCCCAACTAATTCAGCATTAATTAAAGCATTAGAACATATTGATGAATGAGAATTACTAAGACCATATTTTAAGAAAATTTTCTTTAATATTGTTTTAAGTTTAGTTTTTTTCATTATATAAGCTACTTTATAAATATAATTTGAATAAAGCCTATAAAAAAATAATGATAATTATATGAAGTTATTTGACTGCACATTGTATTATGATGAGGATTTAATTTTAGAGACTAGATTAAATATTTTAAATGATTATTTTGATAAATTTATAATATGTGAAGCAGCATTTTCTCACTCGGGAAGGAAAAAAAAATTAAATTTTGATATTAATAAATTTCCAAAGTTTAAAAATAAAATAATTTATATATCTGTAAATAATGAACCAAACGATATTATTTACGAGGACTCAAAAAAAAAGATCGAGAGTCCTGATCACTATAGATATAATGCTGTAAAACGGATTGCACACCAAAGAAATAAACTTTTAGATGCTGTGAATTCTGTTTCAGATTCTGACGATTATATATTTTATAGTGATAACGATGAGATACCAAATATGACCTCTTTTGAAAAATCTAAAAAAAATAAAATAATAATTTTTGAACAAGATTTATTTTATTATAAGTTTAATTTATATTGTAACAGAATAAAATGGTATGGCACTAGAGCTATTAAAAAAAAAGATTTAATAGATTTTGAATGGCTTAGACAAATTAAACCCAAGAAATATCCCTTTTTTAGATTAGATACTTTTTTAAAAAAAGACAGATATATAGACGTCAAAATTATTAAAAATGGAGGCTGGCACTTTACTAGAGTAATAAGTCCCGAGGAAATTCACTTGAAAGAGCTAGATGCAGAACATCATGACGAATATAGAGCATCAAAAAAAGGACCAGAAAAAATTAGAGATTTAATAAAGAGAAGAGTAATAGATCATGATCATTTAGCTGATTCTAAGTCTGATAAATACAATAAAGAATTTGAACTCGAGCAGCATGATTTATCTAAATTACCAGAATTTATAGTTTCTAACAAAGAAAAATATAAAGACTTTTTAGATTTAGATTAATAAATAATCTCTATTAATTTGAAATATCAAATAAACAAAGTATAAGAAATTCGTGTCACAAAAATTTAAAATTTTAATCACTGGTGTTGCAGGTTTTTTAGGCTCTCATTTGGCTGAAAAACTAAATTCTTTAGGACATGAAGTTATTGGTATCGATAATTTGATGGGGGGGTACCAGGACAATATATCAAATGAAATTGAATTTTATAAAGTCGATTGTTGTGACTTATTAAAAGTTCAAGCTCTTATGAAGAATGTAGATATTGTATATCATTGTGCGGCAACAGCACACGAGGGTCTATCAGTATTCTCTCCCTACGAAATTACTAAGAATAATTATCTCGCTTCTGTTTCAATTTTTACTGCAGCTATTAATAATAAAGTTAAAAGGATAATTTATTGTTCATCCATGGCAAGGTATGGAGACTCCAAAACTCCTTTTACAGAAGATATGGAACCAAACCCAATTGATCCATATGCTATTTCTAAAGTTGCATCAGAAAAAGTATTAGCTAATCTTTGTGAGTTAAACAATATAGAGTATGTAATAGCCGTTCCTCATAATATAATTGGACCAAGACAAAGATATGATGACCCCTTTAGAAATGTAGTTTCTATAATGTTGAATAGAATGATGCAAAAAAAAGCGCCAATAATTTATGGAGATGGTGAACAGAAGAGATGTTTTTCATATATAGATGATTGCATAAGCTGTTTAATACCTATGATGGATCAAAAAAATCTTCATAGGGAGATTATAAATATAGGTCCAGATGAAGAGTTTGTAACAGTGAATCATGTTGCAGAAATTTGTTCTAATGTTGCTGGTTTTAATGCTGAACCTATCTATAAAGAAGATAGACCCCAAGAAGTTAAGCATGCACTTTGTTCGGCTGATAAAGCAAGAAAATTATTAAATTATAAAACAACAACTTCATTAAGAGATGGAATAATTAAGACTTATGAATATATAAAAAAAAGGGGAACAAAAGAGTTTGATTATAATATTAATTTAGAAATAATTAATGATTTGACACCAGAAACCTGGAAAAAAAAACAAATTTAACCTTTGCCTCTCCAAGGAATAGTTTTATCAATAATCTTTCTTAACGTCACATCAAATAAAAGCCCTAGCAATCCCATTATAAATATTGTTATCCAAATAACTTCATATTGAAAATATTTTTTAGCAACATTTTCAACAAATCCAATACCAGTCGTTCCTGCTAAAAATTCAGCAGCTACTAAAGTTCCCCAACACATTCCAACCGCAACTCTTATACCTGTAAGAATCTCAGGCAATGAATTTGGAAAAATTACATACCTTAAAATCTGTTTTTTAGAAGCTCCTAATGAATGTGCAGCATGTATTTTTGAAAGCTGGGTTCCAGATGCACCAGCTCTTGCAGAAATTATCATTATTGAAAGAGAAACCATGAATAACAAGAATACTTTACCTGTGTTGTCTATTCCAAGAACAGAAATTATTAAAGGAGCCCAAGCTAAAGGGGGAACAGGTCTATATAACTCTATTAAAGGATCAAAAAAGCCTTTTGCAAATCTATTTAGACCCATAAATAATCCCAAAGGCACCCCAATTATTATGCCAAATACTAAACCTAAAAATACTCTTAAGAATGAGTCCCATATATGACCATAAGGGACTGGTACTTTTAATAAATTAAAGTCACCAGTTACAATTTTTAGAACTTTACCTTTAAAATTCTGTTTTACTTTTCCATCTGTAGTGTGCACAGGATATTCACCTGGCAGAATATCTGCAATCCAATCAGGTAAAATAAAACCAATCATTTTGCTTATATCGACCATATCAATCCAAAGAAGTGGAATATCTTTATAACCAACACTTGGTTTTGACATTAGAATGAATTTGTTAAAAGTATCTGATGGTTTAGGTAACCATCTGCCAGAACCTTGTTCCGAACAACTTGGACCACTTGCAACAATGGTTCCCGCAGGAAATAAAAGAATATCAATAAATCTTAAGCCACCTTGAGCCTTTATTTGTGCATTATCAAATTTGATAATGGCATTTTGCATTTTATCTAATGCATTTGGTGGATAAATACTTGCAAATTCTATTCTTCTAGCAATTTTAACAATATTTTTAGCATATTCGGAGGCTACTTCATCACTATCATTAGAACTATTCCTATAAACTTTGATCTCATCTTTGATTTCTTTGATTTTATTTTTGAATTCTGGATTATGATTACGCAATTTAAAAAATTCATCGCTTATAAGGTTTAGTTCTCTAGCTGCCACGTGAAATTTTAAACCTCTATCTGTTGCTGGGATTAGAGGTACTTCAATAGTATTTTCTATAGTCCCTGATCCAGCATCTACTTTCGTAATACCCCAGCCACCCTCTTTATTTACAGCTTGGAGTCTTTCGTTAAGTTCCTGTTCTGTTTCAAATGGATAATCAGGTTTTTTAAAATTTTCAGTTAAAAGATTAATTTTTCCAGTGATATCATTTATTTTTTGCTTTGTTTCATTTTCAAGTAAATCTTTGTTAGTTAATAATGGTATTAATTGATTGGTTTTATTTATGAAACTTACAAGAATTGTTTTTTGTTGATTATTAAGCTGTTCAGAATTTTGAATCTCTATTGAGATTTTTTTTAGGTTCTTATTTTCTTGTTTAATCTGTGAAGTACTTTTTAATTCTCTTTCCTCTATTGGAAATTGATATTTTAATCCAAGTAATGAGTCATTTACCTTTGCTACTTGGCAAAGTTCATTTGCAGATTTTGGGTAAAAACCTTTTGCAATATCCCAAGAATAATAAAGCCATATTAATAGGAGAAAACTACTTCCAACAATAACCCAATGCGTACCACCCAATGCTCTTTCAGGGTTTCCAAAAACTGCATCTACTTTTTCTGTTTTAATTAAACGTCTTCCATACAAAATACATCCAATGACAGCAATAAATATTAAAAAAGTTATAATTTGAGTTAACATTTAATTTTCATTCCCCATAATTTCTTCTTCCATATTCCAAATCATTTCGAGTATCTCTTCTCGTTTTGATGAAAAATCTTTATTTTTTTTTATTTCTCTTAAATCTTCTTTTAACCCCATAGATGCAAATGGGAGATTATATTCTTTATGAATACGGCCTGGTCGTGGAGCCATTACATATAGTCTTTCACCAAGTAATAAAGCTTCCTCAACAGAGTGTGTTATTAAGATAATTGTTTTTCCAGTTTCTTTCCAAATTTTTAAAACTAAGGACTGCATTTTTTCTCTAGTAAGTGCATCAAGAGCTCCCAATGGTTCATCCATTAAAATGAGATCTGGATCATTAATTAAACATCTTGCAAGGGCAACTCTTTGCTGCATACCTCCGGATAATTGATAAGTTGGAGTATTACCAAATCCTTTTAATCCAACAATTTCTAACCATTCATCCACTTTTTTTTGTGTTTCAACTGGATCTTTCTTTTTCATTCTCAATCCAAAATTTACATTTTCTGAAACAGTCAACCATTCAAACAAAGCTCCTTGTTGAAAAACCATTCCTCTTTCCACACCAGGACCGTCAATCTCTTTATTATTCAAAGTGATACTTCCAGAAGTTGGTCTAATAAATCCTGCAGTGATATTTAATAAAGTTGTTTTTCCACAACCTGACGGTCCTAGAACAGTTAATAATTCTCCTTTTTTTAATATAAAATTCAAATCTTTAAGTGCGTGAACTGTTTCTCCTTTGGGAGTTTTAAAAATCATATTTAGATTTTGTGAAATAAGATCACTCATAAAAAAACTTTATATTTAAATTTATAGTAAAAAAATAGGCACCAATTTAATTAAATTGGCGCCTATTTAAATTTTTAATACCTTTAGATTATAAAGGTAAGAAACTAGTATCTACATTTCCTTTTGGTGTTCCCATACCATCTAGAAACCCTTTAAGATTTCCACTTTCCATAGACTGTTTAGTTTCTTCTGGTGAAAGAAATTTAAAGCCACTTAAAGTTTCTTTCATATCAGCAACTTTCATTTCTGAAGCTTTTGACATCGCATTCATGTCAGATTTACCAGCTTTATATCTTGCATTAGCTTCATGAGTTACTTCTATAAAAGTTCTAAGCATTCCAGGATTTTCTTTCATAAACTTTGTAGTTACTGAAGTAATATCGATACCCAGGATACCAGCATCTCTAGCTTCTTGAACTGTAAGTAATCTAGATCCAATAGCTGTAGCAGCTTTGATTGAGTTACCTCCAAATAGACATGCCATTACAACATCACCACTTACTAATGCAGCAGCTCCTTCTTCAGGATCCATTTGAATAATATCCATTTTATTTCTGTCAGCTCCTACAACTTTCATACTTTCATCAAAAACGTATTCAGCCATTGTTCCTAGTGGAACAGCAACTTTCTTACCTTCTAGTTCAGTAGCATTTGCTTTTGTAATTCCAGAAGCATTAGAAGTAACACAAGTTGTTCCTCCCATTCCGTATTCCATAGCAATATCTACAAGTTTGATAGGTGCTTTAGATTTCACAGCATTAATAAATGGAACTAATCCTTGTGAGTAAGAAATATCAATATCTCCTGCTAACATAGCATCAGTCATTGCTCCACCATTAGTGAAGTTTGTCCATTTTACAGGCACTCCTAAAGCTTTTGCAAAATTTTTCTTCTGCATATCTTCTAAGTTCGGACTTGGCCATTCTAGAAAGTAAGCAACTCTAACTTGATTTGCAGCTGAATTAGCAGCTGAAATACTTAAGTTAAGAGCTACAAAACATCCTAAAAGAAAACTAATTATTTTTTTCATTTATTCCTCTTCGTTGATTTATAATTTCATAAGTTAAAATTAAATTTACCAGGAAGTAAAACAAAAAAACGTTCAATTTTATACAACTTTTAGTTGTGACAATTATTTTAGTGGTGAATTATACTTAATTAGTCTAAAGGGACTTTTATTAGTATATAATTATTAAAAAGAATCTATGAGTTCAGAAAATCGTACCTCAGTCCCAAATTCATTAAATGAACATTGGATGCCATTTACATCTAATAAAGATTTTAAACGAAATCCAAGATTAATTACGGAAGCAAAAGGGGTTTACTTAAAAACTCATCATGGAAAAACTCAGATCGATGCAAGCTCAGGATTATTTTGTAATCCTTTAGGTCATGGTAGAAAAGAAATTACAGAGGCTGTTACTAAACAATTAGAAACTTTAGATTATGCTCAACCATTTCAACAAGGTTTTGGTGGATCATTTGAATTAGCAACAAAAATTTCTAAACACACTCCTGGCGATTTAAATAAAATTTTTTATACAATTTGTGGATCAACAGCTGTTGAAACAGCACTTAAAATAGCTATCGCCTATCACAGATCTAAGGGTAAGGCAGAAAGATTTAGATTTGTAGGAAGAGAACGAGGATATCATGGAATGAATATTGGCTGCATTTCAGTAGGCGGAATGATTAATAATGTTAAAACTTTTGCAAGTGTATTAATGCCAGGAGTTCAACATATGAGACATACTCATTTACCAGAGCATAAATTTGTTAGTGGACAACCAGAAACAGGTGCTGATCGTGCAGATGATTTAGAGAGAATTGCAATAAATTTTGGTCCAGAAAATATTGCTGCTTGTATAGTTGAGCCGATCGCAGGATCCACTGGAACATTAGTCCCCCCAAAAGGTTATTTACAAAAATTAAGAGAGATATGTGACAAACATGGAATACTTTTAATTTTTGATGAAGTAATTACGGGATGGGGAAGAACAGGTTCATCTTTTGCAAGTATTGAATATGGTGTTACACCAGATATTATGACGATGGCTAAAGCGACTACAAATGGCGTTGTCCCTATGGGTGTTGTTGCATGTAAAGATGAAATTTATGATTCAGTAATGGATGCATCGCCAATGGGTTCAGTAGAACTATTTCACGGCTATACTTATTCAGGAATCCCAGTAGCCGTAGCAGCTGCATTAGCTGTACAAGATATCTTTGAAAAAGATGATATTTTTAACAGAGCAAAAAACTTAGCTCCTTATTTCCAAAAAGGTTTATTTTCTCTTCAAGATTTAGAATCGGTAGAAAATATTAGGGGATATGGAATGATGGGTGGGATTGATATGAAGTTAAACACTAAGCCTGGTAAAGCAGGATACGATTGTTTTAAAGCTTGCTATGAAGCAGGTGTGAATTTTAAAGCAACAGGTGATTGTTTAATTATTGCACCACAATTTATATGTGAGAAAAAACATATTGATGAGATTATAGATAAACTTAGAACTGGTATTACTAACTATCAAAAAAATCAAAAGAACTAGTTAGTAAATTTTTATATATAGGGTCAACTAAGAGAAAGAGAAAATGCGGATAGGCGTACCCAAAGAAATAAAACCACAAGAAAATAGAATTGGCTTAACACCTGAAAGTGTAAAAACATTAGTCTCAGAAGGTCATGAGGTTTTAATTGAAAATAATGGAGGGTTTGAAGCTGGTTTTGAGAATGATCAATATATTAAAGCAGGTGCTAGGATTGTAAATAAAGCATCAGACATTTTTAATGATGCGGAAATAATTGTTAAAGTAAAAGAACCACAAAAGGTCGAAGTAGATATGATTAAAGAAAATCAAATTATCTATACTTATCTTCATTTAGCTGCAGCAAAAGACCTTACGGAAGGATTGGTTAAATCTAAAAGTATAAATATCGCGTACGAAACTGTTACAGATAATAATGGCAGACTTCCATTATTAGCACCTATGAGTGCAGTAGCAGGTAGAATGTCAGTTCAAGCTGGAGCTCATTGTCTAGAAAAAAATCAAAAAGGTAGAGGAATATTGTTAGGAGGAGCACCAGGAGGTGAAGCAGCAAATGTATTAATCCTTGGTGGCGGAGTAGTAGGTGAGAATGCAGCAATTATTGCGACAGGTATGAAGGCTAAAGTTCATATAATAGATAAATCAGAAGCTAGATTAAAACAGTTAGTTGAAATGTTCGGTGATAAAATTATTCCTCATCAAAGTGATAAAATAGATTTAACTAAATTAGTTACTCAAGCAGATTTATTAGTTGGTGGTGTTTTAATTCCAGGGGCTGAGGCACCAAAATTAGTTACTAAAGATATGATTAAATTAATGAAAAGAGGCTCTGTAATTGTAGATGTTGCAATTGATCAAGGTGGTTGTGTAGAAACTAGTAAACCAACTACTCATGGAGATCCAACTTATATAGTAGATGATGTTGTTCATTACTGTGTTGCAAACATGCCAGGGGGTGTTCCAAGAACCTCAACATTTGCATTAAATTCAGCAACTCTTCCTTATTTAGTTAAACTGGCAAACAAAGGTTATCAAAAAGCTTTAAGCGAAGATAAAAATTTTTTAGCAGGGCTTAACATATTCAAAGGTCAAGTAACTTACAAAGCTGTAGCTGATATTTTTGGATATGAATACTGCAATCCAAGCGATATAATTCAATAATACATAAAATCTCCATAATTTAAAATTAGTCTGATATTATAAAAAAATTATTCCATTTATAAAAATAGATGCACCATAAAACATTAATTATTTGTTTACATCCTTATTCAGATATTGGAGGAGCTACGAATAAAATTATACAGACGCTCAATAGTCTTAATAAAAGAAATTATGAAATTATTTATATTTATATTAAAAAAAATTTTAAATTAAATTTAAACTCAAATATAAAAGTAATTAAACTAAAGAATAAGAGAATGTTATTTAGTTTTTTTGAAATAAGAAAAATATTATCAAATTATCATAATAAGGAATTTAATAAAAAAATATTTATATCAAATCAAAATTACGCAAATAGTTTAAGTTATTTTTTATTAAAAAACTTTAAAGAATTTAAATCAATACTTATAGAAAGAAATCATTTAGATGAACTCTATTATTATAATTCAGTTCAAGATTATTTAAAAAAAAATATAATAAAGATTCTTATGAAACTCACTTATAAAAATGCTTCAATAATAATAGGAAATACAAAAAAGCTTTCAAATGATCTTTCAGCTTTTGTTAATTCAAATGTAAAAATGATATATAGTCCAACAAATTCAAAAGAAATTATTAAACTTTCAAAAGTATATAAACCTAAAAATATAAAAAAAAATTCTAAAAAGGTTAGATTACTCTCAGTTTCTAGATTCACTAAAAGAAAAGATTTAATTACTCTTTTGAAAGCATTTAGAATTATTAGTCAAAAATATAAAAATATAGAACTAATTTTAATAGGTTATGGTCCAGAATTAAATAATATTAAAAACTATATTCAAGAAAAAAAACTTAATAAAAAAGTATTTTTACTTCCGTTTAAAAAAAATCCATATCCTTATTTTCTAATTTCAGATTTATATATTATGCCATCTCTGTACGAGGGATGTCCAAACTCAATTATTGAGTCTTTAGTTTTAGATCTTCCTGTCATATCATCTAATTGTAACTCAGGACCCGATGAAATATTATTAAAAGGTAGAGGTGGATTTATTTTTGAAAAAAAAAACTTTGAAGAATTAGCAGATAAAGTTGATTTATACATGAAAAAAAAATCAATCTTTAAAAAAAAATTAAATTTAGCGAAGACAAAGATTTTTAGATTTGAAGAAAAAAAAGTAATTTCAGAATATTTAAATCTTTTTAAAGAAATATAATTATCTTAAAATGAAAAAAGTTTTTTATTGGTCTCCATTTATTTCTAAGGTAGCAACAATTAAAGCTGTTCTTAACTCTGCAGAAGCTATAAATAAATTTTCAAAAAAAAAAGATTTATCAGCAACAATTGTAGACGCAATAAACGAATGGGCAGATTATAAAGAAATTTTAAAAAAAAAAGAAATTAACATTATTCAACTTAATAAAGATTCATCAGTAAATCTAAAAAAAAAAGATGGATTTTTAAAAAGCAGGTTAATTTACTGGTTCATTTTTATAAAATGTTTTTTTTCACTAAATAAGCTTTTGAAACAAAAAAAACCTGATTATTTAATTATTCATCTTGTTACCTCATTGCCTTTAATTTTATTTACAATTAACAATTATGAGACAAAATTAGTATTAAGAATTTCTGGATTACCTAAAATGACTTTTTTAAGAAAGCTGCTTTGGAAATTAGCATTGAAAAATATTTTTAAGATAACATGTCCTACAAAAGATACTTTTAATGATTTATCAAAATTTGAATTCTTAAAAGAAAAATTAACAGTCTTAAATGACCCTGTTTTAAATATAAAAGATATTCAAAATTTGAGGAAAACGGAGGAAAATATTAATCCTAAAATAAAAGAAATTATAGATAACAAAAAATTCTTATTATCTATAGGTAGATTTACAAAACAAAAAAATTTTCTTTTTTATCTAAAAAACATACCTGAAATAATGAAATCTAATAAAGAATTATATTTTATATTTATTGGTACTGGTGAAGAAAAAAATGAATTTTTAATTACTTTAGAAAAATTAGGAATTTCGGATAAAGTTTTTACTCTCGAATATATTAATAATGTTCATTATTTTATGAAAAAGAGCGAAGCATTAGTTTTAACCTCATTATGGGAAGATCCAGGATTTGTTTTAATTGAAGCTGGGTTTAATAATTGTCAAGTTGTTTCAAGTAATTGCCCGAATGGGCCAGAAGAAATTATTGGTAATGATAGTGGTTATTTGTTTGAGTCAAATTCAAATGAAAGCCTCATAAAAATGATCAACACTTGCTTGAAAGATACACAAAAAGAAAAATTAATCAAAAAAATTAATTTGAAAAAAAAATTAAAATCTTTCACTTCATTTCATCATGCTATTGAAATGCAAAAAAAAGTTTTGAACTAAATTATTTAATTTTTTAATAATAATTTTTATACCAACTTAAAAATTTTTTAATACCTTCTTTATATTTGGTCTTAGGATTGTAACCAGTAATTTTTCTAAGAAGATTTGTATCTGATAATGTTGAGTGGACGTCTCCTTTTTGCATTGGCATGTAATTTCTTTTTACCTTTTTATTCAATTCTTTTTCAAGACCATTTATAAAATCTAGTAAATGTATTTTTTTTGTATTTCCAATGTTTAAAATTCTAAATGGTGCGACTGATGATAAACTGTCATTTTTAAATTTTTTTTTTGAATATGTGGATGGAATTTTTTTTAATAATTTATAAATTCCATCAACAATATCATCAATATACGTATAGTCTCTATACATCTTACCTCTGTTATAAATATCAATTTTTTTTCCTTTTAAAATTTTCATAGTAAATTTAAAATAAGCCATGTCTGGTCTTCCCCATGGCCCATATACCGTAAAAAATCTTAGCATTGTGATAGGAAGATTCCATAAACTTGAATAAGAATGCGCCAAGATTTCTGATGATTTTTTTGTTGCTGCATAAAAACTTAATTGATTGTCTGCTTTATCAATTTCCTGAAAAGGAAATTTTTTATTTGCTCCGTAAACTGATGAGCTAGATCCTATAATAAGATGTTTAATTTTAAATTTTCTTGCAGCCTCTATAACGTGAAAAGTACCATTAATATTTGAATTTAAATAAATTTTAGGATTTTTAATGCTATATCTCACTCCCGCTTGTGCTGCTAAATGAATAATAAATGAAGGTTTAAATTTGTTGACTGAATAATATAATGACTTTTCATTTTCAATATTTCCTTTAATGAATAAAAAATCTTTATATTTACGTAAAATTTTAAGTCTAGATTTTTTTAAGTTAACGTCATAATAATTGTTCATAGAGTCAAAACCACATACTTTAAATCCTTTTTCTAAAAATTTTTTAGCAACATGAAACCCTATAAAACCTGAAGAACCTGTAATAAATATTTTTGTTTTCATTTTTTTATAAAGTTTAATATAACACTAAAGTGAATAAAGAAATTCCTAAAACGTGTAAAGTAGTAGTGATTGGAGGTGGTGTAGTAGGATGTTCTGTTGCTTATCATTTAGCTAAATTCGGTTGGAAGGATACAATCCTTTTAGAGAGAGATCAATTAACTTCAGGAACAACTTGGCATGCTGCGGGGCTAGTGAGTCAATTAGGACCAACGGCTTCAATTACTAAAATTAGAAAATATACTTTAGATTTGTATAAAGAACTTGAGATGAAAGCAGATCATTCTGCTGGGTTAAGATTAAATGGTGCTCTTTCTATAGCTCAAAATAAAGAAAGATGGCAAGAACTTTTGAGACAAGCAACGACTGCACAACTTTATGATGTTGATGTTCGAATTCTTAATAAAGAACAAATTAAAAAAGATTATCCAATAATCAATACCGAAGAAGTTATTGGGGGAATTTTAATGCCAGGTGATGGAGCAGCAGATCCGTCTGGGGTTACACATATGTTAGCTAAAGCAGCAAGACTAGAAGGTGCAAAAATTTTTGAAAAATCTCCTGTAGATAAAATTTTAACTAAAAATGGGAAAATTTCAGGCGTTAAAGTCAATGGTCAAGAAATTGAATGTGAGTATATTGTTTTAGCTTCTGGAATGTGGTCTAGACAGATTGGAGAAAAAGTTGGTGTTAGCATTCCACTTTATCCAGCAGAACATTTTTATATTATTACCGAGCCTATCAAAAATCTTTCTAAGACTTTACCAGTGATTAGAGACTTTGATAATAGAACTTATATTAAAGAGGATGCAGGTAAAATATTGTTAGGCATTTTTGAAGGTAATTCAATTCCTGCTTGGGATAAAACAAATGTAGTACCAGAGGATTTTTCTTTTGGTGAATTTAATGAAAATTTTGAACATTTTGAACCTTATTTAAATTCTGCTGTAAAAAGATTTCCAGTTTTAGAAACTGCAGGTATTAGAAAATTCTTTTCAGGTCCAGAATCTTTTACTCCGGATACAAACACTTTATTAGGTGAAGTACCAGAAATTGAAAATTTTTTTGTATGTTGTGGATTGAACAGTATTGGAATTGGAAGCGGAGGAGGAGTTGGAAAAGTAACAGCTGAATGGTTAATTAATGGTCATATTAATGAGGATATTTTCAGTTATGATATAAAAAGATTTCAAAAGTTTCATTCTGATTTAGGATTTATAAAAAAAAGAATAACCGAGTCACTAGGTGATTTGTATGGCATGCACTGGCCATTCAAACAACATAAAACTGCAAGAAATGTTAAAACATTACCTTATCATGAAAATTTAAAAAGTTTTGGAGCATGCTTTGGGGTTTCAGGTGGGTATGAGAGGCCCATGTGGTTTGCTTTGGATGGAGAAAAAACTGAGTATCAATATAGTTATAATTACCAAAGTTGGTATCCATCTGCAGAATATGAAACGAACAATACAATTAAAAATGTTGGTTTATTTGATTTAACACCTTTTTCTAAGTTTGAGATAAAATCAGTTAAAGCACATAAAGAATTACAGAAAATTTGTACTGGAAACATTCAAAATAAACCTGGTAAATGTGTTTATACACATATGCTTAATCCCGATGCTGGCATAGAAACAGATTTAACGATCGTATGTATTGAGAAGGATTATTTTAGAATAATAAGTTCAGCCGCTACAAGGGAAAGAGATAAATTTCATATTAACAAATATCTTTCAAAAGATGTTGAATTAAAAGATGTGACAGATGATTTATGTGTATTTGGTTTATTTGGCCCAAAAAGCAGAGATTTAATTAAAACTTTAAGTCTAGATGATTTTGACAATAATCAATTTAAATTTGGAACAGCTAAATTTATCACGATAGAAGGGGTTAAAATTTGGACACAAAGATTATCTTATGTAGGTGAGTTAGGTTATGAGTTATATGTTGATCACAAAAATGCAAAAAAAATATACGAATTAATTATTAATAAAGGTAAAGATTTTAACCTTTCAAATTGTGGCATGCATGCAATGGATATAATGCGAATGGAGAGTGGTTTCTTACATTGGGGACATGATATTTCTCCTGAGGAAAATCAGTACCAAGCGGGCTTATCGTTTACTATTAGTCATAAGAAAGATGAAGATTTTATTGGAAAAAAAGCCCTTGAAAAGATTAAAAAAGGAAAAATTAAAAGTAGATTTGCAATGTTCACGTTAAAAGAAAGTCAACCAGGTAAGCCACTTTTGTTACATGATGAACCTATTTATATAGATGATAAAATAATAGGTAGATCTACATCGGGAAATTATTCATTCAATTATAAAAAGAACTTAGTATTTGGATATATCAATAACGATTTTTTTAGTAAAGAACTTCAAAATAAAAACTTATTCATCGAGGTTGAAAAAAAGAAATACCCAATAGATCTAATAGATAAACCTCTTAAGCAGACAAATTTTAAAAATAATTAAACTTTATTTTTTAAAAGAAAAACAAATATAAAACCAGTTATATACATAATTAATGCATATGCAGCGGTTGGAGTTATATAGATTATATCTGAGCCAAATATTTGAGTAGAAACAAATATTGCTAAAGTACCATTTTGTAATCCACATTCTAAAGCAATACATTTTTGTTGTTTTACACCTGAGGCAAAAGTTTTACCAAGATAGTATGCTATAATCATCATTGTTATATTTAGAATTAAAGTAACAAAACCTGCCTGTAATAGAAAATTTATAAAATTTTCTCTCTCTTCATAAAATGCAGCTATAAAAAAAATGACAAATAACACTATATTAAGTTTTTCAAATATTTGAATTTTTGAATTTACAAAATTTTCAGCAAATTTTCTTAAAATCATTCCTAATATAACTGGCACTGTTACAACTAAAAACATTTTAAGCGCTATACCAGTCATTGAAATATTTTCAGATATACTTGAAATTCCAAGTAAATCCGCAGAGATAAAAATTATAAAAGGAACTGTAATAATACAAATTAAACTAATTATAGCTGTTAAAGTTATAGATAAAGCAACGTCCCCATTAGCAAACTTTGTTAATATATTTGATGTAACCCCACCTGGCGCAGCAGCAATAATCATAACTCCAATTCCTATTTCTGGTGGTGTTTTTAATATAATAATTAACAAGTAAGCAATTAATGGAAGAATAATTAATTGAGATACAAAACCTACAAAAAAATCTTTTGGATTTTTTAATACTCTTGCAAAATCCTCAATTTTTAAACCTAAACCCAAACCCAACATTATTAATGCGAGTATTAAAGGTGCAATTTTTGTTACTGTCTCCAATTTTTCCTTAAGATAAATTATTTTAGTTAAATTAATATATTAAAAATTTTTAAAAAAAAAGATTTTTATGAAATCGTCAAAAGATTAAGCACTTTTCGAATAAATTTAGCTTTATTTTTAAAAATTAATTTTTGATATGGAAGGACTCTTTTGATATTGAAACCTGTTAAGATATACTGTTTTTTTTCATTTAATTTCAAATAGTTGTCTTTTATCAAAAACTTACATTTTCTAATAACTGTTGCCCGAGGAATATTTGTCATATCTGAAATAGACATTGCGCTAACCCCATTACTTAATCCACTACTTTCTTTTATGATTTCTTCATTAAATTTCATATAATCACCTTTAAATAATTTTTTTTGATAATTAAAATAATCGTCACTACCATTGAGAGAATTTTTTTTATCTAATGACTTAGAATAATTAAAAGCTTGATTCATACAAACTGTCCCCCAAACATGAAAAGTGGTTAAGTCTTTAAACATATCATTGTATCCTATAACCATTGGAATTTGCATTCTATAAAACCACCTCCAAGTCAAAGAGAAATTTTTTTTAAGAACATTTTCAACAAAATCTGGTTCAAGCTTTTTTGTATAAAGTTTTTCTTTATTAAGTATTTCTGCTATTTGAATAATATATTTAGATGTATACTTCATTTGTCTTTCTGGCTTGATAAAAGAAAACGAACTACGATCTACAATTATTTTTTTTTTAAATCTTTTAAGAACTTTTAATTTTTCAAGTTCTAGAACTTTTCGCCTAACAGTTTCTTTAGGTAATTGAAGTTTTTGACATAGTTCAGTAATACTAAATTTATCTATTTGAAGATAGGATTTTGAATAATATTGATCATATGACAGTTTAATATTCATTTGATCGTAAAACTGTAAAGTTTTTTCAACTAAGGAAATGATTATCATATATTTGTAGTGATCTTTGAAAGCTTGATAAACTGCATTCATCCATCGCCATTGATGATTAATCCAATTCTTACCTAGTTGATCATAATTAGCCATCATATGATCATAAACTTGGTCGTCATTTAGAACTTTTGAGAAATCTATTTGATTAAGATTCATAAATTTAATAATCAAATATGAAACCCAAAATGAACATGAGTCAACAAAATTGTGACCCAATATGAACCTTTTATGAATTGTTAAGATAATAATATCATGTTTAAATTAAAAAATGAGAGATAAAGGCTTTGCAGATAATCAGACTGTTATTGAGACCTCAAATAATACAGGTTTGACTGAAAAGCCTTTAAAATCTTCTGAGACTACTTTTAGAAGAGTAGATATTAATGTTTTAAAATCAAAATTAAAAGAAAGTCAAAAAAAAGAGAGCAAAAAAAATATAATTATATTAATTTTATTTTTTACAGCTGTGAGTTCTGTAGGTATTTATTTATCAGTATAAAAAGTTTGTATAATTCTCAATTTAATGTTTAAATGAATCATGAAAAAAACAATTTCATCAGTTAAAAATATGACTTCATCAAAATATTTGCTGGATGATAAATATGATATCAAATCTAAAAGTACTAATATTAATATACTATTAAATAGAGTTAAATTAGACCAAAAAAAAGAGAGCAGAAAGAAAATATTATTTTCATTGTTAGCTTCATTTGTTGTTCTAACTTTTGGTTTTTTAATAACTTAAAATATCTTAATTTTTTTAGACAGTAAGATCTTATTGTTGAATAAATAATAATTAATAAACCCTATTAAAGTTATCCAGCTTAGATTAAGTATAAATTATTAGAAAGGTTGGGTTTTATAATATGTTAAATTAAACAAAATGATTTAATATCTTAAATTATTTTATGAAAAAAATTAATCTAATCTATTTATTACCTGAAATGAAAGGTGCTTCAGGTGGAGCAAAAGTTATATATAATCATTCACTTAAATTAAATAGCTTAAAAAAAAATGTATCATCAAGTGTAATTCATTTAAAAAAAAAGTTTTCTTACAAAATCGAAACTTCTTTATCAAAAAAATTTAATATATTTAATGAAAAATATTCTGGATGGAATCCTAATAAAATGAGGGTCTCAAAATTTTTTTCTCCAAGTAAAAATTGGTTTAATAAAGACGTAAATTTAAAAAAAAAGTTTTCATTAAATAAAGATACTGATTTTTTAATAATTCCAGAAATATGGTCTCATTTTTCTGAGGACTTAGAACTGAAAAAAAAAGGAATTAATTATGGAATTTTTATTCAAGGTTTTTATCATATGAATTCAACTAGTAATTATAAAAAATTAAAGTCAGCTTACAAAAATGCTAAAATTATTTTGATTAGCTCAGATTATAACATTAAATGTTTCAAAGAAATGTTTCCTGAGTTTAAAAATAAAATTTTAAGAATAAACTTTTCAATAAATAGTAAAAAACTAAAAATTCAAAAAAAAACAAATACTATTACATATATGCCAAGAAAATTACCTGATCATTCACAATTACTTTTATTTTATTTGAAAAATTTGTTACCTAATAATTGGAAAATTATACCACTACATAATGTGAGTGAAAATTATCTGATAAAATCTTTATCTCATTCAAAATTTTTTTTATCTTTTTCCAATCTCGAAGGTTTAGGTGTACCGCCTATTGAAGCAGCTTTATCTGGAAATAAAGTAATCGGTTATGTAGGTGGTGGTGGAGTCGAATACTGGAAAGAACCTATGTTTAAAAAAATTGAAAATGGAGATATTAGTAAATTTGGTCAGATGTTATTGTATGAAATTAAGAATTATAAAAAAAATTGGATAAATGAAACAAAGAAAAATAGACTTAAACTTGAAAAACAATATTCGGCTGCTATAGAAAATAAAACATTAAATTTATTAATTAACAAAGTTAATAAATTTTATAATATCAATTAATTGTAAAAAGTTTTAAAAAAGTTATAAAGCATTTGACAATTGTGGCGGGGTAGCTCAGTTGGTTAGAGCGCAGGACTCATAAGCCTGAGGTCAGTGGTTCGATCCCACTTCCCGCTACCATAAAAAAATGAAAAATTTATTAAAATCTTTTAGATCTTCCCCTAAGTTTTCAATCAAATGGGATAATTATTTTAATATCTATGAAAATTTTTTTAAAAAATTTGTTAATAAAAAAATTACTTTTGTAGAAATTGGAGTTGGCAATGGTGGCTCTTTATTTATGTGGAAAAAATTTTTTGGACCAAAAGCTAAAATAATTGGTGTTGAGCTAAATCCTAATGCAAAAAAATTACAAAAATTCGGATTTAATATTGAAATTGGTGATCAATCCGATCCTAATTTTTGGAAAAAATTTTATAGAAAATTTGGAAAAATAGATATTTTACTTGATGATGGAGGTCACAGGAATATTCAACAAATTACAACCTTTATGGAGTCTTATGAACATATCAAACCTAATGGCATGATTATAATTGAAGATACTCATACAAGTTTTATGAAAAAAAAAGGTTTTAAGAATCCTTCAGATTATTCTTTTATCAATTTTAGTAAATTGATTGTGGAAAGTCTTCATAGACGAAATCCATCTTTGAATAAGAAACCAAATAAATTATCAGATAGAATAGAGTCAATATTTTATTATGATTCTATAGTGTCAATTAATTTTGGCTCAAAAAAAATTTCTAAAGCTAAGTTGTTAAAAAATAATTCAAAATTAAAGGAGTTTATTATTGATTATAGACACAAAGGAAGTTTTATAAACACTCTCTCAAAGTTTGAAAAATTATTTGGAAAATTAGACGAAAATACGATTATTTATAAAATAATAAGAAAATGTTTTCATAGAAATTTTTTTATTACATTAAATGAAAAAAAAAGAATAAGAAATTATAAAAAAATGATTAATTATTGATCAATTAGTTTTAAGATTTTTTTTAAAGTTTTACATATTGAATTAACTTCAGAAATTTTCAGTTCTGGATAAAGAGGTAATGAAAAAATCTCTTTCGATGCGGAAAATGTTTTTTTTAGATTGTTTTCTTTTGTTCCAAATTTTTTATAAGCTTTCATAATATTAATCGGATAAGGGTAAATTACTCTAGTTCCAACTCCATTTTTTTTAAGCAACTTTACAATTTTGTTTTTTTGACGATGTCTGACAGTGAATAGATGGTAAACATGTTTTGAGAAATTATTTACACTAGGTAATTTTAAATTTGTATCTTTTAAATTTTTTATATAAATTTTTGCTAAATTAATTCTTTTTTTTATAAAATTATCTGTATAACTTAATTTTATATTTAAAATTGTGCTTTGAATTTCATCGAGCCTTGAATTAAAACCATTATCATTTGCGTAATATTTATTAAAAAACTTATTTTTTTTATCTGTTGTTTCAATTCCATAAAATCTTAATCTTTTAATTTTTTTATAATCATTGAATCTTTTTGTAATAATAAAGCCTCCATCACCATATGTCCCTAAAATTTTTGTTGGATAAAAAGAAAAACAGGCAAAGTCACCGAAAGTTCCAACAAATTTATTTTTATACATTGCTCCTTGTGCCTGTGCACAATCTTCAATAATTTTTAGATTATATTTTTTAGCTATCTTAATTATTTTATCCATATCACATGATTGGCCATATAAATGAACAGGTATTATTGCTCTAGTTTTTTTGTTAATCTGTTTTTCAATTTTTGAAGGATCAATTAAATAATCATCTCTAATATCAACCAATTTTGGAACTGCTCCAGAATTAATTATTGCTGAAATTGTAGGGATAGCAGTGTTAGCAGCAGTTATTATTTGATCACCCCTTTTAATATTTAACGCCGAAAGTGAAATAAGCAGAGCATCTGTACCACTACCTACAGCAACCCCAAATTTTGATTTATATTTTTTTAAAAACTTTTTTTCAAAATTATTTAACTCATCACCGAAAAATACATTACCCTTAGAAATAGTTTTATCTATTCTTATTAAAATTTTATTTTTAATTTTTTTATATTCTCTTTTGTATGACCAAAAATTAATCATTTATATTTTGTTTATATCGTAATAAATAACTGGCCATTCTAAAAATTTAGTGTATTTTTTAAACCAGAACGGCAAAAATCTTTCTGCAATAAATGCGTACATTCTTATTTGTCCATAACTTTGCAAATTGAATCCAAATATTTTTTCACAATTTTCTAACCATTTAAATATATAAGTAAAATATTCATCAATTATTTTTTCTGAATTAGAAATAAAAATATTTCCTCGAGCAAAACTAGTTTCAGATCTAACGTAATGCCTAAAATCATCTCTATCACTATCTGGAAGTAAATCGATTGCTTTATCTAGATTTCCATTACCATGGAACATATCAAACTGCCATCTTATAGATCTACCTTTTTTTGAGAAAATTGCTTTTGGATTTCTCAAAAGAGCAATTTTTCCATATTTTAATACTTTTGATATTTTTGTGGAACCGACTGAAATAGGCTTACCAATTATGGTATTATATCCATTCCATTCCTCTTGATAGCCGTTCAGAACTAGATCTTCAATTTTTGTCGACGAAGTTTTTTTATTAGATCCCCAATATTCTCTATAAGAACAAAAACCAATCCATTCATCTTTTTTTTTTAATTTTAATAAATTTTTCCAATACCAATAGTACCAAGTGTATTCACCATAATATGCATTTTTTTTACTAATATTATCACCAGTATTATCTCTAAACCATCCACCAGAAAAATTATCATTTTTTAGACCTACTGGTAGATAATTTAGTTTTTTAATTGTTTTTAAATTATCATTTTCGAGAGCCATACAATAAATAGAGAGTTTGGTCATATTGTTAACTAAAATTGATCTTTAAATTTTAAGTTTTTTTTATCTTTTTCAGAAATTATAGGTTTTTTAATTTTCCAATTAATATTTAAAGTTTTATCGTTCCATAAAATACCTTTTTCTCCAGATGGATTTCTATAATTAGTACAGCTATAAATCACAATATTTTCTTTTCCAAAGCAACTAAATCCATGCGCAAAACCTTCTGGTATAAAAATAGATTTACAATTTTTTTCTGAAAGAATAGTTTTGAATTGTTTTCCAAAAGTTTTTGAGTTTTTTCTTATATCAATAACAACATCTAATATTTTACCTTTTAAGACAGAAATAAATTTACCTTGAGGTTTATTCAATTGATAATGTAGTCCGCGTATTACATTTTTTTTTGAAATTGATACAACATTAAAAATAAATCTTTTTTTTATTTTCTTTTCGACTAAAAGCTCTCTAAATTCGCCTCGATCATCAGTAAATTTTTGATTTTCTATAATTAATAAATCTTTAAATTTTGTTTTCTTAATTTTCATTAATTATAGAAGTTTTTTAAGATATTCGCTATACTCACATTTTCCATAAAATTTAATTGCTTTTAAAATGTGATTTTTTTTAATCCAATTGTTATTTAATGATATTTCCTCAAGGCATGCAATTTTAAAACCTTGTTGATTTTCAATTGCAGAGACAAAAGAACTAGTCTTATAGAAATCTTCAATTGATCCAGTATCTAGCCAAGCTCCACCTCTACCAAGATATTCTGCTTTTAACCTATTATTCTTTAAATATTTACGCAAAAGATCTACTATTTCTAATTCTCCTCTTTTTGAGGGCTTTAAAGATTTTGAATATTTTATTACTTTGTTGTCAAAAAAATATAATCCAGTTACAGCTAGGTCTGAGTAAAATTTTTTTGGTTTTTCTTTTAAATTAATTATTTTTCTATTTTTAATTTTAGCTACTCCGTATCTTTCTGGTTTACCAACTTTATGAAGCATTATTTTAGCTCCAGAACTTAATTTTGTACAAGATTTTAAAATTTTTGACAAAGATTGAGCATAAAAAAAATTATCCCCCAATATTAAAGCAACATCACTACGGCCAATAAATTTTTCTCCTAAAATAAAAGCCTCTGGTAAGCCATTAGGTGATTTTTGTTCTACATATGTGATCTTTATTCCTAAATTATTTTTTGGAGGTAATATTTTTTTGTATTGTTCTAATTGCCCCTTATTAACAATAATTAAAACATCTCTAATGTTAGCCAACATCAGTATGGATAATGGATAAAAAATAAGTGGCTTATCATATATTGGTAATAATTGTTTATTAACAGCCTTAGTTAAAGGACTCATTCTAGTTCCTTTTCCTCCAGCTAATATTATACCTTTTTTAATCATCTTTTACCTAATCTTTTAATTATATCTTTTTTTGAAAGAGATTTATAATACGACTTATTTTTTAAATACCATTCAAGTGTCAATCTTATTCCTTTTGAGAAATTTGTTTTTGGGTACCAACCTATCTCATTTTTAATTTTATTACTATTCAATGCATATCTAATATCATGACCAGGACGATCTTTCACAAAATTTATTTTTACTTTGCTTCTGAGTTTAATTAATTTTTTTGATTTTTTTAAAAGTTCATTGGTTACTTGTAAATTATTAAGATTTTTATTTGATCCAATATTATAAAATTCACCATTTTTACCTTTTAAAAATATTTTTATTAATGCTTCGCAATGGTCTTTGACATATATCCATTCCCTAGAATTTTTACCTTTTCCATAAATAGGCAGAGGTTTATTATTTATGATATTATAAATTAATTTTGGGATCAATTTTTCAGGATGTTGTTTTGGACCATAATTATTTGAGCAATTAGTTATAATTGCAGGGATCTTGTATGTTCTAACATATGAACTAACCAAATGATCTGATGCAGCTTTACTAGCTGCATACGGAGAGCTAGGCTGATATGGATATTTTTCTGATGATCGTCCAGTTAAAATATCACCATAAACTTCATCTGTAGAAATATGTATTAATTTAGATTTATATTTTTTTGAAAAATATTTAAAATTTTCTAGTAGATTATAAACCCCAACTATATTACTTTGGATAAAATTTTCAGGATTATCGATAGATCTATCAACGTGAGTTTCTGCAGCTAAATTAAATATACAATTTGGTTTATATTTAAGTAATATCTTTTTTATTATCTTATCTTTAATGTCACATTTAACAAATTTATAATTTTTTGAATTTTTAAATTCTTTAGTATTATAAAAGTTTGATGAATATGTGATTTTATCAATATTCATTACTTTAAAGTTTTTTTGAAGTAATAAATCTATAAGATTGCTTCCTATAAATCCCAGACCACCCGTTACAATTATTTTTT
>CACHDJ010000012.1 GCA_902578525.1 uncultured Pelagibacteraceae bacterium | reverse complement strand
TTGATCATAAAGCTTGTATGAGAAGTATAAAACTGTTTAATGATGAAGTGATACCTAAAATTAATTTTGATAACGACGATATAGAGAAAGCCAGTTAGTGAAACTTGAATTAAGGAAGTTTACAAAATTTGTAGATAAAACTTTTATTGAGGGTGGGAAAGAAGCAAAGGAACCTGTTTTGATGGTTTCGGTAGCAGCTATTTTTAAAAACCCTTGGGTAGGACAAGGATTTGTGGAAGATTTAAAACCAATCATTTTAGATTTAGCTCCAAAACTTGGTGATATATTGGTTCCAGAATTAATTAAAGAAATTGGATCACCTGAAAAAATTTTAGCTTATGGAAAAGCTGGAACTGTAGGTTTGAATGGTGAAATAGAACATGCTTCAGCCTTTATTCATACTTTAAGATTTGGAAATAAATTTAGAGATGCTGTTGGCGGTACTTCTTATTTAAGTTTTACTAATACAAGAGGACCTGCGGGATCTAAAATATCTATTCCTATGATGCATAAAACAGATTCTGGTTTAAGACCATATTATCTAACTCATGAATTTACAATTCATGACGCGCCATTTAATGATGAAATTGTAATAGCTATTGGAGGTGCATCAAGTGGTAGAGCACATGCAAGAACTGGAGATCGTTATCAAGATATGAAAGAAATGGGATTAGATCCCAAATAATTTAATGTCTCTAAATTTTGATCCAAATCAAAATTGTTATTTATTTAATAAAAAAGATACTAACCCTCTTGTATTTATTCATGGAGTTGGTCTTGATCATCAAATGTGGAACCATCAAGTAAGTTATTTTAATGAATATTCAACTTTAACTTATGATTTATTAGGTCATGGAAAGACGCCATGGAATAAAGATAAGTTAACTCTTAAAGATTATTCTAACCAACTTTTAGAACTTTTGGATCATTTAAAAATAGAAAAAATAAATCTTATAGGTTTTTCTTTAGGTTCTTTGATTGCTTTAGATTTTTCTTCTCGTTTTCAAAAAAAAATTGAAAAACTAGTATTAATTGGCACTACATATAAAAGGTCAGATAAAGAAAGATCTCTTGTATTAGACAGATATAATCAAGCTAAATTGAACAAACCAATATCTAAACAAGCTTTAAAAAGATGGTTTAGTGACAAATACCTAGAAAATAATCCGCAAACTTATGATTTGTTTATGAAAATCTTAAATAAAGAACCAAAAGATCACAAAAATTTTCTTAAAGCTTATGAGTTATTTGCTAATCATTATGATGATTTTGAAGCCATAAAAAAGATAGATAGAAAAACTTTAGTAATGACTGGTTCAGATGATGTTGGCTCAACTCCAGCAATGTCTAAAGAATTGGTTAAAGACCTTGTTAATTCTACTTATATTGAAATTCAAAATGGAAAACATCTTTGTAGTATAGAATGTGTAGATGATGTTAATATAAAAATTAAAAATTTTATTAATAATTAGATGTCAAAAATTCAAGATTTTAAAATGTATATCAATGGTGAATGGGTAGATTCATCTTCTGGAAAAAAAATTGAAACATTAAATCCTGAAAATAATGAAGTTTGGGCGACTGTTCCTGAGGCAAATGAAAAAGATGTAGATAAAGCTGTTCAATCAGCTCAAAAAGCTTTTGAAAATAATTGGTCTAAAATTCATCCAAGAGAAAGATCAAAGTATTTAAAATTAATTGCTGATCAACTAAGAGCTAATTCGGAACACCTTGGAAAAATAGAAACTATTGATACAGGTAAACTTTATAGAGAAACAAAAACTCAGGCAAATTACATAGCAGAATATTATGATTATTTTGCAGGTTTGGCTGACAAAGTAGAAGGTACAGTCGTTCCAATAGATAAACCTGATATGCAAGTTACGACAACAAGAATTCCTATTGGAGTTGTTGCAGCAATTATTCCTTGGAATTCTCAAATGCTCTTAACAGCAGTGAAACTCGCACCAGCTCTTGCAATGGGTAACACAGTTGTAATTAAAGCTTCAGAACTTGCTCCAGTTACACTTTTAGAATTTGCAAAATTAATTGAAAAAACTGGAATGCCAAAAGGAGTGATTAATATAATTACTGGACTTGGTGAACCGTGTGGTAAAGCATTAACTACTCACTCCTTAGTAGAAAGAATAGCTTTCACAGGTGGACCTGAAACTGCAAAACATATTATAAAAAATTCTGCAGAAAATTTATCACAAGTAAGCTTAGAACTTGGTGGAAAGAGCCCAGTTGTTGTATTTGATGATGCTGAACAAGAAAACGCATTAAATGGTATTACTGCTGGAATATTTGGAGCTAGTGGACAAAGTTGTATTGCAGGATCAAGACTTTATTTACATTCAAAAATTTATGATGAGTTTTTAAAAAAACTTATAAATAAAGCTGAAAAGATTAAATTGGGAGGTCCTATGGAAAAAGATACACAAATGGGTCCTTTAAATAGTTTCAAACAATTAGAAAATATAGAAAAAAACATTAAAGCTACAATTGAACAAGGAGGGAAAGTTAAATGTGGTGGAAAAAGATCTTCGGTTTCTAATAAAGGTTATTATTTTCCTGCAACAATAATTGAGTGTGAAAATCACAATCTTCCTGTTGCAGAAAATGAATTATTTGGGCCAGTATTATCTGTAATGAAATTTGAAAAAGAGGAAGAGGTGATAGACAAAATGAATGATAACAAATATGGATTGTCTTCAGGGGTTTACACTTCTAATTTTGCTCGTGGCTTAAGAGTGTCTAAAGCTATACGAGCTGGAATAGTTTTTATTAATACTTACAGATTAATTTCTCCCATGGCTCCTTTTGGAGGAATTAAAGATAGTGGTTATGGAAAAGAGGCAGGTATTGAGTCTATAAAAGAATACACAAGAATAAAGACCACATGGTACAATTCATCAGACAAACCAATGACTGATCCATTTACAATGGGATAATTCGATTAATTTTTAAATGAGTGTTTAGCTTTAGGGAATTGTTTTTTTAAAACTTCAGCTTTATATCTTTTAACTGCCAAATTAATCATTTGATTAACATTAGCATATTTCTTTACAAATCTAAATTTACTTTGACTTAAACCAATTAAATCGTCAATCACTAAAACTTGTCCATCACAATTGGCGGAGGAACCAATACCAACAGTAATAATATTTAATTGTTCGGTAATTTTTTTTGCTAGTTTAGTTTCAATACATTCTAATACTACTGAAAAAATGCCTGCTTCCTCTAATAGTTTAGCATCTTTTAAAATTCTATTTCTTTCTATTAATTTTTTGCCTTTATAGGTAAATTTTTTTTCAGTTTGAGGTAAAATACCTAAGTGCCCCATAACAGGTATTTTGTTTTTCACTAGAGACTTGACAATAGGAATAATTTTTTTTCCTCCTTCTAATTTAACAGCATCACATTTAGTTTTTTTCATCACTAAACGTGCATTCTTAAGAGCTTGTTTTGAATTTCGATATGTATTGTATGGCATATCAACTACCATCAAAGATTTCTTTACACCAATCCTTACACTTTTTGAATGATTAATCATTGTATCTAAAGTTACTTGTTTTGTAGATTTATAATCATAAAGAACTGAACCAAGTGAGTCTCCTACTAATACTAGATCACAATGTTTATCTAAAATTGATGCTACATTTTTTGAATAGGCAGTAAGACATATAACCTTGGCTCTATTTTTTTTATTGAGAAACTTTTTTACTTTCTTGTTCATTTTATTCTAATTCAATAGTACTTGGAGGTTTTGAAGTAATATCATAGACTACTCTATTAATTCCCCTAATGCTATTTACAATTTTATTTGAAATCATTTGAGAAAATGATTTTTTAAATTCAAAAAAATCTGCAGTCATACCATCCTCAGAAGTTATCGCTCTTAGTAAACACAAATATTCATAAGTTCGATTATCACCCATCACCCCTACAGTCTTTACTGGAAGTAGAGCTGCATAAGCTTGCCAAATTTTATTATAAAGACCATGATCTTTTAAAGCCTGGATAAAATAATGATCTGCTTCTTTTAAAATATTAATTTTTTCTTTATTAATTATACCTGGCATTCTTATAGCTAATCCAGGTCCTGGAAAAGGATGTCTAGAAATAATATCTCTACTTAAATTCAACTCTAATCCTAATTTTCTAACTTCATCTTTAAATAATAATTTGAGTGGTTCAACCAGTTTAAGTTTCATCTTTTTAGGCAAACCACCAACGTTATGATGTGATTTAATTTTTGATGTTTGACTGCCTGTTACTGATTTACTTTCAATTAAATCTGGATAAAGTGTTCCTTGAGCCAGAAATTTAACATTTTTAATTTTTTTTGCATATCGTTCGAAAATTTTAATAAATAAATTTCCAATTATTATTCTTTTTTTTTCTGGATCTGAAACATTAGTTAATTTTCTAATAAACTCTTTCTCTGCGTTAACATAAATTAAATTCATTTTTAACTTTTTTTTAAAAGTTGCTACAACTTGCTTTTCTTCATTTTTTCTAAGAAGACCTGTATTAACAAAAATACAATAAAGTTGTTTACCGATTGCTTTATTTAATAGTTGAGCGACTACACTACTATCTACGCCTCCAGATAGAGCGCAAATAACTTTATTTGTGCCAATTTGGAGTCTTATTTTTTTAATTAGTTGAATTTTTTGACTTTTAGATGACCAATTTCTTTTAATTTTACATATAAGAAAAATAAAATTACTAATTATTTTCTTTCCATTTTCAGTATGTGTAACTTCAGGGTGAAATTGAACACCAAAAAATTTCTCAATTTTACTCTCCACTATTGCAAACTTTGAATTTTCACTTGATGCTATAACTTTAAATGATTTTGGTAGTCTAGAAACTTGATCAGCATGACTCATCCATACTTTATTGATTTTCTTTTTAAAAAAATTTTTTATCAAAAGACTTTTATTTCTTTTAAATATTTTAGCTAAACCAAATTCTCTATGCTTTGATTTTTTAACCTTTCCACCGTGAAATTTAGATAAGATTTGATGCCCAAAACAGATTCCCAAAATTGGTATTCCAAGTTTAAGGATCTTTTTATCAAATAAATTGTTTTTCAATTGATAAACATTTAAGGGTCCACCCGATAAAATAATACCTTTGATGTTCTGTTTAATTTGAAAACTTTTTATTTTTTTATGACTCACTAGCTCAGAAAAAACTCCCAGTTCTCTTACTCTTCTAGCAATTAATTGCGTAAATTGTGAACCAAAATCAATTATTAAGATTTTATCCAAATTTAAATCAAGACTCATCTTTTGGTTCTAAATTTTCTAGATCTTTTAGTATTTTTTTATTTTCTTTGCATAAATTCTTACAAACTTTTGTGAATCTTTCAGATAATTCTTTTACTTTTGAGTAATTAGTTTTGCCTAAACTAAATTCCATTAACATCAAAATTGCTTCTTCATTACTAGGGTCAATTAGTAGGGTTGTTTCTAAATTTTTTTCTTCATTTTTTTTATCTTCTTTTTTTTTATAAATTTTTGCTAAGTATAAGTATGAGTCTGCGTGCTTTGGATCAAATACTATACTTCTTTCTAATAAGAATTTTGCATCATCATAATTTTTATTTTTGAATAATTTTACTCCTTTATTAAAAAAACTTTCATCGCCAAGAGCAATTTTAGAGAAACTCATTAAAAAAATTATAAAAATAAATATCTTAAAAAATTTGTTCATTAATATTTTTCATCACTTTTTACTATGTCTACATTATGTACCATGCTTTCATAAAAACCTGCTTTAGTAATTTTTACAAACTTTGGTTTTTTTCTTAAATATTTTATTTGTTTTGATCCTAGATAACCCATAGAAGATCTCAATCCACCTACAAGTTTATAAATAATTCTTCCAACATCTCCTTTATATTTTGCATAACCTTCTACTCCTTCAGGAACGTATTTTGACATATCTTTTTGTTTAGACTGAAAATATCTATCAGCAGACCCTTTATTCATTGCACCAACAGAACCCATGCCTCTAAAACTTTTAAAAAGTTTTCCATTTCTCTTAACCACTTTACCTGGTGCTTCATCAGTTCCGGCAAATAAAGAACCAATCATTACTGCATCAGCTCCTGCAGCAAATGCTTTAGCTAGATCTCCTGAATATTTTATTCCTCCATCAGCAATAATTTTTATATTTTTATTTTTAATCCCATTTCTAACTGTAAGAATTGCACTTAATTGAGGCACTCCGATTCCTGCAACCAGTCGTGTAGTGCAGATAGATCCAGGACCAATTCCAACTTTAATGATATCAACACCTAATTTAAGTAAAAATTTAGCAGCTTCAGGAGTTGCTATATTCCCTGCACATAGTGCAACTTTTTGACTTTTATTTTTTTTAATAAATTTAATAATCTCAGAAACTTTCTTCGTATGTCCATGAGCAGTATCTACAACTATTAAGTCTACTCCTTCTTTTAAAATTTCTTTAGCTCTTTGCAATTCTTTTGGTCCTGCCCCAACCGCGGCCCCTACATATAATTTTTTTTTTTTAACTTTTTTAATCTCATCAACTTGTTTCTTAATTTCTAAATTTCTATGAATAACTCCAATTCCACCGGCTTTAGCAATTGCAATTGCCATTTTACTTTCAGTAACTGTATCCATAGCTGAAGACAATAACGGTATCTTGAGCTTTAAACTCTCTGTTAACTTAATACTTGTGTCAACCTCAGAAGGTAATATTTCCGAGTACTTCGGGACTAAAGTAACGTCATCAAAGGTTAGTGCTTCTTTTATAGGAACCATAATCATGTATATACGATTCCTTTTATTTTTAAAGAGCCTATCTAAGATTTTTACAAATTATAAAGCTTTCTTTTGAGTCTTTTCTGCTGGATTTTGGTTTAAATACTTTAACATTTTTAAATACCTTTTTTCCAAGATCAATAATTTCGTTAAATGAACCGCCCATAAAAATTTTTGAAATAAAAAAACCTTGTTTTGAAATTATATCTTTTGCAAAAATTATTGCTTCTTTGCAAAGTTCACCGGTTTGAATTGAGTCAATGTTCTTTATTCCAGTTGTATTTACAGCCATATCAGACATGACTACATCGGCTTTGCCTGTTAATTTATTTTTAATATCTATTTGAGTTTCATCTTCTATAAAATCACCCTTAATTTGAATTGTATTTGAAATAGGTTCCATTTCTTTTAAGTCTATAGATATAATCTTTCCATTTTTTACAACTTTTGTAACATATTGAGACCAGCTACCAGGCGCAGCCCCTAAATCAACAACTAAAAGACCACCTTTAAAAATTTTAAATTTCTCATCTATCTCCATTAATTTATATGCTGATCTAGCTCTATACCCGTCGACTTTAGATTGACGAACATAAGTATCTCTTCGTTGTTTATTAACCCAATTTTTTGAGATTTTGTTTTTTTTCAATTAACTATTATATCTAAGGCTTTTAAGTATTTTTTTATTACTTAAATTTTCTATTTCAATTTCAACACTTTTATCTAATCTCATATCTTTACCATTTTTCCAAATTCCAGCAGCTAAATGCATTATTCCTATATTATAATGAGGCAAAAAAGGTTCTACGAATGTTTTATTCTGTTCATCATATTTTGGAAGTAAATTACTAGTAATCCAATTACAATTTAAAGGTAAAAATTCAGTTTCTAAATCATCTATATATACTGATATATTTATTGCTAATCCTTCTGATCCAAAAATATTTCCAGCTTTAAGAGTTTTTGACAAATTATTTTGCCATAAATTCCATCCGTTAGAGTTTTTCTCTAATGAAAATACTCCAATATTTATATGAGGAGCAAAAGCTAATTTTCTGGCTTTGTCATATCCAATTTTTGATTTCACTGCATGTTTAAAATTTTGAGATTTTATTATTGCTAATTTTCCAATTAACCAATTAACTTTTGAAGTTATTTTATATCCAGGGCCAATAGTTTGTGTAATACCTAGTTTTCCATTATCACAAGCTTTAAAATATAATTCTACACATTGCCAATCATTTACCCAAGCATCACAATCTATCCATAAATATTTTTCGTAATTAGGAAAGTATTTTGGTAAAAATGCTCTAGAGACTTGACTTTTTAACCATTCCTTACCCTTTACTTTATAATCTGGCACTTCAATATCCCATTCAGCAGATTTAATTTCATCCACTTTATTTGATAATTTTTCTTTTTGCTCTTGAGTTAATCCGGCATCTAAAACACAGATTGCAACATTATTACTCTCCTCAAATCTTTTTATAGAGTTTACTAACTCTTCTAATAATGGAAAATAATTAGCATCCGCTAAAGAAACAATTACATTTTTTTTCATCTAAAGTATATCTTCTAATTCTTCATCCTTATCTGAAGTAATATTTTTTTCTTTTTTTACTTTTTTATAATGAAAATAACTTATGGGTATTAAACATAGATAAGCAAAAGAGCTTATAGCTAAAACCTTAAAAGTATAAACTAATAATGCACCAAAAAATAAAACCAATCCAAATAACAAAAACTTTGTCATAGTTCTTGGTATTACTATCTTTTTAAATGAATATGTTGGAATTGTGCTTATTAAAAGTATTGAAACCACAATAAAAAATATTGGTACTAATAAATCATAGTTAATTTTAAAAAATAATTCTCCTATCCCACTAAAACTTAATACTAAGGGCATTAAAACAATTATTCCACCCGCAGGAGAAGGTATTCCTTCAAAAAAATTATCTTTCCAAGATGGTTCTTCTTCAGAATTAACATTAAATCTTGCAAGTCTTAAAGCAACACAAACTACGTAAGTTAAACAAAGAAACCATCCTAATTTTTCTAAATACTGGAGATTCCAAAAATACATTATAAGAGCTGGTGCAACCCCAAAACTAATCACATCTGCTAAGGAGTCTAATTCTTTACCCATTTTAGATGTCCCTTTGATTAATCTAGCTATCCGTCCATCTAGGGCATCCATCAAGCCTGCAAATAATATTGCTATAATTGCTACTGCAAATTTTCCATCAAGAGCAAATTTGATTGAAGTTAAGCCTATGCAAATACCTATTAAAGTAATAGCGTTTGGTAAAATTATTCTTGCTTTTTTATCAGAAACAATTTTAAAGTTTTTTTTTGGTTGTTCCATATTATTTTTTTGCTAACAAAGTCTCACCTGAAATAGCCTTTTGTCCAATTTTGACTAAGGGTTTAAAATTTTCATAATAAATATCTACTCTACTTCCAAATCTTATCATTCCAATTCTTTCGCCTTGTTTTAATTCTTGATTTTTATTTGTTTCACAAACAATTCTTCTTGCAATAAGTCCAGCAATTTGAACAACAACGATTTGGTTTTCATTTATATCTTTAATTCTATAATAATTTCTCTCATTGTCCTCACTTGCTTTATCTAATGAAGCGTTAAAAAATTTTCCTGGTTTATATAAAATTTCTTCCACTGATCCTGCGCATGGAGTTCTATTTACATGACAATCAAACACGTTCATAAATATACTAATTTTATTAAATTTTTTATTTTCTAAATTAAGTTCTTTAGGACCATCAACTTCTTCGACTTTTATAACTTCGCCATCCGCTGGACTAACTAAATAATTATCGTCTTCAATGATTACTCTATCTGGGTCTCTAAAAAAATAATATACCCAAACTGATATGGCAAGTCCGAGAGCTCCTAAAAAACCACTAAAGTTATAAAGAATGATTGTTAATATAATTGCAATAACAACAAATTTATATCCCTCGGAATGAAGTTTTGGAAAAATTTTACTAAACATGTTCTTCTAATTGATAATTTTTGATTAATATGTATATAAAACTACGAAATTCAATTAATAAGATATATTTCATATAAATGAGTAAAATCAGTGTAAAAAATCCTATTGTAGAGCTAGACGGCGATGAAATGACTAGAATAATCTGGGAATTCATTAAAAATAAATTAATCCTTCCTTATCTAGATCTCGGTATTGAGTACTACGATTTAGGAATGAAAAGTAGGGATAACACAGATGATCAAGTAACAGTAGACTCAGCGAATGCTATCAAAAAAATTGGTGTTGGTATAAAATGTGCAACCATTACTCCAGATGAGGCTAGAGTAGAAGAATTTAACCTAAAAAAAATGTGGAGATCTCCCAATGGAACTATAAGAAATATTATTGGAGGAACAGTTTTTAGAGAACCAATAATTTGTTCTAACATTCCAAAATTAGTACCATCATGGACAGATCCTGTAGTTATTGGAAGACATGCTTTTGGTGATCAATATAGAGCAACTGATTTTAAAGTTCCTGGAAAAGGCAGAATGGAGGTTAAATGGACATCTGAAGATGGCAAAGATGAGATTAAATATGAAGTATTTAATTTCACTGGTCCTGGTATAGCGCTTTCAATGTACAATTTAGATAAATCAATCGAAGACTTCGCAAGATCTTGCTTTAATTATGGTTTAATAAAAAAATGGCCAGTTTATCTTTCAACAAAAAATACTATCCTTAAAAAATACGATGGAAGATTTAAAGACATATTTGAAGAAATTTTTAACAAAGAATTCAAAGAAAAATTTAATAAAGCTAAAATTACTTATGAGCATAGACTAATTGATGACATGGTTGCTTGTGCAATGAAATGGAATGGAAAATATATATGGGCCTGTAAAAATTATGATGGCGATGTTCAGTCTGATACTATGGCACAAGGTTATGGATCTCTAGGTTTAATGACTAGTACTTTGCTAACTCCTGATGGAAAAATAATGGAAGCTGAAGCTGCTCATGGAACTGTAACAAGACATTATAGAATACATCAAGAAGGTAAAGAAACATCAACTAATCCAATAGCATCAATATTTGCTTGGACCAGAGGACTAGCTCATAGAGGTAAATTAGATGGAAACGATGAGCTTATCCGATTTGCAAGGACAATTGAAAAAGTTTGCATAGAATGTGTTGAGAGCGGGTCAATGACTAAAGACCTCGCAATATTAATTGGTCCATCAAGCAAATATCTAACAACTAATCAATTTCTTGATGTAATAGATAAAAATTTAAAAAAGAAATTAAATTAAAGATTTAATTTTTTCAAAAGCTTCATTAATCTTATTTTTATCTTGGCCTCCAGCTTGAGCAAAATCTTTTCTTCCTCCTCCTCCTTGACCACCAATAATTTCCGAGCTTAATTTTACAAATTCAACAGCATCAAATTTTTCAGTTAATTTATTTGTTATTCCTACAGCAACACCTACTTTATCATCTTTACTTGCAAAGACTACAACAATTCCTTCAACTAATTCTTTTTTTCCATCATCAACAAGTTTTCTTAATTCTTTAGGAGGAAGATCTTCAACATTTTGAAATCTTACTTTAATTCCTTTTATTTCCTCATCTTTAATTCTATTTTTTGTTTTATCTTTTAATATTGATTTAACAGATAAAGTATCCAATTGTTTAGTTAAGTTTTTAATCAATAATTTTTGATCTGATTGGTCCAAAGAAGGTTTGCCGCCTAAATTCATAATTTTTTTAGTTAAATCATTAATTGTTTCATCATTTTTTTCTGAGGACAAATTTGATAATTTTTCTTTATTTTTCAAAAAATCCTCTAATTGCTTATCTCTTAAAGCTTCTACTCTTCTAACACCTGCTGCAATTGAGGATTGACTTACAATTTTAAATTTACCAATATCTCCAGTGTTTTTAACATGTGTTCCTCCACATAATTCAGTAGAAAAATACTTTCCATCGTCATCTCCCATTGAGAGAACTCTCACTTCTTCTCCATATTTTTCACCAAAAAGAGCCAAAGCTCCTTTTTCGACTGCCTCATCCGGTGTCATTAGTCTTGTTCTTACATCTGTTTTTTTTGTGACCATTGAATTTACAAATACTTCAATTTTTTCAATTTCTTCATTAGAAATTGGCTTCATGTGACTAAAATCAAACCTTAGTCTGCTAGGTTCTACTAAAGAACCTTTTTGTGTTACATGGGTGCCTAAAACTCTTCTTAATGATTCATGAAGTAAATGAGTGGCAGAATGATAAGCTCTTGTATCATTTCTTCTACCTTCATTTATTTTCATTTCGACATTATCTTTAAGCTTAATAGAGCCGCTTTTTACTTGTCCATAATGAACATAAAGATCTCCTAATTTTTTTTGAACATCAGTAACTTCAAATACAGCATCACCAGCGATTATTTTTCCTATGTCTCCAACCTGACCACCTGACTCACCGTAGAAAGGTGTTTGATTAGTAATAATCATACCTTCTTCATTAGAATTTAATTCTTTAACCTCTTTGTTTGCTTTTAATAAAGATATAACTACACCTTCTGCTTGATGAGTTTCATAGCCTAAAAATTCTGTAACACCTAATTTATCTCTTATACCAAACCATATATCCTCAACTGCAGCATCTCCTGACCCCTTCCAATTTTTTTTTGCAAGCTCTCTACTTTCTTTCATCAAAGATTGAAATTTTTTATTATCTATTGATAAAGATTTGTTTCTTAAAATATCTTCAGTAAGATCTAATGGAAAACCGTAAGTATCATATAATTTAAATGCAACATCACCTGGAAGGACTTTGTCTATTTTTGATATTTCATCATTTAATATCTTTATTCCTCGATCTAATAAAACTAAAAATTTTTCTTCCTCCATCTTTAAAGTTTCTTTAATTAGGGATTCTGCCCTTTTAAGTTCAGAATAATTTCCTGACATTTCATTTTTTAAAGTTTCAAATAAATTATAAAAAACTGGTTCTTTAGATCCTAGCAAATGAGAGTGTCTCATTCCTCTTCTCATAATTCTTCTGAGCACGTAACCTCTTCCCTCATTAGATGGCAAAACTCCTTCCGCGATCAAAAATGAACTTGCTCTCAAATGATCTGCTATAACTCTAAAGCTTGAAAGATTTGATTGATCAGGTTTTTTCTTTACAATATCAGAAGTTGATTGAATTAATTTTTTAAAATGATCGGTCTCATAATTATCATGAGTTCCTTGAAGTAAAGCTGCTATTCTTTCCAAACCCATTCCTGTATCAACTGAAGGCTTAGGAAGATCTATTCTACTAACTTTTGAAACCTGTTCATACTGCATAAAAACTAAATTCCAAATTTCAATAAATCTATCTCCATCCTCATTTTTTGAACCTGGTAAACCACCTTTTAAATGATTGCCATGATCATAAAAAATTTCTGAACATGGACCACATGGACCAGTTTCACCCATTGACCAGAAATTATCAGAAGTAGAAATTCTAATTATTCTATCATCATTAAAACCCGCTATTTTCTTCCAAAAATTGAATGCTTCATCATCTTCATGAAAAACTGTTACATAAAGTTTATTTTTATCTATTCCAAAATCTTTGGTAATTAAGTCCCACGCGTAATAAATTGCTTTCTCTTTAAAATAATCACCAAACGAAAAGTTTCCCAACATCTCGAAAAAAGTATGATGTCTTGGTGTATATCCTACATTTTCTAAATCATTATGTTTTCCGCCAGCTCTTACACATTTTTGGGAAGTAGTAGCTCTTTGATAATTTCTTTTTTCTAATCCAGTAAATACATTTTTAAACTGAACCATTCCAGAATTAGCAAACATCAATGTTGGATCATTGTTTGGAACTAGATTGCTGGACTCAACTATTTTATGATCATTTTTCTCAAAATATTTTAAGAAAGTATCTCTGATTTGATTTAGTGATTTTTGAGCCATATTTTTAAAATACAGCTTTTTTATTCTATGTCTAGATAGCGATGAGGGGGAAAAGGCGCTTATATTAAGCGCCTTTTGTAATTTAAAGATGACCTTTAATTCTAGTTCTTTTTGGGAGAAGTAGCTTCTTTATCAGCTTCTTCTTTTTCAGCTACTTTCTTCTCTTTTTCAATTTTTTCAGGACTTAATGGATTTCCCTCGATCTTTTTAGAAATCACACCAGCTTTTTCCCTAATTGCCATTTCAATTTCTGCTGCAACATTTGGATTTTGAGCTAAATATACCTTAGCATTTTCTCTTCCTTGTCCTATTTTTTCACCCTTATAAGCATACCATGCACCTGATTTTTCAATAATATCTGCTTTAGCACCAAGGTCTACTAATTCACCCATTTTGCTAATTCCTTTTCCATACATCAAGTCAAACTCAACAACTTTAAATGGCGGTGCAACTTTGTTTTTAACTACTTTCACTCTTGTAGAGTTACCAATAATTTCATCTTTATCTTTAATGGCGCCAATTCTTCTGATGTCCATTCTTACAGATGAATAAAACTTAAGTGCGTTTCCACCTGATGTTGTTTCTGGACTTCCAAACATAACTCCAATTTTCATTCTGATTTGGTTAATGAAAATCATCATTGTATTTGTATTTGAAATTGATCCAGTTAATTTTCTTAAAGCCTGACTCATTAATCTAGATTGAAGACCTACATGATGGTCTCCCATCTCTCCTTCAATTTCAGCTTTTGGAGTTAATGCAGCAACTGAGTCAATTACAATAACTGAAATAGAGCCTGATTTTACTAGTGTATCAGCTATTTCTAATGCTTGCTCACCTGCATCTGGTTGTGAAATTAATAACTCTTCAGTATTCACTCCTAATTTTTTTGCGTATACTGGGTCTAAAGCGTGTTCTGCATCAACAAATGCACAAATTCCACCAGCTTTTTGAGCTTCAGCTACGACTTGTAATGCTAAAGTTGTTTTTCCAGAAGACTCTGGACCATAAACTTCTATAATTCTTCCTTTTGGCAACCCGCCTATTCCTAAAGCTAAATCCAAACTTAAAGATCCTGTAGATATTGACTCGATATCCATAGCTCTTTTCTCGCCTAGCTTCATAACTGAACCTTTTCCAAAATTGTCCGTTATCTGGCTGATCGCAGCATCTAATGCTTTGTTCTTTTCTTTGATTTCCATTTCTTGATCTTTAGTAGACTTAACTACTTTTAGGTTATTTTTCGTCATTTTTAGCCTTTTTTTTTAATTTTTTTAACTTACGAATCATAAAATAAATGTACACATTTTGTTCTCATTGGCAAGATTAATTTTTTTATACTTAAAAAAGCTAATAATTTACTTAATTTTCAAGTAATCACTGTTAAGTAATCCAATAGACTTTAGGAGATTAAATTTAGAAAGAATGAAATTTTTCTCTGAGTCAGCTAGTGAAATTTGGGCATTAAGAAGTAATGAGTTGGATTGTATTACTTCTAAAGTTGTTCTACCTGCACCACTATTATATTCAGCAGAAATTCCTTCATTTGCGATTTCTGCAGCTCTTACTTGAGCCTGAACAGAACTTAATAAACTCTTGTTTGATTGATAGATTGACCAAGCACTTGCAACATTAGTCTGATTTTTTTTTGTGACACTATCTAAAATCAGTCTAGATCTTATCTCCAAACTTGAGCTTTTATTTAATGAAGCTAGATTTTTACCACCTGAATAGAATGGCCACGTAACTGTTGCCTTAAGAGTATCTTTTTCTCTTTCATCATATGTTGCACTTAAATCATCAGTGTAAGATCTTTCTAAAGACAAATTTGCAGTCGGAGCTAGATCTGATTTTGCAATAGTTTTATCTTTTTGAGCTTGCTTATATTCTAATTGAGCAATGATTAAATCAGGATTTTTTTTTTTAGATAGATTAATGGCTAAATTCAAACTTTCTGGTAAAGGATAATTATTAATTGATCTTTTATCTAAAGATTTTGTGTCTTTTAAAAAACCAATAATATTCTCATAATTTAATTTACTAGTTAATAATTCATTTTCAGATTGAATCAATTTTGCTTGAGCTCCAGCCAAAGAAGATTCTGATTGGGATACATCTGATAAAGTTATTTG
This sequence comes from uncultured Pelagibacteraceae bacterium, assembly GCA_902578525.1. Taxonomy (GTDB): domain Bacteria; phylum Pseudomonadota; class Alphaproteobacteria; order Pelagibacterales; family Pelagibacteraceae; genus Pelagibacter. The sequence goes on along the minus strand of CACHDJ010000012.1, from coordinate 18,180 downwards.
TCCCCTTGCAACCCTAATCTGATCGGTTTCAACTTGTCTACTTAGAAGCTCAACATTGTCTTGATTTATTTTTAGTTTTTCGTTCGCTACAACTAATCTAATGTATGCTTCGGCAGTTTTGTATAAAATATCTTGTTCCTTCTTTAAAAGTTTAGCTTTTGCTAAATCTAAACCAATTTTACTTTTTGATAACTCAGCATTTCTACCAAAATCAATTAAAGTTTGTTCAACTGATATTGATTTAGTTAAGGGATCTACATCATTAATTGTTGCATCTGATCCTGATTGATTTGTAAGTTTTTTTGTATCTTCTCTACTTTTAGACCCTGATAAAGTTACTGAAGGTAAATAATTTCCTTGAGAAATTTTTAATTCTTGCTCAGAAATATTTATATTTTCTCTCTCAGCATTTAATTCAGAATTGTTTTTAAAGGCTTTGGATAAAGCCATAGAAAAAGTTTCTGCATTTACGTTTGAAAATATTAAAAAGATTACAGGAAAAATTATAAAAAAAAATTTCATTTCTTTTTGTATACTGCAGATTTAATTTGATGATTACTATTTAAATTGAGTATAATTGATGCATATTTAGGCATGTGTTTAAACATGTTTTGTGTAATTCTTTGATAAGTTTGCATAAAATTTAACACATCCCCCTTGCTCATTATTTTTGATTTCACTTTACTTTTTACCCAAAGTTTTCTTTCCTGTTTTAATCTCCATTTTTGTAACAAACTAAAATTTTTTGCTTTTAAATAAATTAAGCAGTTTAATTGTGAATATAAGTTTTTATACTTTGATTTCAATTGCTGGTTAACATATTTTCTCCAAATCTGTTTTTGGTCTTTTGCTTTTTCCATTGAATTAATTGTTTTCTTTAAAGTAATATTTTTTTCTGATTTTGCACCAACACACCAACCTTCAAAAATAATAACATCAGGCCTTTTTTTTAAATCATACCAGTTTTTTTTGTTAAATCTTTCATCGATAGCCTTGTTGAATATTGGTAATTTTAATCTTTTAAATTTCCTACTTTTTGAATTTCTAAAGAAATTTAACATCATATTAATATCATGAGTTCCAGGCACCCCTCTTATCAAAAGCATAGGATGAACTCTTTTAGATAAACTTAATCTTTCTTTTCTTGTTTTATAAAAATCATCTATAGAAATTCTAAAAACCTTTAATTTAAAGTATTTAGTTAAGATAATTCTGATTAAAGAACTAATTGTAGTTTTACCAGTTCCTTGGCCTCCTGCTAATCCTACGAAATAAGGTCTTTTCTTTTCAGTCTTTTTGCTGATCCAGAAACATAAAGGAATTAAGAAAGACTTAATCATTCTCTCTTTATTTCTGAATTTATCAGCTTTTGTCTCTTGAGATTTAATGAACTTTAAACAATCTTTTTTTACCTTACCAAAGCATAAGCTGAATTGTTGCATGAAAATTATTTTTTATCTAAAGGATGATTTTGACCATCATTTACAGGAATGTCTTTCATATCAAAAGTATTTATTTCGTCAATGCATCCAACATTAAATCCTGTCATTGCTGGGTTTATTCTTGGATTGTGATGGGTATAAATTCCACAATCAGAGCAAAAATAATGTTTAGCAACTTTTGAATGAAATTGATAAAGTTTTAATTTATCTTCTCCTTTAACAATTTTGAAATCTTCATTTTTTACCATAGACATTATTGCTCCTTTTCTTTTACAAATAGAACAGTTACATTTTATTACTTTTGTTAAGTCTCCATCTAAATTAATCTCAGCTTCAACAGCTCCACAATGACATATTAATTTTTTCATAGATTATTTGTTCTTTTTATTTTTTATAATTAAATTATTGTAAGCAAAACTTGTTGTACCTGTTTCTCCAATTCTGTAAATACCAATTTTAATATAAGGTTTGCTAGGCCCATAAGGTCCATCTGTTTTTTTTTTAGATAAAGGCACATCTACATGTTTTGCAATCATTTCATTATTCAAATAATAAAATACTGATAATGATTTTGATTTTCTTTGATAGTCTATATTTGCTTTAAATCTGTTTCTTTCACCGGGTCTTAGATAAGCAGTTTTTATCTTTTTACATTTTTCAGGTGAACATTCTCCTTTTGGAAACTTATATTTAATTTTCCAATCCATACCAATACCAATCCAACTTGGTGGTGCACCTTTATTTCTTCCATCATGTATTTGAAAAACTGTGGATCTATATTGGGGTTTACCCTCAATATAAATATCTGTTTCAAATATAGTTTTGCCAATAGGTAATCTGTGAGTGATTTCTTGTCTTCCAGAATAATTATATTTATATGCTGGTTTTTTATCAGTTGGACAACTGCCAATATCACCTTTATCTAATTTGAAAACTACACTTTCTAATTTAAATTCATTTTTGTTATATCTCGTTTTTGGTTTACCATTAACAACCAGTGACTCGTTATCAACTATTCCACAGGAAACTTTCCATTTATTTTTAATTTTCCATTCATCTGCCTCTGAACTTATGTTGCAAATAAAACTTAAACAAATTATTGCTAAAATATTTTTCACTATATTTATCAAACTATCTCTGGTTGAAGTTATCCACAAGCATACAAAATATAGTTTTGATGTTCACGTTTTGATTCACTTTTGATTCAATTTTAGACTCAAAATACAACCTATTGACTGCATTGTATAACTGAGCTACAAATAAGAACAAAACAAGAACATGAAACTAACAATCCCTTATTATCTACATAAAGCTGGTGCTGGTTTTCCCTCGCCTGCCACTGATTATATCGAAGAAGATATTGATCTGAACATGCATTTAATCAAAAACGTTCCAGCAACTTTTATTATCAGAGTTCAGGGAAAATCTATGGTGGATGTTGGAATTAATGATGGAGATTTATTGGTTGTCGATAAAAGTTTAAAACCAAAAAATTTTTCAACAGTTATCGCAAATGTTCATGATGAACTTGTAGTTAAAACTTTAGTTCAAGAAAGAGATAAAAAATTTCTAACCTCAGGTTCTAAAGAGTTTTCTAATAAAATTTTAATTAATGAAGAACAAGATATCTTTATTTGGGGGGTTGTGACTTATGTCATCCATTCAACATACTAAAAAATTAGCTTTGGTTGATTGTAATTCTTTTTATGTGTCTTGTGAGAGACTATTCAATCCTAGAATAAGAAGAAAACCTGTTGTGGTTTTATCAAATAATGATGGTTGTATTATCTCTAGATCCAATGAAGCAAAAGCTTTAGGGATTAAGATGGGTGAACCTTACTTTAAAGCTAAAGATATCATTGTTAAAAATAAAGTTGAAGTTTTTTCATCAAATTATTCTTTATACGGAGACTTATCTAGAAGAGTAATGAGAACACTTAAAAGATTTAATTCAGAAATAGAAGTTTATTCAATCGATGAGGCGTTTATAGATTTATCGAATTTTCCAAACTCTGAGGTTGAGAAAGTTGGAAGAGAAATTAGAGAAACAGTTTTACAATGGACCGGAATTCCAACTAGTATCGGTATTGCAAAAACAAAAACATTAAGCAAAGTTGCAAATCACATTGCGAAGAAGAAAATTTCAGGTGTTACCAGTTTAATTGGAATTGAAAATATTGATTCTATATTAGAAAAAATAGATATTAACGATGTGTGGGGGGTTGGAAGACAGCTTACAAAATTTTATCAAAAAAATGGAATTTATAATGCCAAACAACTTAAAAATAAATCTAATACCTGGATTAAAAAATGCTCTAATGTTTTAAGTTCAAGAACAGCGATGGAACTTAGAGGTGTTCCTTGTATTAACTTAGAAACAACACAAACCAAAAGAAAAAGTTGTGTTGTCTCAAGATCATTTGGAAAAAGAATTAAAACTTTTCAAGAGTTAAAAGAAGCAATTGCAAATTATTGCCTGAATGCCTCTGAAAAGATAAGATCTGAGTCGCTAGTTGCAAAAGCAATTACAGTATTTGTTAGGACAAGTCCTTTTCAAAGAAACTTTGGTTATTATTCAAACGCAAAAACAATTGATTTTCCTATTGCAACAAATAATAGTATTGAAACTGTCAAGACTGCAGTTTCTATTTTAGAAAAGATTTTTAAAAACGGTTATCAATATCAAAAAGCAGGTGTCATGCTTACAGGATTACGTAATGATGATGGAAGAAAAAATTTATTTTCATCTAAAAAAGATGAGAAGATAAATAGTTTAATGAAATCAATTGATAATACTAATTACAGATACGGGAGATCTACTTTAAGTCTTGCAAGTGCTGGGGTTCATAAAAAATGGAATATGCGAAGGCAATACTCTTCTAAAATAGATACTGCTGATTTTTACTGTCTACCTAAAATAAAAGCTATTTAATCTTAGTAATATCCAAAATATTTTTTAAAGAATTATTAAACTCTTCCATGTTCTCTCTTAAAGCAAGATTTGAAATTGAATATATCATCACCAGCAATAAAACCAATGGAATTGCAGTTATTACAGAGGCATTACTTTTGATTAATAAAATGTATAAAATTACAAATAAGGCTGAGCGAATTAAAACAGCGCTTCGGAATACACTTATAATAGATAATGAATGCTTCAATAAACTGGAAAAATTCATTTGAGAAGGGCCATGATATCTAGTTCCTCTAGTAGATGGAATTGAAAATAAATCTTTTTGTATTTTTTTTAATGAACCAGAAAAACTATTCCAAGTAGCTTTTTCATTAATCATTTTTTCTACAGTTGTTCTTGGTAAGCAAGTAAAATTTCCATATTTGATTGATTTACCTGTAAAAGTAAGTGTAATTATCTTGTGTAATTGGTAACAAATTTTAAATAATAAATCTTCCGATCTTTTTATTCTCTCTCCCACGATGGGCTTACCATTTGAATTTTTAATTTGATTAAGAAATTCATTTATCTCTTCAGGTCTATCTTCTCCATCACCATCCATTGGAATAACATAATCAAAATCGTCCTTTTCATAAATATATTTTAGTCCCGTAGCAATACATCTCGCATGACCTTGATTTATTTTCATATTTAAAATTTTTACTGAATGAAGATTTTCTAAAGTCTTTTCCTCATCTAGACGATCATGATTAGATGCATCGTTGACTATAATAATAGAAATTTGAAATTCTTGATATGTTGATAAATCATTGATTTCATCAATTAATTTGGAGACCGACTTCCAATCGTTATAAACAGGTATTAATATTTTTATTTTTTTCATCAATTTCCTACACAAATATTATCGATGCATATAAATCTATCTAATTCATTTAAATTATCTTTTGTAATATTTCCTTTCCAAGTAGGTCTGGTGTCTAAATGATAAGATAGATTTCCAGCATTCCATTCATTTCCTAGCACAATATTAATTGGGTTGTCATAATTTTTATTCCATTCCTTTTGAACTTTTATAGAAATTTCTTTTCCTGGATAATCAGTTCTTTTATCAGTTTTTTTAATCGAAATATAAGCATAGGCAAAAGGAGAAAGAATAAATAAAATTAAAAATGCTGAAATAAATCTATTTAACTTTTTCAGATTGATTTGATCTTTAAAAATATAAACAATCAAAACACCAAAAAATAAATAAAATGGCGTCATCCACATTGTTCTTATTTTAGATCCAGTAAACATAGAAGTTAAGAATATTAATCCTATGGGTACTAAATTAACAAATATCAAAAACATTAATTTTTTATCTTTGAAGGAAATCTTAAATTTATATTTTTTTATAAGGAAAAGAAACATAATAAAAAGTGGAATTAATATCCCAATTTGTTTACTTAAAAATATTATCGGAAAAAGTATATGATCTAATAAACTTGAATTTTCTAAACCACTTCTTGATAGTCCATAAATAATAGTTACATAATCATTGTTTGTTAACCAAATTATATGAGGGACTAATAAAACAATAAAAACTTCTAAGGATATTAAATATTTAAAATCAAATTTTTTATATTTTTTAATAAAAATTACATAAAAAAATAATAAATCTATTGCTACTAAAAGATAAATAAAAAGATATTTAGATAAAAAACCTATTGCTGCGAAAACTCCTAGCCAAAAACAATCTTTAAAAGTTATTTGTTTTTTATCAAATATTTTCCATGAGTAAAAAACACATAAAGCCCAAAAAGGTAATTGGCAAATATTCACATTAAATTCGGGTGTTGTAAAATTATAAAAATAGATACCTTCTAGCAAAAGAACAGACACTAAACTTAGCGTTTTATCTTTAAATAACTCATCCGCAAGTTTGAATACAAATATAAATGCTGTTACTACAAATATTTGACTTAACAAATAATATGCCCAGTCTCGAGACCCAAATATTTGGTAAAAAACTTCAAGAAAAAAAGCACTCGCAGGCGGGTGTTTATTAAATCCCCAATCAAGATTACTTCCCCAAGCAAGAGCTTCAATAGTATCTAAAGGTAAATTATGATTAGTTAATGTTGGAACTAAAGTCCAAATAATTAGATGAGATGAAATAAAAATAAAAAAAATATTGTTAATATCTCTTTTAAAAACATTCATAATCTTACATTTACATTAATTAACCCTGCTTGACACCTTAATTTTGCTGAATATACTCCGCCGCTATTAATTTAAAGGTATGCCCAAAACTACAAAAACTAAAAAAAAAGTTAAAAAAGTAAAATCTAAAAAAATAGCAAAACCTAAAGAGCTTAAAAAATCTACAATAAAAATTGCTAAAACTTATTTTCCAAAAGATACTGAAAAGTACATGTGTGAAAAACATAAATTATATTTCAGAATGAAACTACAGGAATGGAGAAAAGAATTAGTAAAAGCTAATAATGAGGCCTTATATAATGGGAGCATGGATGATAACAGTATATCTGCAGACATAGTTGATCAAGCAAGTTCCTATACAGATAAAAATGTGGAAATGAAAGCAATTAATAGACAAATAAAATTGATTTCTGAAATTGATAAAGCTTTAATAAGAATGAAAGATGATACTTATGGTTATTGTTTAGATACAGCAGAACCAATTGGTCTAAAAAGATTAATGGCTCGACCAATAGCTAAATATACAATTGCAGCACAAGAAAAACATGAAATGAATGAAAAGGTACATGCTGATGACTAAAAAACAAAAAAAAATAAAAAAAAAGAAATCTATACATAATCCAATAACTTATAATTTTACAAAAAAATATATCTATTTTTACTATGCTTTTTTTTGGATATTGTTGTTAATATTTGTGTTTACTAGATGAATAAAAAATTTATTTTTATTTTAATAATTATTTTAGCTATAGAATTATCAGGTCATGGTATAATTGTTTCATTATACAGGTTGATAAGTTCAATGAATTAATCTGCGTCAAAAAGCATAAAAAGAAAGAAAACTCGTGCTGATGATTAATAGTATCTAAAAAAATTTTATTTTCATAAGAATATTATAAAGACGAACTTAATTATCACCTAAGGGTTGTACTCATTTTAAGCTAATTTTTTTTTGATTTCTTAAATTGTCTATTGAAAAAATCCTCATTCTCTAGTGAAATAAATATTTAAAAAATATTTTTAATAATGAAAAAAAAAATAAAAACCAAAAAAGAAAAAAAAGGGTTAGCCAGATTAACTAAATTTACAACTAAATCCTTAAGTGGTGCAATTAAAAATTTCAAAAAAAAACAAGAACTTAAAAAAATTAGAGAAATAAAATTAAAAAAACTTGAAGAAAAAAATCATTTGGTTAAAGAAAAAAAGGAATTAAAAATTTGGGAAGATAAATTAAAAAAAGAAAATAATAAATTAAAATTAAAAGAGGAAGATTTAAATTTTAAAGAAACGGAACTAAGATCTAAAGAAGAAAAACAAAAAATCGAAAATGAAAGATTAATAGAAAAAGATAAGGAATTAGTACACATCTCAAAAGAATTAAGAAACAAAGAAAAAGAATTAAAATCTAAAGAAGAAATGCAAAATAGAAAAGATATTGATTTAAAAGTAAGAGAAGAAGAGCAAGAACAAAAGTAATTAAAAGAACAAAAACGAAAAGATAAAGAATTTAAGGCTTTAAAAGAAGATGAAGAAAGAAAAAAACAACTTGAATATATAAGAATTAAAGAATGGGAAGAAAAATTTGATAGAGAACAAAAAGAAAAAGAACATCGTGAAAATATGAAAGAAATAAGATTTAAACAAAAAGAATTAGAAAAAATAAGAAAATTTGAAGAGTTAGAAAAACAATCAACAAATATAAATTTTGATTTTAAAGATTTAAATGTTGATAAATCTACAAAAAACTAAATACTCTTAATTAATTAGCATCAAGCACAGCATGTAAAAACTGTTTAGTTCTTTCATTTTGAGGATTTCCAAATAATTGCTCGGGAGGGCCTTGTTCAAAAATTTTTCCCTCATTAAAAAAACAAACTCTATCAGAAATTTCCCTAGCAAAACCCATTTGGTGAGTAACCATAACCATTGTTAAATTATGTTCTTTATTTAACGATCGAATAACGTTTAAAACCTCTCCAACAACTTCGGGATCCAGTGCAGATGTTATTTCATCTAGAAGCATAACTTTTGGTCTCATTGCAAGAGCTCTTGCGATAGCTACTCGTTGTTGTTGTCCACCTGATAATCTACTTGGATGCTGATCTTTTTTTTCAGTTAAACCAACAAGTTCTAATAATTCTAATGCCCTTTCTTCTGCTTCTTCTTTTTTCATACCCAACACTTCTACAGGTGCTTCTATACAATTTTGCAAAGCTGTCATATGGGGAAATAAATTAAATTGTTGAAAAACCATTCCTATTTTTGATCTCCTTTCCCTTAGGTATTTTTCATTAGCTTCAACTAAACTTCCATTTGAATTCATATGTGTTAAAGGTTCCCCATCTAAATGAATTACTCCTCTGTTTATCTTTTCTAAAGTCATTAGAACTCTTAACACAGTTGTTTTTCCTGACCCAGATGGACCTATGATTGAAACCATTTCATTTTTTTTAATTTCTAAATTAAGTTTATCTAAAACAACGAGATCACCATATTGTTTAGTTACTTCATCAAACTTGACTATAATTTCATCTGAATTATTTTTTTTCATATTTTATTTTTTAATTTTACCTTGTGATATATTAACATCTCTTTCAAGCTTTCTTACCCACATTGCAGCAGGTATTGAAAGTGTTAAAAAAATAATACCTACTAAAGTATAAGGCTCTAAATATCTATAATTATAACCTCCGACTGCCGTAGCTGCGTGAAATAATTCTGCAACACCAATAGTTGATAACAAAGGTGTGTCTTTAAATATTCCAACTAGATAATTGCCCATTCCAGGTATTGCAATTGGAAATGCCTGGGGAAGAACTATTCTTCTATATGTATAAATTGTTGAAAAATTCAAAGCACGACAAGCTTCCCATTGTGTTTTTGAAACTCCTTCAAGAGCTCCTCTATATACTTCTGACATATAAGTTCCAAAATGAAGACCAATAGTAATCATTCCACATAACCAGGCTGATAAAGTAATACCAAACTGAGGTAGTACAAAATATACGAAAAATAGCTGTATTAATAGTGGTGTTGATCTAATAAATTCAACTATTTCTCTATTTATCCAGTTAAAAATTTTTGAAGGTGTTCTTTGTCCTAACAAAAAAAATAACCCAACAATCAAAGCGATTGCATACCCTACACCAGCTGCAAGGATGGTATTTAATGTTGCTATCGCCATTTGAGGCAATATTTCATATGTAAAATCCCATCTCCAACCCATTTCCATGGTTTAAATTTTCTCCTTTCCAACTTTTCTAGCCGCTAAAACTTCTAACCATCTTAAAAATGGAACTAACGCAAATCTTGCCATTATATAATAAATTAATAAAGCCGTACCAAAACACTGCGCTGACAACCAAGTTATAGAATTTATTTGTTTTGCCTCAAAAGTAAGATCAACAACTGTCACTAATGCAACTAATGCAGTGGCTTTTAATAACTCTACAGTTAAATTTGCTGCTGGTGGCAATATGATTGGGAAAATTTGAGGAATTATAATTCTTTTAATTCTTTTTGCTGGAGTAAAATTTAATGAATGTGCTGCCTCCCATTGTCCTTTAGGTACTGCAAGTATCCCTGCTCTAACTATCTCTGCTCCATATGCACCAAAATTTAATCCTAAAGCAACTACTCCTGCAGTGAAAGCTTCTAAAGAAATACCAAAAAATGGCAATACGTAATATGCCCAAAATAATTGAACTAAAAGAGACGTTCCTCTAAAAAATTCTATATATACGGTGGCTATACCTTGTATGGCTGGATTTTTTGAAAGTCTCATTAGACCAAAAATCATGGAAATAATTACATAAAGTATCATTGAACAAACAAGAACTTTCACAGTTGTAACTGTTCCTAGCAAAAGAGTAATTCCATGCTCATTTAAAAATTCTAAATATGTCAATGCAATACCTTTAGATTATTGAAAAATCAGGCAACTTTAGTGTTGCCTGATTTAATTAATTAAATTTATTCTCTATTTAGTTGAACAAGCCCACTCAGTACTCATGTCTGGTGGAGGAAGTTGAGCTTTATCATACCCATACTCTCCAGCTCTTTTTAACATAGTTGCCGGGTTAGCCATAACTTTAGCTAGAGCTTCGTTAAACGCTTCTCTAAATTTGTCATCACCTTTTCTAAAACCAATACCTACAACATTTAAAGTTTCTTTAGGCATCAATTTTGGATCAGTAACTTCAAATTTTCCATTAGTTTTTTTCTCATGCTCTTTTGCGCCAAAGAATGTTTGGACTGCAACATCAGCTCTTCCAGCTTTCATTGCTGCTAAAATACCAACTTCACCTTCAACTAAAAGCATTTGACTGTCTGGCACGCCATATTTCTTAGCAGCCTCTACAGTATTAAATCCTGTACCAGTTACTAATTTAGCTCCAGTTGAAATAACATCAGCATAATTGTTAATGTTTTTTGGATTTCCTTTCGGTACTAGCATCGCATCACCAAATACACCTATAGGATCTGAAAAGTCCATGTTTGCACATCTACTTTTTAAGATATACATTCCACCAGTAATCATATCTGCACGGTCTGCATTTAATCCTGGAATTAATCCTGACCATTCAAAAACTTTTGTTTCATGTTCAGTGATACCCATCTCCTCTAAAACTGTTAATGCTATCATATTAACAAATCCCAAAGCTTCACCACCATCTCCAGCATAAGCCCATGGCACTGCCGTTCCAAAACCAAGTCTTAATTTGTGTCCATCCGCAAGTCTTTCGGTAAGAGTTTTTGCACTTACAGAAGAAATTGAAAAAAGAAGCACAAGTAAAACTGTTAATGTTTTAAAAATATTTTTCATTATCTTCTCCCTGTTGTTATATTTGATAATAATTTAAACAGATTAAATTAAAAGTGTACAGTAATTATAACTAATAATATTCAATCTTAAGTTGTTTGAAATTTTATTTTACTTGAATTTTATCCCTCAGGTTTATTTCCCCGTCCTCTAAAGCAGTTAAATAAATTCCCATTTCAAAATGATTATAAGTTTTTTTTAGTAATTGAAGAAGGTTAAAAGAATTATCATCTGATTTAGGCTTTAAATTAATCGCAACACATCTTGGGATATTTTTTTCAACCTTAAAAGAAATACCATTAATATTAATAATTTTACCTATCCATTTTCTTTCTTCCCAAGGTTCAATTCCATCCATACAAATATTTCCTCTAAATATTGATGTTTCAATCTTTTTATTAATTTTTTTTTGAAAATCTTTGATACTTTGAGTATTTAATAATGATACCGAATTAACAAAGTCAGTTTTTTTTGAAATAGAGGTATCAAAAAAAGGAAAGTCTTTATTAAACATTAAAACTATAGGCTGTTTTAAAGTGTTCTCTAATTCTGTAATTTTATTTGAAAGAGCTTCCCGTTCACCTAATTGATTTACATCTATAGTTAAAATTTCCTTATCATTTAAAGTAAACTTCAGTTTTTTATCATTTAATGTAAAATTATATTTATTCAATACTGGCGAGTTTTTAAGAGTTAGAATTTTATTCCATTTGCCTTTTCTTTCATCAGGACTTTTTTCAAATAATTTTGCTTGTTCTAAATCTAAGTTTTTTGAAAAAGCAAAAATTCTGTCACCAATAATTCCAATATTTTTTTTAATTTTACAATTTTTAATTGTCTGAAATGAAATAGATTTTACTGGACAGTAATTTATTGAAGAAATTGTTGCACTCATATAAGGTTTTTAAAATAATATGTCTTATCTTTCATCAAATCAACTTAAACAGTACGAAGATGAAGGATTTGTATCTCCAATAAATATTTTTTCAAAAGAGAAGGCTAATGAAATAAGAAATGAAATAGAGTTTATTGAAAACGAAATACCTGGAGAATTAGAAGAAGCAGGTAGATATAATGCCCATTTAATTTCACCTTTATTAGATGAAGTTACCCATAATTCAAAAATTTTAGATGCAGTACAGAGTTTAATTGGAGAAAATATTCTTGTTTGTGGAACAACTTTATTTATCAAAAATCCAAACGAAAAAGGATTTGTTAGTTTTCACCAGGATGCAAAATATATAGGTTTGGAACCTTATAATTGGGTAACAGCCTGGGTTGCAATAACAGATTCTAATGAAAAAAATGGATGTATGAGAATGTGGTCTGGTTCTCATAAAGATAATCTAAAAAAACATAATCAAAAATTTAATGAGGGAAATTTATTAACAAGAGGTCAAACTGTTGAAAACGTTCCAAAAGAACAAACTACACCTATAATATTAAAAGCAGGACAAATGTCCTTACATCATCCAACCGTTGTTCACGGTTCTGATTTGAATAAAACTGATGATCGAAGAATAGGTTTTGTAATACAAAGTTATATTGGCGCTGATGTTAAACAAGTTCATGGTAAAAATGGTGTTCAGATTGCAAGAGGAGTTGATAAATTTAATTATCATGAAAAAATTAGAAGGCCAAAGAAATTAATGGACACTAATGATTTAAAATTAAAAAAACAGGAAAATGATAATCTTCAAGAAATATTTTATAAAGGTTCAGATAAAAAAGGTAAGTTTTAATTAAGGTTTTGGTATAATAGAACCATCATTAAAATGATCATAGCCTTTAATTACAGCTTTGCGATTAGATATTTCTAAATACCATCTTAGCAAATTTTTATAATTTTTAAGACCAATATCATGCCAATCATGTCTGGCTATCCAAGGCCAAGTTGCAATGTCAGCAATAGTATAATCTTCACCTGCTAGAAATTTAGAACTTGATAACCTTTCATCTAATTCTTTATATATTCTCTCTGAAATTTTAAAGTATCTGTCCTCACCAAATTTACTTTTGCCAGAATTATAATGATGAAATTGATGATGTTGTCCTAACATCGGTCCCACATATCCAACTTGTGCCATTAGCCATTGATTAATTTCTAATCGATTTTCTTTGTCATAAAACTCTCCACTTTGTTCTGCCAAATAGATTAAAATTGCTCCAGACTCAAAAATTGTTTTGTTATTTTGGTGATCTACAATTACTGGTATTTTACTAAAAGGACTTATTTTTTTAAAATCTAAATTAAACTGTTCATTTTTATCAAGATTAACTTTGGTAACCTTATAATCATAGCCAATTTCCTCTAACATAATGGTAATCTTTTTGCCATTAGGAGTATCAGCTGAAAATAACTCAATCACCTTTAACGCCTAGTCGATCCTTAATTGTCTTTGATGAGGTTGTAAATTCAAATCTATATTTCTCATTAGGTCTAGCTAACTTAAAACAAGCTCTGGCTGCTAAAGCTCCCTCATGAAAGCCTGACAATATGAGTTTAAGTTTGCCAGGATAAGTACATATGTCACCAACAGCATAAATACCTTTCTGATTAGTTTCAAATTTTTCTGTATCTACCTTAATAGTTTTTTTATTAATATTTAGTCCCCAATTTGCAATCGGACCAAGTTGCATAATAAGACCAAAAAACCCTAGTACATAATCTGTTTTAATAGTTTTTATTTCATCATCATCGCTTTTAATATCTATACTCTCCAATTTATTTTCCCCTTTAATTGAGCTCATTTGGTATTTAGTTAAAAGATTAATTTTTTCATCTTTTGCAAGTTTACGTACTTTATCAACGGTTGCCTGTGCAGCTCTAAAATCGTCTCTTCTATGAATTAAATTCACCTTTGAATTTTTTGATAATTCTACTGCCCAATCTAATGCACTGTCACCCCCACCAAATATTGTCACTGTTTTATCTTTAAATATTTTTTTATCTGTTATTGAATAAAATAAAGATATATTTTCAAATTTTTCACATTCTTTTACAGAAAATTTTCTTGGTTCAAATGAACCTACGCCCCCAGCTATAATTACATTAGGTGTAGAAAAAATTTTGTCATTATTTGTTTTAACAATCCAATTATCTTTTTCTTTTTTTACTTCATCCACTCTTTCGCTTAAATGAAATTTGATATTAAAAGGTTTTAATTGATTTATTAAATTATTTGTTAATTCTTCACCTGTACATTCAGGAATTGCAGGAATATCATAAATTGGTTTGTCTGGATAAAGTTCTATACATTGACCTCCAATTTTATCTAGATTATCAACTATTTCACAATCAAGTCCAATTAGTTTTAGTTGGTGGGCCGTAAATAAACCTGTAGGACCTGCTCCAATTATTAATGCATCTATTTTATTCATTTAAGTTTGCTTAGATGGAATATTAACTATAAGACCATCAAGTTCATCTGAAACTGTTAATTGACAACTTAGTCTACTGTTTGTTTTTGGTTCGAATGCCATATCTAACATATCTTCTTCACCATCTTCTTTTTTAGGAAGTTTATCTAACCAATCTTCTTTGACGTAAACATGGCAAGTTGCACAAGCCATTCCTCCTCCACAATCTGCATCAATTCCAGGGATATCGTTTTGAACAGCACCTTCCATAACTGTTAAGCCATTTTGAACATCTACGGTATGACTTTTATTTTCATGAGTGATGTAGGTAATTTTTGTCATTGGATATATATAATCGTGAAAAAAAATAGGGCAAGTATGTAAAAACATACTCGCCCTAATAATTTAATTTAAACAGTAATTATCTGCTTCTTGCACCAGCTGAACTAACTGCAGCAGCCCAGATTACTAGACCGAATGCAATTTTGTTTATAAAGTCAGCTAAGTTGTAAACAACGTTAAGTGAGTTAGCATCTACACCACCTGTTAGGTAACCAAATACATAACCTAATGGATAAATTGCCCAACCTACTGTAACAATCATTCTCATTGCGCCAAAAGCGGTTACAAGTGCTTTGTTTCCACTTTTAGAAGCAGCTTTTCCAGCTTCACCTGAGAATATTTCATAAAGAATGTATACCCAACCTGCCATACCGATAATGAAACCAAGTGTAGCGTTGATGTATCCAGCTTCTCCTAAATATCCACCGATTAACATTACTAATGAACCAATTAACAATCTCCAGAAAATTCCAGAGTTTGCTTTTCTCACAGCTACTAGAATTAAATAGAATTCTATCATCTGTAATGGCACAGTAATTAACCAGTCAATATATCTGTATACTGTTGGTGAATCGCCTGTACTCACCCATACATCTCTCATGTACATGTAGTGGATGAATGCAATACCAGTTACTAGACCTGCAACAGTTACTGACGTTTTCCAGCCAGGAGCAACAGTGCTTCTTTCCATGAAGAAGAATGCTGTAGCAGCCAACATACCCATTGAAATTACCCAAAAGGAAATTCCAACAAAGTCATCTTGAGCTAACATTGCGGTCGCAGCGTTTGCAACACCTGTAATCCCTATAAGGGCAACAGCTGTAAGAGCAAACAATTTAAGTTTTTTCATAAAAAACTCCCTCTTTAGTTAGTTTTTACTTTGTTTAGTTTATATAAACTAGGCTCAGGCTTCCCTAAGCCAAAGTTGAGCGTTAAATACCAAATAATAAGAGTTAATTGAAGACAAAATCGTCATTAATAAGCATTGATTTTACTGGTTTTTTAAAATTAAATACAATTTTTAGGTTAAAAATCAAAAAAAGAGCAATAACGAATCAAAGTTTTAATGTCAGAGAAATTTAATAAAATCTATACTCAATCAATAAATAATCCTGAAAAATTTTGGCAAGACGCTTCCGATGATATTTTTTGGTTTAAAAAACCAACAAAAATTTTAAATAAATCTAATCCTCCTTTCTATAAGTGGTTTGAAGATGGCGTGACAAATACTTGTTACAATGCTTTAGATTTCCATATTGACCAAGGTAATGGAAAAAGAATAGCCTTAATATATGACAGTCCAATTACAGGTAATAAAAATAAATTAACTTATGAAGAATTAAGATCAAAAGTTTCTAAATTTGCCGGAGCCCTTAAGAATCAGGGGGTTATGAAGGGTGATAGAGTGATTATATACATGCCTATGATACCAGAAGCAGTGATTGCTATGCTTGCTTGTGTAAGAATAGGAGCAATTCACTCAGTAGTCTTTGGAGGATTCGCTTCCAATGAACTCGCAAGTAGAATTGATGATAGTAAAGCAAAAATATTAGTTACAGCATCATGTGGTTTTGAGCCTGGCAGGACCGTTGAGTACAAGCCTTTGGTAGACGAAGCCATTAAGCAAGCCAAGCATAAAATTGATAAGATGATTTTATTTCAAAGGGCTGGTTACGAGGTCAAATTAAATGCCCCTAAAGAAGTTAGCTGGGAAGAAGTTACTTCAAATTCTCAAGAAACAGACTGTATTGAAATGAATTCAAATGAATTTGCTTACATACTTTATACTTCCGGGACTACTGGCACACCTAAGGGGATAGTAAGAGACACTGGAGGTCATATCGTTGCATTAAAATGGACAATGAAAAATATTTATAACATAGATGAAGATGATATTTGGTGGTCTGCAAGTGACATTGGTTGGATAGTAGGACACTCATATATTGTTTATGCTCCATTATTTAAAGGTTGTACTACAGTACTTTTTGAAGGTAAGCCTGTTGGTACCCCTGATGCTGGTGCTTTTTGGAAAATCATTTCTGATTACAAAGTAAAATCTTTATTTACAGCACCAACAGCTTTTAGAGCAATTAAAAAAGAAGATCCAGATGGAAAATTCTTTTCAAAATATAATTTGAGCAAATTTGAGAGTTTATTTCTAGCAGGTGAGAGAGCTGATCCTGATACAATTAAATGGGCTGAAAATTTATTAAAAGTTCCTGTGATTGATCACTGGTGGCAAACTGAAACTAGTTGGGCAATTAGTTCGAACTGTACTGGAATTGAAATGATGAAAACAAAATATGGATCTGCTTGTAAAGCTGTTCCTGGGTATGATGTAAAAATTATAAAGTCGGATCAAACTTTAGCTAAACCAAATGAAATGGGAGACATAGTTGTTAAGCTTCCTTTGCCCCCTGGAACTTTTCCTACTCTTTGGAATGCTGATAAAAGGTATAAAGAAAATTATATGTCGAATTATGATGGTTATTACCAAACATATGATGCAGGTCACATAGATGAAGACGGTTATATTTGGATTATGTCCAGGACTGATGATATCATTAACGTAGCCGGTCATAGATTATCAACTGGCGCAATTGAGGAAGTTTTGTCTGAACATCAATCAGTAGCTGAATGTGCAGTTCTTGGAATTGCTGATAAGTTAAAAGGACAATTGCCAATTGGACTGATTGTTTTAAAAGCTGGAGTAGACAAAGATAATGAAACTATATCTAAAGAATGTATTCAAATGGTTCGTGATAAAATAGGTCCAGTAGCTGCATTTAAAGTAGCAATAGTTATTAAAAGACTTCCAAAAACAAGATCAGGTAAAATTTTAAGAGGTACAATTAGAAAAATAGCAGATAACGTTGAATATAAAATGCCTCCTACAATTGATGATCCAGTAATTTTAGATGAAATTAAAAAAGACCTTATAAAAAATAACATTTTAAAAGATGGTTAAAACTTATTTATTTCTTATAGGCGCAATCTTTTTTGAAGTTGCCGGTACTATGCTGCTACCAGTTTCACAAAATTTTACAAAATTAATACCAACAACATTCTTAGCAATTTTCTATCTGAGTGCTTTCTAT
>CACHDJ010000011.1 GCA_902578525.1 uncultured Pelagibacteraceae bacterium | reverse complement strand
ATAAAAACTCTCCAGAAATAAAATATATTAAAGAGAGAAGATTACAGTTAGGTGGTTTTATTCCAGAAAGAACTACTTATGCAAAATCTATTAAAGCACCTCCAAAAGATATTTTTGATAATATGAAAGAATCTACTGGCAAAAAAGAAATGTCAACTACAATGGCACTAGTAAGAATGTTGACAAATCTTTTAAGAGATAAAAATGTTGCTCCAAGATTAGTGCCTATTATTCCTGATGAAGCAAGAACATTTGGTATGGAGGGTTTTTTTCAAAAGGTTGGTATATATGCTCATGAAGGTCAAAAATATGAACCTGAAGATTCTGCGCAATTAAGTTCATATAGAGAGGAAAAAAGTGGGCAAGTTTTAGAGGAAGGAATTACAGAAGCAGGTGCTATGTCTTCTTGGATCGCTGCAGGAACTTCTTATACAAATCATGATATTGAAATGATACCCATATATCTTTTTTACTCCATGTTTGGTTTTCAAAGAATTGGTGATTTTGCTTGGGCTGGAGCAGATAGTCAGTCTAGAGGTTTTTTGATAGGTGCTACTGCTGGAAGAACAACTTTAGCAGGAGAGGGTTTACAACATCAGGATGGTCATAGTCATCTGATGGCGTCAACAATCCCAAACTGTATATCTTATGACCCAACATTTCATTACGAGTTAGCGGTTATTTTTAGAGATGGATTAAGAAGAATGCATGAGAAAAAAGAAAATATTTTTTACTATATAACGACTATGAATGAAAATTATCCGCATCCAGCAATTCCTAAAGATAAGTCTTGTGAAGAAGGAATTTTGAAAGGGATGTATAAAATAAAAGAATTTAATAACTATAAAAAAACTAAGATCCAATTTTTAGGATCTGGCACAATTTTAAGAGAAATGATAGCTGGAGCTGAAATATTACAAAAAGAATATCAAATAGATAGTGAAATATGGAGTGTTACGAGCTTCAATGAGTTAAGAAAAGATGGTCTAGAAATAGAGAGATACAATCTTTTAAATCCCGATAAAGACCCTAAAAAACCCTATGTTGAAGAATGCTTAGCTAAAGCTGAGGGACCTATATTAGCTGCATCTGATTATATGAGAATGAATTCTGATCAAATTAGACCTTATGTTAAAAAAAGTTTTTACTCACTAGGAACAGATGGATTTGGAAGAAGTGATACAAGAAAGAATCTAAGAAAATTTTTTGAAGTTGATAAAGAACATATAGTTACTTATGGATTGAGTGTATTAGCTAAAGAACAGCTTATAACATCAAAATATGCCAAAGAGGCAATCAAAAAATATAATATTGATATAGATAAACCAATGCCAACAAAATTATAAAATGCCAAAAAAAGATATTAAAGTTCCAAACATAGGTGAGTTTAAGGATGTAGAGATTATCGAAATTTTAGTCAAAAAAGGTGAAGAAATAAAAAAAAATGATCCGCTAATAACTATTGAAAGTGATAAATCGAGTGTTGAAATACCCTCTACAGATGAAGGAACTATAACGTCTTTAAATGTTAAAATTGGGGATAAAGTATCTGAAAATGATAAAATTTTAGAAATTCAAACTAATGAAAATAAAGAAACCAAATTAACTAAAATAAAAGATTTAAAAAAAAATACTAATGAAAAACAAATTGTAACTTCAAAAAGTGATGATACCCAAAATTTAGTAATCAAAAATTTTTCTAATAAAAAGTCAGCATCTCCAAAAGTAAGAAAATTTGCCAGAGAACTTAATATAGATATTAACAAAGTAGATGGCAGTGAAAGGCAAGGCAGAGTAACTGAAAGTGACGTAAAGTTATTTGTAGCAACTAGATCAAATGAAAATTTAAAAATTCAAAATAAAAATAATGAAACAATAAAACAAGAATATTCTCATTCTGCATTTGGAGAAGTAGAAATAAAAGATATTCCAAGAGTAAAACGATTGGCATCAAAGTATTTAGTAAATTCATGGACAAATATTCCTCACGTAACTAATCATGATGAAGCTGATATAACTGAGTTGGAAGAATTTAGAATATCTCTTACAGATATATATACTGGAGAAAAGAAAAAAATTACCCCTTTAGCATTTATAGTTAAGGCTTTAACAGCATCACTAAAAAAATTTCCAAATTTTAACTCTTCGATTGATGAAATTGAAAAAGGGAAAATGACTATAAAAAAATATTTTCATGTAGGAATAGCAGTAGACACACCTCATGGCTTAATGGTTCCAAAACTTAGAAACGCTGATAATAAAAATATATCTTTAATAAGTAAAGAGCTAAAAGAGTTAAGTGATAAATGCAGAAATTTAAAAATTGATAAAAAAGAATTATTTGGTGGTTCAATGACAATTACGAGCTTAGGAGGAATTGGAGGTTCATTTTTCACTCCAATTATAAATTATCCGGAAGTTGCTATTTTAGGAATTGGTAAATCTGAAAAAAAACAAATTTTTTTTAACGGAAAATTTGTTACTAGAACAATTTTACCATTATCATTATCATACGATCATAGAATAATTGATGGTGCAGAAGCTGCTCGTTTTAATAATGACTTGAAAGAAAATCTTGGTAAAAATTTTGCTTACAAACTAGCAGTATAATTAACATTATGTCAAAAACTCTCTCATTGTTAAGCGCATTCCTATGTACATTTATCTGGGGTACAACATTTATTGCACAAGATACTGGTATGGATGATATTGGTCCATTTACATTTAATGCAGTAAGATTTTTTGTTGGATTTTTAGCAATTGTCCCATTAGCGATTTTGTTCGAATTAAAAAAATTTGAATTAGCATTTAAAATAGATTTTAAAACCTTTGTAATTCTCTCTTTTTTAATTGGATTATCACTTTTTTTAGGTTCTGCATTACAGCAAGTTGCCCTACTTTATACAGATGTTGCAAATGCAGCCTTTTTCACAATTTTTTACGTTCCTATGGTTCCCATAATAATTTTTTTATTTAAAAAAAAATCTATTCATTGGAGTGTATGGCCCTCAGTAATCTTATGTTTAATTGGAGGATATCTTTTAACAAATTTTCATGATGCAACCATACGACTTGGGGATACTCTTGTAATACTAGGAGCTTTATTTTGGAGTACTCATATTATTTTTACAGGTATTATCGTTAAAAAATATAATTTACCTTTAACATTAGGTGCAATTCAAACATTTTTAGTAGCTTTATTTTCTTTTATAATTGGTCTTATTTATGAAGAATTTATATTTGATAAAATTTTAAATGAAATAGATTCTATTTTATATGCTGGAGTTTTATCAGGAGGTTTTGCTTTCGTTTTACAAATTTATGCTCAACAAAATATTACACCTGCACCTGCAGCTATAATTTTTTCTTTAGAGGGTGTTTTTGCAACAATTGCAGCTTGGTTTTTGTTAAATCAAATATTAGATATTAACAATTTATTAGGATGTTTCTTTATATTAAGTGGTGTTTTGTTATCTCAATTGTTACCACTGATAAAAAAAAATAGTTAGAAATATATAATAAAAAATAAAATTAAAGCTATTAAAATTCTATATATCACAAATAAATTTAAAGAAAATTTATTAATATATTTTAAAAAGTATTTAACTGTTATAAATGAAAATACAAAAGATAAAACAATTGCAACAATTAATAAGTAATTCATTTCAATAGATTGCTTAATAGCATCTTTGAGACCGAGAAAACTTGCACCTGATAAAGCTGGAATAGATAATAAAAAAGCAATTTTACTTGAGTCAACCCTATTAAATTTTAAAAATCTAGCAGCAGTTAAAGAAATACCAGTTCTACTAACTCCAGGTATAAGTGCAAGGATTTGAAATATACCTATAAATAATATAGATTTTATATTTAAATTAGTTGATATTTGTTGATCAATTTTTCTTTGATCAGCAAAAAAAAGAATTATTCCAAAAAATAGAGTTGTCCATGCTATTACTTTTATATTTCTAAGAAGATGAATAAGTTCTGTAGAATGCAGAATATATCCAAAAATAATTAGAGGTATTGAACCAATTATTATTAAAATTAAAAGTTTTTGATTTTGTTTAAGATCAAATAAGTCTTTTCTAAAATAAAATATTATTGCAAACAAAGATCCTAGGTGCAGGCTTATATCTATTAATAGCGAACTTGTTTTAAAATCGTATACGTTTGAAACTAGTATTAAGTGAGCAGAAGAACTTATTGGTAAAAATTCAGATATTCCTTGAATTGCTGAAAGAATAAAGATTTCTATTAAATTTTGAAACATACAATGTCGTAGCTTAAAAAATTTTCATTTTAAACAATTCGATTAAATCATAATAGATATGCAAAAATTAAAATTGTTATATTTAACGGCAATAATACCTAAATTTAGGTCATAATTACTGACCCAAATTATTCTTTTACTAATAAAAACAATGTATATTTTAACTAAAATTTATAAAAAAATATGAACGATAAAATGCTTAAATTTGTAAAAATAGGTCAGCAAACACCACCTAAAAGAGAAGTCGGTAAAAGAAAAGACGATTTTAATGAGATCTATGATGAGTTTATTACTCAAAAAGCCCAAGAACAATCTAGCCGATGCTCTCAATGTGGAGTGCCTTTCTGTCAAGTTCATTGCCCGCTTAGCAATAATATACCAGATTGGTTAAAGTTAACTGCTGAGGGAAGACTTAAAGAAGCTTATGAATTATCTCAAAGCACCAATAACATGCCAGAAGTTTGTGGAAGGATATGCCCTCAAGACAGATTATGTGAGGGTAACTGTGTAATAGAACAATCAGGTCACGGAACAGTGACCATTGGTTCTGTAGAAAAATATATTACAGATAATGCCTGGGAACAAGGCTGGATTAAACCAATTGATATAAAATATGAAAAAAATCAAAGTGTAGGAATAATTGGTGCAGGACCAGCAGGGCTTGCTGCAGCCGAACAATTGAGAAAAAATGGTTATAGGATCACGGTTTATGATCGATATGATCGAGCAGGAGGATTATTAATTTATGGAATTCCAAATTTTAAATTGGAAAAACATGTAGTTCAAAGAAGAACTAAACTTTTAAAAGATGGTGGTATAGAATTTGTTCAAAATTTTGAAATAGGTAAAGATGCTACTTTAGATCAATTAAGAAAAAAACATGATGCAATTTTAATTGCTACTGGCGTGTATAAACCCAGAGAAGTTGATCTACCTGGAAATGATTTAGATAATATTTTTCCTGCAATGGAGTTTTTAACTGCTTCCAACAAAAAAGGATTGGGTGATAAAGTAGAATTATTTGATAAAGGAACTTTAAATGCTGAGGGCAAAGATGTTGTGGTTATAGGTGGTGGGGACACTGCTATGGACTGCGTAAGAACATCTGTTCGACAAAAAGCTAAATCAGTCAAATGTCTTTATAGAAGAGATAAAGAAAATATGCCTGGATCTGCTAGAGAAGTTTTTAATGCAGAAGAAGAAGGAGTTAAATTTGTATGGTTATCTAGCCCAAAAGAATTTAAAGGAAAAAATAAAATTGAAAATATAATAGTTGATCAAATTAAATTAGGTAAACCAGATGATTCTGGCAGAAGAAGACCAGAAATTAAAATAGGTTCAGAATTTGAGATTAAAGCAGACATGGTAATTAAAGCTCTTGGTTTTGACCCAGAAAATTTACCGTTATTATTTGATGCTCAAGAGCTCCAAGTAACAAAGTGGGGAACTATCAAAGCAGATTTTGATACTTTGGAAACAAATTTAAAAGGTGTTTTTGCTGCAGGGGATATTGTTAGAGGGGCTTCTTTAGTTGTGTGGGCAATCAAAGATGGAAGAGATGCTGCTTTATCAATAAAGAATTATCTTACAAATAAAGAGTTAAAAAAAACTAAAGTAGCATAATGAAAAATTATAAAAAAAATTTAGAATTACTCTCTAAAAATCATGTTTACTCAAAAGAAATGGAACACGATGCATGCGGGGTAGGATTAATTGCATCTACAGATGGAAAGAAATTAAGAGAAGTTGTAGAATATGGGATAGAAGCTTTAAAAGCTGTATGGCATCGTGGGGCAGTAGATGCTGACGGAAAAACAGGTGATGGTGCAGGAATACATCTAGAAATTCCAAAAGATTTTTTTGTAGAAAAAGTAGAAGTTACAGGACACGATCATGATGGATCAGAAATTTGTGTCGGGATGATTTTTTTACCTAGAAACGATTATTCTTCCCAAGAAAGCTGTAAAACTATTGTAGAAAGTGAACTAACTAAAAATGACTTCAGTATTTATGGTTGGAGACAAGTTCCAGTCAATCCAAAAGTTTTAGGAGAAAAAGCCTTTCAAACAATGCCAGAAATTATTCAGGTTTTGTTCAAATCTAATAACGCAAATTTATTGGATAAGGAACTAGAGAGAAAAATTTATGAGACTAGGAAAAAAATTGAAAATAAAGCCTTTAACTTATCTTTAAATAATTTTTATATTTGTTCTATTAGTTCAAAGTCAATTATTTACAAAGGAATGTTTTTAGCAGAGGCTATATCTGATTTTTTTTTAGATTTAAAAGATCAAAGATTTATATCTAGATATGCTATTTTTCATCAAAGATTTTCAACAAATACAGCACCAAGTTGGAGTTTAGCTCAACCCTTTAGAGCAATAGCCCATAATGGCGAAATTAATACTTACAAAGGTAACAAAAACTGGATGAAAGTTCATGAACAAGAAATGAGCAGCCCTCTTTTTGACAACGTAGATAATTTAAAACCTGTAATTCAAAAAGGTGTTTCTGACTCGGCTGCTTTAGATAATGTTTTTGAATTACTTAATAAATCAGGCCAATCAGCGCCTTTAGCTAAATTAATGCTAATTCCAGATGCATGGTCGAAAAAAAATAAAACACTTCCAAAGAGCCATCAGCAGTTATTCAATTTTTTAAATAGCACAATGGAGCCATGGGATGGACCTGCTGCAATTGCTGCTACTGATAATGAGTGGGTTATTGCAGCAAATGATAGAAATGGTTTAAGACCTCTTAGATATGCAATAACCAAAGATAAACTTCTTTTTGCTGGCTCAGAAACTGGAATGATAGAACTTAATGAAAAAAAGATTTTATCTAAAGGAAGATTAGGACCAGGCGAAATTATAGGAGTAAGAATTGAGAAAGGAAAAGTTTTTTCTAATGATCAAATCAAAGATTATTTAGCAAAAGAATTTAAACATTTTAATTCACAAATAATTGATTTGGACGAAAAACTATCAATTTTAAATGAGAAATATAATTTTGAGGGAGAAGATTTGAGAAGAAGACAACACACATTTGGAATAAGTTTAGAGGATTTAGAATTAATTTTACATCCTATGGCTGAGGACGCAAAAGAAGCAACAGGTTCAATGGGAGATGATACTCCATTAGCAGTATTATCAGACAAATATAGACCGCTTTATCATTTTTTCAGACAGAACTTTAGTCAGGTAACAAATCCTCCAATTGATTCATTGAGAGAAAATAAAGTTATGAGTTTAAAAACTAGGTTTGGAAATTTAGGAAATATCTTAGATTTTGACACTTTAACAAAAGAAAATATTTATGTTCTAAACAGTCCAATACTGTCAAATTCACAATTTAATAAATTTATTAATTTTTTTGGCACAAATTCATTATCTATAGATTGCACATTCTCAGATGAAGAAAATTTATTAAGTTCAATTGAAAGAATACAGAAAGAGTCAGAAATTGCAGTTAGACAAGGTGTTACGCAACTAATTTTGAGCGATAAAGAGCTTTCTTCTAAAAAGCTACCAATGCCAATGTTGTTGTGTGTAGGTGCTATTAATACCTTTTTAATTGAAAAAAAATTAAGAGGATATGTCTCAATTAACGTACAATCTGGTGAAGCTTTAGACACTCATTCATTTGCAACTTTAATAGGTGTTGGAGCAACAACTGTTAATCCATATTTAGCATTTGATAGTTTATATCAAAGACATAAAAAAAAATTATTTGGTCAGTATAGTTTTGATGACTGTATTCAGAGATATATCAAATCAGTAAATGCAGGTTTATTAAAGATAATGTCAAAAATGGGTATATCTGTTTTAAGTTCTTATAGAGGAGGATGTAATTTTGAAACAGTTGGTTTAAGCAGAACTATAGTTGATGATTATTTTCCAGGAGTAATATCTAAAATTTCTGGAATTGGATTGACAGGTATTGAAAAAAAAATACGTCAGATCCATAAAGAAGCATTTGAAAGTACAGATACAGTTTTGCCTATAGGTGGGATTTATAGATATAGAAAAAATGGTGAGACTCATCAATATCAAGGAAGATTAATTCATTTATTACAGAGTGCAGTTGGTTCAAATTCTTATTCAGCTTATAAGAAATATGTTGAGGGAATATATAATTTACCACCAATTAATTTAAGAGATTTAATTAATTTTAAAAGAAAAAAAATTGGCCCATCAATAGAAATATCTAAAGTTGAACCTATAGAAAAGATATTAAAAAGATTTGGTAGTGGAAGTATGTCTCATGGAGCATTATCAAAAGAAGCTCATGAAACTTTAGCGATAGGAATGAACAGGATAAAAGGAGCTTCATGCAGTGGAGAAGGTGGAGAGGATGAAAATAGGTTTAGAGTTATGGATAGTGGGGATAGTGCAAATTCCAGAGTAAAGCAAATTGCATCTGCTAGGTTCGGCGTAACAATAAATTATTTAAATAATTGTAATGAAATAGAGATTAAGATTGCCCAAGGAGCTAAGCCTGGAGAAGGCGGTCAGTTACCAGGTTTTAAAGTAACAAAAGAAATTGCAAAATTAAGGCATTCAACTCCAGGAGTAACATTAATTTCTCCTCCACCACATCATGATATTTATTCAATAGAAGATTTGGCTCAACTAATTTATGACTTAAAACAAATAAATCCAGAGGCACGAATTGGTGTTAAGCTAGTAGCTTCATCAGGAGTTGGCACTATTGCTGCTGGAGTTGCTAAAGCTAAGGCAGATATTATTTTAATTTCTGGCCATAATGGAGGAACTGGAGCAACTCCACAAACAAGTGTAAAATATGTTGGAATACCATGGGAAATGGGTCTTACCGAAGCAAACCAAGTTCTTACACTTAATAATTTAAGACATAAAGTTACTCTTAGAACTGATGGAGGCATAAAAACTGGTAGAGATGTTGTTATCGCTGCAATGATGGGAGCAGAAGAGTATGGAGTTGCAACAACAGCTTTAGTTGCTATGGGATGTATTATGGTAAGGCAATGTCATTCTAATACTTGTCCAGTTGGTGTTTGTACTCAAGATGAAAAATTAAGAGAGAAATTCTCAGGTACTCCAGATAAAGTAGTAAACTTGTTTACATTTATTGCTTCAGAGGTGAGAGAAATTTTAGCAGAATTGGGATTTAAATCGCTAAATGATATAATTGGAAGAACTGATTTATTAATGCAGGTTAATAAAGGCTCATCTAATTTAGATGATTTAGATTTAAACCCATTGTTTGTTCAAGCAGACCCAGGAAATAACAAAAGATATTGCCAAGTTCAAGAGATAAACAAAGTACCTGATACGTTAGACCAAGAGATTTGGCCGGAAATTGAAAAATCTTTAGATGCATCGGAAACCATTAAAAAAGAATTTATTATTAAAAATACTCATCGAGCAGTTGGTACAAGAATTTCACACCAACTTTATAAAAAATATGGCTATGAAAAATTAGATGAAAATTTTCTAACATTAAATTTTAAAGGCTCAGCTGGACAATCTTTTGGAGCTTTTTCTTCAAAAGGATTAAAACTTAACCTCAAGGGTGACGCAAATGATTACGTTGGAAAAGGATTATCAGGGGCAACTATTTCAATAAAACTTTCAGATCAAAGTAATTTAGTTTCTAATGAAAACACAATTATTGGAAATACAGTTCTTTATGGAGCTACATCAGGCAAACTTTTTGCAGCAGGTCAAGCTGGAGATAGATTTGCAGTAAGAAATTCTGGTGCAACTTCAGTGATTGAAGGATGTGATTCTAATGGATGTGAATATATGACTGGAGGAACCGTAGTAATTCTAGGAGAGGTAGGTGACAACTTCGCTGCTGGTATGACTGGTGGAATGGCCTTCATCTATGATAAATCAAAAGAATTTGAAAAAAAAATAAACTCAGATTCTGTGATTTGGCAAAATATCGAAACAGATTACTGGATACATTTCTTAAAAAAATTGGTTCTGGAACACTCAAAAGAAACAGACTCAGTGTTGTCGAAAAATATAATTCAAAATTTTGAGGAAGAATTAAAAAATTTTGTTCAAGTTTGTCCAAAAGAAATGATCAATAAACTTGAAAACCCAATTACATTTAAGTCTAAAATACAAGAAGTTAGTTAATAATTAGTTTTAATTCTTTTTTTAATAGATTTAAGTATTTAGCCGAAGATAAACTATGATCACCATTTTTTACGATCACTAATTTTTTTTTAGCTTTTTGAAAAATCTTTAAAATTTTTTTTGAATAATTTACAGGAACTGATTTATCTTTACTGCCATGTACCATAGTTATATTTATATTTTGGTATATTTTTTTATTTAAGACTTTATTTTTTCTACCATCTTTAATTAATTGAAAAGAAATTGGGTATTCATAATCACCATGTTTTAAATTGATAATTCCATTTCTTTTAATTTCTCTTTTCATTTTTTTAGAAAATTTATTCCACATTAAATTTTCTAAAAATTCAGGTGCAGATCCAATTCCTAAAAAGCTAATAATTTTTTTTTTAAAAAATTTAAATTGGTTTAAAGAAATCCAAGCTCCCATACTTGAACCTATTAGAATAATTTTGTTCTTTTTTATATTTTTTCTAATTAATAAAGTCGTTTCTTTTGTCCATTTTGAGATATTGCCACTTGTAAATTTTCCTGATGATTTTCCATGACCAGAATACTCTAACGAAAGAAAGCCAAGTTTATTTTTTTTAGCAAAGTTTAAAAATGTTATAGGTTTTTTCCCTTCTAGATCTGACATGAATCCATGAAGAAAAACAATATAGGGACGGTTTTTTTGATAATTTTTTAAATATCTGATCTTTTTTGAATTTGAAATTTTATAGTATTTGTATTTTATCATAAGAGTTTAATAGTTAATTCTATTAATATATAATCATAGCAGATGTCTTCTGATTTAAAAGTTTTGCAGGTAATTCCAAAATTAGGTTATGGAGGAGCAGAAACAGGCTGTTATGATATAGCGCATTATTTACCAGAGAATAATTGTAAATCGTTTATAGTAACTAGCGGAGGAGGACTAACCAAATTTATCAATAAAGAAAAAGTAAAATTAATTAGACTGCCGGTTCAAAGTAAAAATCCTTTATTAATCCTATTAAATGCAATTATGCTAATATTTATAATTTTTTATTATAATATTTCTATTGTTCACGCTCGTAGTCGAGCTCCAGCTTGGTCGTGTTTGCTAGCAACAAAAATTACAGGCAGGAAATTTGTTACAACATTCCATGGAACTTATGATTTAAATAATAAATTTAAAAAGTTTTATAATTCAGTTATGGTAAGATCTGACTTAATTATTGCAGGTTCAAATTTTATTTTTACTCATATAAAAGATAATTATTCTGAGTATTTAAATATTAAAAAAAAATTCTTAGTAATCTTTAGAGGAATAAATGTAGATTATTTTGATAAATCAACAAAAACTGAGGAGGAAGAAAAAAAATTACTTAAAGATTGGGAAATAGAGGAGAATAAAAAGATAATAATTTTACCAGGAAGATTGACCCCTTGGAAAGGCCAAGAATTATTTTTAGAGGCTATAAATTTAGTAAACATCCAGCTAGGCTATAAAGCGTTCCATGCAGTAATTCTTGGTAGTGATCAAGGAAGAGAGCTATATAAAAAAAAATTAATTCGACTTAGTGAGCAGTATAGATTGACTAAACAAGTAAAATTTATAGATCACTGTAAAGATATGGCTTTAGCATATAAAATTTCAGATATAGCCGTATCAGCTTCTATTAAACCTGAGTCTTTTGGTAGAGTTGCCGTAGAAGCTCAATCAATGGAAAAATTGATAATAGCAAGCAATTTAGGGGGCTCAAAAGAAACTGTTATTGATGAAAAAACTGGATATTTATTTGAGTCAGGCAATCCTAGATCATTAAGCGAAAAAATTCTTAAAGCATTAAATTTAGATGATACTACATTGAAAATAATTGGTATTGAGGGTAGAAAAAATATAGTAAATAAGTTTAATGTTGAAAAAATGTGCTTTTCTACTTATTCAGAATACAAAAAATTAGTAAATTAAATGCCAATTATAACATTACCTGACGGAAAAAATTTAGATTTTAAAAAGAAAGTAACTGGTCTGGAGGTAGCTGAGAAAATAAGTAAGTCATTAGCAAAACAAGCAATGATAATTGGAGTTGATGGAGAATTAAAAGATTTAGATTTTATTATAGATAAAGATTGCTCTGTAAAAATTTTTACCTCAAAAAATGAAGAAGGGCTCGAGACAATAAGGCATGATACAGCTCATATTATGGCTATGGCAGTTCAGGAATTATTTCCAGGAACCCAAGTTACAATTGGTCCAGTAATTGAAAATGGTTTTTACTATGATTTTGCAAGAAAAGAACCTTTTACAGAAGATGATCTAAATAAAATAGAAGTAAAAATGAAAGAAATTGTTGATAGAGACGAAATTACAAAAAGAGAAGTTTGGGAAAGGGACAAAGCTATAGAACATTTTAAGAAAAAGGGTGAGATTTATAAGGCAGAGCTGATTAAGAATATTCCTCAAGGGGAGGAAGTGTCTATTTACTTTCATGGGAAATGGCATGATCTTTGTAGAGGACCTCATTTATCTTCAACAGGTAAAATAGGTAAATTTTTTAAATTAACAAAAGTTTCTGGAGCCTATTGGAGAGGGGATTCTAATAACGAGATGCTTCAAAGAATTTATGGAACTAGTTGGGCGAGTCAGAAAGATTTAGATATATATTTAAAAAGAATTGAGGAGGCAGAAAAGAGAGATCATAGAAAATTAGGAAAGGAAATGGATCTATTTCATTTTAGGGAAGAAAGTCCAGGATCTGTTTTTTGGCATGAAAAAGGTTGGGCGCTATTCCAAAAATTAATTGAGTATATGAGAATGAAACAAGATATCGCTGGTTACAAAGAAATAAATACACCAGAAGTTTTAGATAGAACATTATGGGAAAAATCTGGTCATTGGGAAAAATTTGGAGCAAACATGTATACCTCTATAACACCAGATGAAAAGATTTTTGCAATCAAACCTATGAATTGCCCAGGTTGTATAGAAGTTTTTAATCAAGGTCTTAAAAGTTATAAAGATTTACCTTTGAAAATGTCTGAATTTGGGAAAGTACATCGTTATGAGCCTTCAGGAGCGCTTCATGGTTTATTAAGAGTAAGGGCATTCACACAGGATGATGCACATATTTTTTGTACAGAGGATCAAATTACAAAAGAATGTTTAACAGTAACCAATCTTATTTTAGAAATCTATAAAGATTTAGGTTTCAAAAATGTTATCCTAAAATATTCTGACAGGCCAAATTTAAGAGTTGGAGATGATAGTATATGGGATAAAGCAGAAGCAGCTTTGTTAGAAGCAGTGAAAGCAACTAAATTAGAATATAGTATAAATAAGGGTGAAGGTGCATTTTATGGACCTAAAATTGAATTTGTTTTAAGAGATGCTATTGGAAGAGATTGGCAATGTGGTACTTTACAGGTAGATTTTAATTTACCTGGGAGATTAGGCGCATCATATGTCGATAAAGACGGAACAAAAAAAGTTCCAGTAATGATACATAGGGCACTATTTGGTTCATTGGAGAGATTTATTGGAATTTTGATCGAAAATTATGCTGGTAAATTTCCTTTTTGGATCTCACCTCTTCAAACTGTAGTAATTCCTATTTCAGAAGAGTTTGATGATTATGCGATTAAAGTTTCTGAAAAAATAAAAAAAACAGGTATAAGTTCAATAGTTGATTTAAAAAATCATAATTTAAATTATAAAATTAGAGATCATTCATTAGCTAAAATACCTCTTTTATTAATTTGTGGTAAAAAAGAAGTTGACAGTAACTCAGTAACTATTAGAAGATTGGATTCTAATAAACAAGAAAATATGGAATTAAATTTATTTTTAAAAACATTCTCTGCTTTAAATAAAGTATCTTCAAAATAAGTGGCAGATTTCAAACAAAATTATTTTCAAAGAAGAACCAAGGATAGGGGTCCTAGATCAAATAATAGGATTTCCTCACCTGAAGTACAAGTTATATCAAGTGACGGAGGCAACCTTGGGGTCCTTAATACTAATGAAGCTATATCAATGGCTAAAAATCAAGGATTAGATTTAATAGAAATTGCACCTAATGCAAACCCTCCCGTATGTAAAATTATGGATATGGGTAAATATAAATATGATGCTCAAAAAAAAGCTAATCTTGCAAAAAAAAAACAAAAGTTAGTTTTATTAAAAGAAATCAAAATGAGACCAGTGACTGAAACTCATGATTATGAATTTAAAGTAAAAAATGCAAAAAAGTTTATTTCAAAGGGAGATAAAGTTAAATTTACAATTAGATTTAAGGGTAGAGAGTTGCAACATTCTCATTTAGGAAATGAATTGATGACTAAGATTAAAGAAGATATGAAGGAAGTAGGCAAGGTAGAGTTGCATCCTAAGTTTGATGGTAAGCAAATGATAATGGTAATTCAACCTTTATAGCCTTTAATTAAGGTTGTAAATTTAAATCATTCTTTGTATAACCTCGCAGAATTATGCCAAAACTTAAAACTAAAAGCTCTGCAAAAAAAAGATTTAAGATTTCAGCAAAAGGTAAGGTGATTACTGCCCAAGCTGGAAAAAGACATGGTATGATAAAAAGAACTAATTCACAAATCAGAAAATTAAGAGGCACTACGACATTGTCAAAACAAGATTCAAAAATTGTTAAGTCTTACATGCCTTACAGTTTAAGAGGATAAAATGGCTAGAGTAAAAAGAGGTGTAACAAGCCGAGCAAAACATAAAAAAGTATTAAAAGCTGTTAAGGGTCAGTGGGGCAGAAGAAAAAATACGATTAGAGTTGCTAAGCAAGCTATGGAAAAAGCTATGCAGTATGCATATAGAGATCGTAGGAATAAAAAAAGAGAATTTAAATCTCTTTGGATACAAAGAATTAATGCTGGTGTAAGGTCAGAAGGTTTGACTTATTCAAAGTTCATTAATGGACTAAATAAGTGTGGAATTACTATCGATAGAAAAATTCTTGCTGAAATAGCTTATGATAGTCCTGAGGCATTTAAAACTATAGTACAAAAAGCTCAATCTGCATTAAATTAATCTTCGCTATTGTTTTTATTTCTTTAAGAAATAATCTGTAATCATGTCTGATATTAAAAAAATAAGGGATGAATTTCTTTCAAAACTTAAAGGCAAGATAAATTTATCAGAAATAAATGATATAAAATCCAATCTATTTGGAAAAAATGGATTGATATCCTCGCAATTTAAAAAGATAGGATCTATTGCTCAAAATGAAAGAAAAAAATTTGCTTCAGATTTAAATGACATAAAAGATGAATTACAAAATTTGATTGATTTTAAAATAAACGAAATTCAAAATTCAGAAATTAATGAAAAATTAAATAAAGAAAAAATAGATGTAACATTGCCAGAGAGAACTTTTGTTAGAGGAAAAATTCACCCAGTCTCTCAAACGATTGATGAAATTTCTTCTATTTTTTCTGAAATTGGTTTTAGTGTTGAGGAGGGCCCGGATGTTGAAAATGAATATAATAATTTTACTGCATTAAATACTCCCCACAATCATCCAGCAAGAGATATGCATGATACGTTTTATTTAGATCAAAAAAAAGAAAGACTTTTAAGAACTCATACCTCACCAGTTCAAATAAGAACTATGATTAAAGATAAGCCACCTTTTAAGATAATTGCCCCCGGGAGAACTTATAGATCTGATAGTGATCAAACACATTCTCCAATGTTTCATCAAGTTGAAGGCCTTCATATAGATAAAGATATAAATATGGGTCATTTGAAAGGTTGTTTAAATTATTTTATTAAAGAATTTTTTGAAGTAAAAAAAATTAAAATGAGATTTAGACCAAGCCACTTTCCTTTTACAGAACCGTCTGCAGAAGTTGATATTGGATACGAAATTAAAGATGGAAAGATAAAAATAGGAGAGGGTAATCAATGGCTCGAGATTTTAGGATGCGGAATGGTTCATCCTAATGTTTTAAAAAATGTAAAAGTTGATCCAAAGAATTTTCAAGGATATGCATTTGGTATTGGTATAGATAGACTGGCAATGCTCAAATACGGGATTAATGACTTAAGAGCATTCTTTGATTGTGATTACAGATGGTTAAATCATTTTGGATTTGATCCATTGGATCTTCCAACAAACTATAGAGGTTTAAGTCGATGAAGATCACATTTGATTGGCTTAAAGATCATTTAAATACCAATCTAAAAGAAGATAAACTTTTAGAACAACTTACTAATATTGGTTTAGAGGTCGAAAGTTTAGAAAACTTATCAGCTGAACTTGACTTATTTAAGGTAGCAAAAATTATTAAAACTAAAAAACATCCTAACGCAGATCGTTTAAAAGTTTGTGATGTTAATGTTGGAGAAAAAGATCTTAAAAAAGTAGTATGTGGAGCTAATAACGCTAGAGAAGGTTTGATTACGATTTATGCTCCTCCTGGAGCAGTCATTCCAAAAACTAAAACAAAATTAGTGGTAGCTAAAATAAGAGGAATTACCTCATATGGAATGCTTTGCTCGGAGTCTGAATTAAATTTATCGGATGAAAGTAAGGGAATAATAGAATTATCGTTAGCAAAATATGGTAAAAGTATTGGAAAGACTTATTTTCCAAAAACTAATTCAAATCTTATTGATTTATCAATAACACCCAATAGACCAGATTGCCTTGGCATAAGAGGAATAGCGAGAGATCTTGCAGCTTCTGGTTTTGGTAAGATGAAGAATATAAAAGAAAAAAAAGTTAAGGTAAAAAATAAACAAACCCTAAAAGTAAAAATAAAGAAAGAAAAAGGCCAAGGATGTAGAGCTTTTGGAAGTTGTTTAATTACTAATGTAAAAAATTCTGAGAGCCCTCAGTGGCTTAAAGATAAATTAGTTTCAGTTGGTCAAAAGCCAATTTCTGCAATAGTTGACATTACCAATTATGTTATGCTTGATATTAATCGTCCATTACATGCCTATGATGCCGACAAAATAGACAAAGGTATCATAGTTCGAAATTCTAAATTAGGTGAGGAATTTACAGCTCTTGATAACAAAAACTATAAATTAGAAAATGGCATGTGTGTTATATGTGATAATAAAGGTGTTTTAGGATTAGGCGGAATAATTGGAGGAACTAGATCAGGGACAGAATTAGATACAAAAAATATATTATTAGAGTCAGCTTATTTTGAACCTGGATCAATAAGAAATACATCAAAAAAGTTAAATCTTGATACAGATGCAAAATTTAGATTTGAAAGAGGTATAGATCCATTATCTATAGAAAATGGTTTAAAAAAAGCAGCATCATTAATTAAAGAAATTTGTGGTGGAGAAATTAGTAAAATAGATATTCAAAAAATTGAAACACATAAATCTAAAAATATAAAATTTAACCCTAGTTTATTCGAAAAAATAACAGGTTTTAAAATCTCTATTAATGAAATGCTAAAAATTTTAGAAGATCTTGGTTTTAAATATAAAAAGGAAAAAAAATATTTGAAATTGACAATTCCTTCTTGGAGACCCGATATTTCACAAGAAGTTGATATTGTTGAAGAATTGGTGAGAATAAATGGTTATGATAAGATTAAAATTATAAATCCTGTTAAGGAAAGAACCAAGTCTACTTTATCTCAATCTCAAAAATTATTTCATTTTTTACAAAGAGCAGTTGCATCAAAAGGATATTTAGAGGTTATTACATGGTCTTTTACAGACTCAAATTATAACAATTATTTTAGAGACTCGAATAAAGAAATAAAAATTGTAAATCCAATAAGCGTAGAATTGGGAGTTTTAAGAAACTCAATATTTTCAAATCTAATTATGTATATGAATAAAAATCTAGATAGAGGCTTTAAAGATTTATCAATATTTGAAATAGGTCCAATTTTTACTGGCTACGATCCAGGTCAACAAAATACAGTAATTTGTGGTTTATCTGCAGGTAAAAAATCAAGAGGGTCTTGGATTGATAAAGAGAGAAATGTTGATGTATTTGATGTTAAAAGAGATGTAGTTCAAACTTTAGTTGAGGCAGGATATAATTATGACAAATTTTTTATAGATAGTGAAACGCCCAATTACTACCATCCAGGCAAGTCTGGAAGATTATACTTAAATAAACAAAAAGATCATGTGGCTGCTTTTTTTGGAGAAATTCACCCTAGTATTTTAAAAAATTTAGATTTAAAAACAGAGTCTTTAATAGGTTTTGAAATTTTTTTAGATAATTTAAAACTTCCTAAAAAATCATTAAATGATCAAAAAATAAAATTTAATGTTTCAGATTTTCAAAAATCCGAGAGAGATTTTGCATTTATTGTAAATAAGGACGTAAAAGCACAAGATTTAATAAATGTTATTTCAAATGTAGATCAAAACTTAATTAGTAACATAAAAGTTTTTGATGTTTATGAGGGTGAAAATATTCCTCAAAATCAAAAATCAATAGCAATTAGTGTAACAATTCAATCTTTTGAAAAAACATTGAATGAGAGTGACTTAGAAAATATTAATAATTTAATCATAAAAACAGTTGAAAATAAAACTGGTGCTAAAATTAGATCATAAAAATTATGAGCACTATCGATCATATTAGAAATTTTGCAATTATTGCTCATATAGATCATGGAAAGTCTACTATTGCCGATAGAATTATTCATAAATGTGGTGGGCTCACTGAACGAGAAATGAAAGCCCAGGTTTTAGACTCAATGGATATTGAGAGAGAACGGGGTATTACAATAAAAGCTCAAACAGTAAAACTTAACTATAAAGCTAAAAATGGTAAAAATTATATCATAAATATTATTGATACACCTGGGCATGTAGATTTTAGTTACGAGGTAAGTAGATCATTATATGCTTGTGAAGGATCTATTTTAATTGTGGATAGTACTCAAGGAGTAGAGGCACAAACATTAGCTAATGTTTATCAGGCTATGGACATTAATCATGAAATTATACCTGTATTAAATAAAATTGATTTACCAGCATCTGATATTGATCGAACAAAAAAACAAATTGAAGATGTAATAGGAATCGAAACTGATAACGCTGTACCTTGCTCTGGAAAAACTGGA
Source organism: uncultured Pelagibacteraceae bacterium (assembly GCA_902578525.1). Taxonomy (GTDB): domain Bacteria; phylum Pseudomonadota; class Alphaproteobacteria; order Pelagibacterales; family Pelagibacteraceae; genus Pelagibacter. The sequence goes on along the minus strand of CACHDJ010000011.1, from coordinate 17,515 downwards.
GAAGGTATTGAAGATATTTTAGAAAAAATTGTAACCTTATTTCCTGGTCCAAAGGGTGAACCAACTAGTGAACTTAAATGTTTGTTAGTTGATAGCTGGTATGACACTTATCTTGGAGTTGTAATTTTAATTAGAGTAATAAATGGAAAGCTTACTAAAAACATGAAAATAAAAATGTTATCAACCGATCAAGATTATGTAGTCGAAAAAGTTGGTGTTTTTACACCAAAGCCGAAGGATATGAATGAATTAAATTCTGGAGAAATAGGATTTATAACTACAGGAATTAAGATTTTATCAGAAACTAAAGTAGGAGATACAATCTGTGATGCCTCAAAATCAAAAATAGAACCTTTGCCAGGATTTAAACCAAGTAAACCAGTAGTATTCTGCGGATTATTTCCTGTTGATAGCTCTGAATATCAAAAATTAAAAGATGGGTTAGCAAAACTACAATTAAATGATGCAAGTTTTTCGTTTGAAGCAGAGTCATCTTCAGCTCTTGGATTGGGTTTTAGATGTGGTTTTTTAGGATTACTTCATCTTGAAATTATTACTGAGAGACTTGAAAGGGAATTTGATGTAAATTTATTAACCACAACACCTGGAGTAGTTTACAAAGTAAATTTAAATAGTGGTAAATCTTTAGATCTGCATAATCCTTCAAGTCTACCAGACCCAACTTTAATTAAAAATATTGAAGAACCATGGATTAAAGCAACTATAATAACACCAGATCAATATTTAGGGGCAATTATTAAGTTATGCCAAGACAAAAGGGGTATTCAAATAAATTTAACTTATTCGGGTAACAGAGCAGTTTTAAGTTATGAACTTCCATTAAATGAAGTTGTATTTGATTTTAATGATCGAATAAAATCCATGACAAGTGGTTATGCTAGCTTTGATTATGAGATAGCCAAGTATAAAGAAGGCGATCTAGTAAAACTAGGAATATTAGTAAATACTGAACCCGTTGATGCTTTAGCTATGATGATACATAGAGATTTTGCACAGAGAATAGGAAGAGAAGTATGTGAAAAACTGAAAGATTTAATTCCAAGACATAATTTTATGATTCCAGTTCAGGCAGCAATAGGAGGAAAAATTATTGCAAGAGAAACAATTAAAGGTTTTAAAAAAGATGTTTTGACCAAAATTCATGGTGGAGGAGCCACAGATAGAAAAAGAAAACTTTTAGAAAAACAGAAAAAAGGCAAGGCTAGATCGAAACAATTTGGTAAAGTTGAAATACCTCAAGAAGCTTTTATTGGTGTACTGAAAATAGCTAAAGATTAATAATTTTGTCAATTAGTTTTAAATGTTTTTTTTCTAACAAAATCTTATAAGGAAAGTTTTTGTCAGAGTTATTTATTTTTGTCTTAATTCTATAATATCTTAAATTTAAAATTTTACATATTCTTTCACATTTTCGATTGGGGTGATCTGATGGAATTAATTCAATTACTTTAGTTTTTGGTTTACAAAAAATTATATTAGTAAAAGCTGCACCATGAGCACCCAAGATAACAGAAGCATTTTTAAATAGATAAATTTGCTTCTCAAGAGAAAGTATTTCAGGTTTATAAATACCAAATTTGTTTTTGAGTATAAAATTTTTTATATCTAAAATATTTTCAATTTGACAGTGATTATAATTAGAATTTGATCTGTCTAAAAAAATTTTTTTTTTACAATAAAACTTTTTTGAATTATTAAGAAATATTTTTCTATTTTGATTAATTATCCATTGAGGAATTTTTCTTAATTGATACTGTATATTACCTTTGTAATACCATGGATGATCTAAGGTTATTACTTTATCTGCATAGATATGATTATTTTTTTTACTATCGATAAGCTTTTTCTCCTTGATGCCAATTATTTTCAATATTCTTATTTGCCAGTTCTTTAAATTTGTAACATAAAAAAAATCAATTTTTTCAAAATTTTTTAGATTATTTTTGGCAAGAATAATTTTTGAAACAATATCAAAAATGAAATGAAAATAGTTATTACCACTTCCTCCCTGAGCTAAATTAAATACAGTTCCATTAAATTTTTTTAAAAATGAAGGGGTGCCATAATAGACAGTGCTATTAAATTTTTCATTTTTTAAAAAGCCATTTAATTGTTGAAATGAGGCTCTAGGAACAATAAAATTATTTTTTATTATTGCAACATTTTCATTATTATCAGTATATATTCTTGCTTTATTAACTGAATAAAGTTTATATTTTTTTCCTGAAAAAGTTTTAAATCTACTGTTATTTAATACTGATATTTGTATAGGTAATTTAGTATTCTTTTTAGGTACTAGTACTTTACCATAGATAAGTTTAAAAAATACTCTTATACTTTTTTTATAATATAATTTTATTTTTTTCTTTAACATTTGTTATAGATTGTTTTTATAACATGAATAATAACATTAATTGGGGAATTATTGGCTTAGGAAATATAGCCCAAGAAATTGCCAAATGTCTAAAATTAACAAAAAATGCTAAGTTGTTTGCAATTGCTAGTAATACTAAAAAAAAACTAGACCAGTTTAAAAAAGATTATAATATTTCGTCTGAAAATTCTTATAGTGATTATCAAAGCCTTATAGAAAATAAAGACATAGATATTGTATATATTGCTTTACCAAATTCTCTGCATCAGAAATGGATATTAAAATGTATTGAATTTAATAAAAATATTTTAGTAGAAAAACCAGCTTTTATTGACTTTAAGCAAGCTGAAGAAGTTTTTCTTAGTCCATCTCTTAAAAATATTTTTTTTGGAGAAAGTTTCATGTTTAGATATCATCCTCAAATTGTAAAAGTAGTTGATTTAATTAAAAAAAACAAAATTGGCAAAGTCATTTCAATGAACTCTAATCTTGGAATGAATTTAACTGATAAAAAAAAATTTTTCGGTTTCTTTAAAAAGAAAATAGATAAAAAAAAAAGAATTTTTAATAAAGAATTAGGTGGTGGAGTTATTTTTGATTTAGGTTCACATACTTTATCAATGGCTTTACTTATTGCTGGATTAGTAAAAAATATAGATCTTGAAAATTTTAAGTTTCAAAACTTAAATAAGACTTATGAATTGGAAGATATTGATGTTCATAGTACTGTAGATATTGCTTTTGATAATATGTTTAAAGTAAAATTACAGGTTTCTTTCTCAGAAAATATTGGGAGTAAAACAACTATTTTTGGTGAAAAAGGAAAAATAATTATTGAAAATACGTGGAATCCTGAGAAAGGAAAAATAAAAATATTTTGCGAAAAGGAAGAAATATTCAATTTCAGCAATAGTAATAACATATATTCTTTGGGAATTGAAAATATAAGCAATGATATTATAAATAAAAAAATTGAAGCAAGTTACCCCGGTATGACTAGAAAAGAAATTTTGATTAATTCAAAAATATTAGATTATTGGAAAAATGAAAAAAAATAAGATTATAGATTGTATAACTTTTTTTGATAATAATTTTATCTTTGATTTAAGATTTAATATTCTCAAGGACTACGTAGATAGTTTTGTTATATGTGAGTCAAAGTATGATCATAGAAACTTTGAAAAAAAATTAAATTTTAATCATAAATTATTTAATGATAAAAAAATTAGATATGAGGTGATGGAAGAACCCTTCCCAAAAAATAATAATTTATGGGAAAATCAAGCTATACAAAGAGAATTTTTATTAAAAAAAACATCCTTTGCAGATCCAGATGACTTTATATTTTTTTCTGATCCTGATGAGATACCTAATCCAAAAATTTTAAAAAATTTTGAATTAAAAAATAAATATGGCATTTTCTTTCAAAAATGTTTTAACTACAAATTCAATCTATTTAATCCTCATGAAACTCCATGGGAGGGAACTAGAGCTTGTAAAAAAAAAAACCTAAAATCTATTGATTTTATGCGCCAAAAAGTAAGATCCAAAAATCTTAAATATAATTTTTATAGAATTGATAAAGAAAAAAATATTGAAATTTTCCATAATGGAGGTTGGCATTTTAATAATGTCATGGAACCAGAAAAAATATCACTTAAGTTAAAAACTTTTGCTCATTCAGAATTTAGTGGAGAAAGATACTCAAATATAAATATAATTAAAAAAAAGATCGAAGAAAGGGTCGACCTTTTTGAAAGAGGTCATAAATATGAAAAAGTCTCAATTAATCAAAGTTTTCCAGACTACATTGTGTCTAATCATGAAAAATATAAATTATACATATTATAAATTTTGGAGAGATGGCTGAGTGGTTTAAAGCGCACGCTTGGAAAGTGTGTGTACTGTTAAGGTACCGTGGGTTCGAATCCCACTCTCTCCGCCAGATGAAATATAATAAATTTACTATTTAAATATTAAGTAAAAAAATAGTAGTTATATTTTGTAATCTATATATAAAAAAATTATTTTATGAAAAAATATGTATTTAAAAAATTTACTAAAAAAAGTGGAACATTAATACCCTTTTCTTTAAATTCCGATATTCCCTTTAAAACTAAAAGAATTTTTTTAATTTATGGGAATAAAAATTTTACACGTGGAGATCATGCGCATTTTAAATGTAAACAATTTTTGGTCCCTATTTATGGTGTAATGGAAATTGAAATTGAGGATAAACATAAAAAATATAAAACAAATATTAATTATAAAAAAAAAAAAGGAATTTTACTAAAATCTAAAACTTGGTGTAAAATAAGATTTAAAACAAATAATAGTATTCTAATGGTTTTCTGTGATAGAGAGTATGAATACAGTGACTATATAGAAAATTATAATCAATTTTTAAGAATAATTAAAAAAAAATAATGAACTTATTAATTACTGGCTGTTGTGGTCATATAGGCTCTTATTTAGCCGAGCACGTACATAAAATTAAGAAAATAAAAAAGACCTTCATAGTTGATAATCTTGAGTCAAATAGATTTTATTCAATTTTTGACACAAAAAAAAAAAATAATTTAAATTTTTTAATAAAAGATTTAAATGATCCAAAAAGTTTAGACAGTTTAAAAAATATTGATTATGTTATTCATTTAGCTTCAATGACAAATGCTGAAAAAAGTTTTGGAAAAAAAGATAAAATGTATAAGAATAATATTCAGTGTTTGAGAACAATTATAAATTTCTGCAAAAAAAGAAAAGCTAAATTAATTCATATTTCTTCAACGAGTGTTTACGGCAAGCAGACAAAAATTGTAGATGAAAATTGCGAAGAAAAGTATTTAAAACCTCAATCTCCATATGCAGATATAAAATTGATAGAAGAAAAAATGTTAAAAAAAGAAACAAAATTTTTAACTTATAATACTTTTCGTTTTGGGACTATTTCAGGGGTATCTAAAGGTATAAGATTTCATACTGCAGTTAATAAGTTTTGTTTTAATGCTGCAATTAATGAAGACATAAATGTATATAAAACAGCATTGAATCAGTACAGGCCATATTTATCTCTCAAAGATGCTTTTAAGGTATTTAAATTTTCGATTGAAAATGATTTTTTTAAAAATGATATTTTTAATGCTTTGTCAGGAAACTTCACAGTAAAACAAATACTAAAAAAAATTAAAAAGTATAAAAAAAAAATTAAAGTTAAATTTGTCACTTCTGCAATTATGAATCAACTTTCTTACCATGTAAGTCAAAAAAAATTGAATAATGAAGGTTTAGTTTTAAAATCAAATATTGAAAAAGATATTAAAGAAACAATAGAACTGTTAAAAAATATTTGAATGATTTGTAAGATAACAAAAAAAAAAATAAAACCATTTATGACATTTGGGAAAATGCCAATTGCAAATGGATTTTTAAAAAAGAAGTATTTTAAAAAAGAATATTTTTTTGAGATGGAAGTTGGTTTCTCAAATAAAATTTCTTTGTTTCAATTAAACAATCATCCTAAGCCAAAATTAATGTTTAATAAAAACTATCCTTTTTTTACAGGAAGCTCTAAGGGAATGATTAAACATTTTAAGAAATATGCGAATTGGATAAAAAAAAATTACTTAAAAAAGAACAATAATTTAATTGAAATTGGATCTAATGATGGAACTTTTTTGAGTAATTTTAAGAATAGTAAGATTAAAACCTTAGGGATTGAACCATCTTCTAACGTAGCGAAAGTATCAAAAGCAAAAGGTATTAAAACCATGAATTGTTTTTTTACCCTCAAAAACGTTAAAAAAATTAAAAATTTAAAAAATAATACAGATATTTTATCTGCAGCCAATGTCATTTGTCATGTTCCAAATTTAACTGATCTTATCAAGGGCGTTGATTATCTATTAAATGATAATGGCCTTTTTATATTTGAAGAACCATACTTAGGATCAATGTTTAAAAAAACATCATATGATCAAATTTATGATGAACATATATTTATGTTTTCTGTGAGTTCTGTTAAAAAAGTATTTAGATTATTTAACCTTGAATTGATAAATGCAATTCCACAAAAAACCCATGGTGGGTCGATGCGTTATGTTATTGGCAGACTAGGTAAACATAAAATAAATAAAAACGTATTAAGATTATTAAAAAGTGAAAAGAAAAAAAAAATTGACTCAATCAAAGGATGTCTTAACTTTAAAAAAAAATGTGAAATTTCGAAAAAAAAATTAAAAAGAAAAATATCCAATATATTAAAAAAAGGAAAAAATATTGCAGGTTACGCTGCAACATCAAAAAGCACTACAATATTAAATTATTGTGGAATAAATTATAAGCATATTGATTTTATATGTGATACTACGCCAAATAAAATAAACACTTTTTCACCAGGTACACATATTCCAATTGTTTCAGTTGACCATTATAAAAAGAATATACCAGACTACACATTTCTTTTTGCTTGGAACCATAAAAAAGAGATTTTTTTGAAAGAAAAAAAGATTTTAAAAAAAACAAAGTGGTTTGCACATATTAAAATTTAGTTGACCTTAAATTATTGTTATTTTTTAAGGCTTATTTGAACTAATAGATTACATTTATTTATTTAAAATTAAGCAATTTTATAAAAAAATGTTATGATTAATCTTTCCATAAAAAATCAAAATGAGAAATAACAAAACATATCAAGCAGATTCAATCAAAGTTCTCAAAGGTCTTGAGGCTGTAAGAAAAAGACCTGGTATGTATATAGGTGATACCGACGATGGCACAGGTTTACACCACATGGTATATGAAGTGGTTGATAATTCCATTGATGAAGCTTTAGCTGGTTATTGTAAAAATATAATAGTAAAAATAAATGCTGAAGGATCAGTGACTGTAACAGATGATGGTAGAGGTATACCAGTTGATATTCATAAAGGTGAGAAAAAATCTGCAGCTGAAGTTATAATGACACAATTGCATGCAGGTGGTAAATTTGATCATGACTCTTACAAAGTTTCAGGAGGCTTACATGGAGTTGGAGTTTCTGTAGTTAATGCATTATCTGAAAAATTAGAACTAGAAATAGATAGAGAGGATAAAAAGTATTTTATCGAATTTAAAAATGGTGAGGCAAAAAAATCCCTTAGAGAAATCGGAAAATCAAAAGAATCTGGCACAAAAATTACATTCTTACCATCCAAACAAATTTTTTCATCGATAAAATTTAATGGAAATATTTTGATCAAAAGAATGAGAGAATTAGCATTTTTGAATAAAGGAATTAAGATAACTTTCATTGATGGTTATCAAAAAAAAGAAAAAATTCAAGAATTCAAATTTGATGGTGGAGTTTTAGAATTTGTAGAATTTTTAGATGAAAAAAGAGAAAAATTACAAAATAAAAATGGGAATGATCTTTTTAGAAAGCCAATTTATATTGAAGGGAAGAAAGATAATATAGAAATTGAATGTTCTTTAAAATGGAATGCTGGTTATTCAGAGGATGTTTTTCCTTATACAAATAATATTTATCAAAGAGATGGGGGAACTCATGTATTAGGCTTTAGGAGTGCATTAACAAGAATTATTAATAAGTATGCAAATGAACACAATCTATTAAAGAAGAATAAGTTAACTATTTCAGGAGATGATATAAAAGAGGGTCTAACTTGTGTGTTATCTACTAAAATCCCTGATCCAAAATTTTCATCTCAAACTAAAGATAAATTAGTTTCATCTGAAGTAAGAATGATTGTTGAAACAGTTATAAATGAAAAACTTTCTATTTGGTTTGATCAGAATCCCTCAATAGCAAAAATTATTTTAGCAAAAATTATTCAGGCAGCAATGGCTAGAGATGTGGCTAGAAAAGCCAGAGAAAATGTTAGAAGAAAGGGTGCCTTAGAATTAAGTGGATTACCAGGTAAATTAGCAGATTGTCAAATTGGAAAACAAGATGGGACGGAATTATTTATTGTTGAGGGAGATTCAGCAGGAGGTTCAGCAAAGCAAGGAAGAAACAGGTCTAATCAAGCAGTTCTTCCTCTGCGAGGAAAGATTTTAAATACATACGTTGAAGACATAAAATTGAAAACAAAAGGAAGTAAGGATAGTGTAGAACAAAGAACAAAAGCTTTATCAAAAATGATTTCCTCAAATGAAATCGTCACTTTGATAAATGCTTTAGGTTTAGATCCAAAAGCTCAAGAAATAGACTTAAAGGATTTAAGGTATGGAAAGATTATCATAATGACGGATGCAGATGTAGATGGGTCACACATTAGAGCTTTACTATTAACCTTTTTTAATAATAAGCCTTTTAATAAGTTAATTGAGCATGGCCATGTTTATTTAGCTCAGCCCCCGTTATTTAAAATTAATAAGGGTTCTAAAGGAATTTATATTAAAGATGAAAAAGAATTAGAGGATTATATTCTTAAAAATAATGATGATTTAAAAAAAATAAAAAAAGGATCTAAGGAATTTTATAATAAATTAGATATAGAAAAATCTAAAATGAATATTCAAAGATTTAAAGGGCTTGGTGAAATGAACCCTGAAGAATTGTGGAGCACAACTCTAGATCCTGAGACTCGTAATTTACTTCAGGTTCAGTATTCTAAAGACCTTAAAAAAGATCAGAGTTTGATACATACATTGATGGGTAATGACGTAGCATTAAGAAAAGATTTTATTATTTCTAATGCTATTAATGTGCAGAATCTTGATATTTAATTATGAAGTTTTTTAAAACTTCAGAATATCATTTCTTTAAAAAATCTACTTATATAAGTTTAAGATGGATAGGAATAATTGGACAATTAATATCAGTAAATTTTGTATACCTTTTTTTAAACTTTAATTTTGATTTTATTACATCAAATGTAATTATTTTTTTTGGTGTTTTAAGCAATTTATATTTAATTTTTATTTATGGTAAGACACAATTATCGGATAGGTCAGCGTTCATATTTTTATTGATAGATATATTACAATTAGGTGCTTTACTTTATTTAACTGGAGGTGTTGTAAATCCTTTTGCTGTTTTTTTATTGATACCGAGTGTTTTTTCATCGTCAAACTTAAGTTTTAGAACCAATCTTTTATTAGTCTCAATTACCATAACTGTAATTATTATTCTTACATTCTATTCTAAAAATTTACCCTCTCCAATTGGTGATCATTTTCATGTTAGTCCATATTATTATTATTCAATCCCTGTTGCCTTAATAATTGCTTTAATTTTCCTTAATTATTTTGCAATATCGTTTGGAACACAATCCCGACTGAGAAAAGAGGCTTTAGCGAAAATGGAGCAAGTTATGTCAACAGAGCACGAACTCCTATCTCTCGGTGGCCAGGCTGCTGCTGCTGCTCATTCTTTGGGTACACCTTTATCTACAATTAAAATAATTACTCAAGACTTATTAAAGCAATTTAAAGGAAAAAAAGAAATTCAAAAGGATATAGAATTACTATCCAGCCAAGTAGAAAGATGTAATCAAATCTTAAAACGCTTAAGTCTTAACCCTTCGGTAGAGGATGATTTTATAGATAAAGATCTTACTATTAAAGATTATTTAACAGAAATTATTACTTCCTTTAAGGAAACAAGTAAAAAAAATTTTGTTTTAAATTATGAACAGTACTCTAATAAAAAGAAAATATCAAAGTCCATTGAAATTGTTTATGGCTTAAGAAATTTTATTGGCAATGCTAATAAATTTTCAAAAAAAACAGTTTATATAAACTTAAAGAGCGATAGTTTAATAACAGAAATTATAATTGAGGATGATGGTGAGGGTTTTTCTAGAGATATTTTGTCAAAAATTGGAGAACCTTATTTAAAATCAGATTATGTAAATGAACAATCAAAAACGGGTCTAGGACTTGGATTATTTATTGGAAAAACACTCTTAGAAAAAAATTTTGCATCTATTAACTGTAGAAATTCTAAAACGAGAAGTGGAGCTGAAATTATAATTAAATGGAATAACAAAGATTTATTTAATATTTAGTGCATTTTTTTTTTTGTTTCAAATAAGGAACTTAATTGAGATATCATTACATCACCTAACTCGTTTACATCTGTAATTTTTATTGCCTTATCATAATATCTACTAACATCATGGCCAATGCCAATTGCTAAAACTTCTATTTCAGTTTTATTTTCTATAAATTTAACTATTTTTTTAAGATGTTTTTCTAAAAAGTCACCAGAATTAACCGAAAGGGTAGAGTCGTCTACTGGAGCTCCATCTGAAATAACCATTAATATTTTTCTTTCTTCTTTCCTTTTCTTAATTCTATTATAAGCCCATGAGATTGCTTCTCCATCTATATTTTCTTTAAGTAAACCCTCTTTAAGCATAAGACCTAAATTTTTTTTTGCTTGGCGCCAGTGAGTGTCCGCACTTTTATAAATTATATGTCTTAAATCATTTAATCTTCCAGGCGTTTTGGGTTTTGAATTTTTATTCCATAATTCTCTACTGTTACCACCTTTCCAGTTTTTTGTTGTAAAACCTAAAATTTCAACTTTAACTGAACATCTTTCTAAAGTTCTAGACAATATATCTGCACAAATTGCTGCAATAGTAATTGGTCTACCTCTCATTGAACCAGAGTTATCTATCAATAAAGTCACTACAGTATCTTTAAATTCTAAATCTTTTTCTTTTTTAAAAGACAGAGAATTATAAGGATCCATTATAATTCTAGGTAGTTTAGAGCTATCAAGCAATCCCTCTTCTAAATCAAATTCCCAAGACCTGTTTTGTTTAGCAAGTAATTGTCTTTGAAGTTTATTTGCAAGTTTAGTTATTACATCCTGAAAGCCTATTAATTGTTGGTCTAAGTTTTTTCTTAGTTTTGTTACTTCCTCTTGATTTTCTAAATTTTCAGCTTTTGTGACTTCATCATATTGAGTAGTAAAAATTTTGTAATCAAGATTAATATTTTCAATATTTTTTTGAATTATTTGTTCTGAATTTTGATCTTCAGCCTCACTATCTAAAAGTTGCTCATCTAAATTGAATTCGTCAACACTATAATCTGCATCTAAGGTTGCATGAGTTTCTTGTTCATTATCTTGATTTTTATCATCCTCAGTTTCTCTATCTTGTTCATCATTTGAGGGATTATCTTGACCTTGATCTGGGTTTTCCTCTTTTTTTTCATCAGCTTCTTCACTTTGAAATATATCCATTTCAGCTAAAATTTCAGAAAATTTTAAATTGTAATTGTCTTGATTTTCTAAATTTTCCTGTAAAAATTTTTTGTGTTTATCTATCGATTTTTTAAAGTCTTTTTCCCAGAAATTTAACATTTTTGAAGCTAGAGGGTTTAATTTTATATGATGAAAATTTTTAAGCATATAAAGCTCAAAAGCTTCTACAACTGACACATCCTCTTTTGTTTTTAATTGATCTTTTCTTTTTCTATCAATTATTTGTACATAATTTTCACTAAAATTTTTTTCTATCCCTTTAAGCATTTTTCCTCCTAACTGCTCGTATCTAATTTTTTCAGCAATATTATAAAGAGATCTTGATGAGGGATTAGAAGGTAAATTTTTTTTATATATAGTTTCATTAGAAAACCTTCTTTTTAAAGCCTCTGAGTCTGACTCAGCTCGCAACCTAATGAAGTCACTTGGATTTGATAAATTATCAATTTCAAAAGGATTTGACTCTTTTAATTTTTTGTTTTCAGCAAATTTATCATTAATAGAAAAATCATCTGCAATAACTTTTGCTGTTGATGTTAAAGCAACTCTGAATTTCTCTTTTAAATTAGTTTCTTTGTTACTCATTTAGATTTGAATATTTACCAGTGATTCTGGTAATTCTTCTCCAAAACATCTTTGGTAATATTCTGCGATAGTATTTTTTTCTATATCATCACATTTATTAAGAAAAGTTACCCTAAAAGCATAACCAATATCTTTAAAAATCTCTGAATTTTCTGCCCAATGCATAACTGTTCTTGGACTCATTACAGTTGAAATATCTCCTGCAATAAAACCTTTTCTTGTCAAAGAAGCTACTTTAATCATATTTACTACTTTATCTTTACCTTTGGCATTATTGAAATTTTTATTTTTAGCTAAAATTATATCTAGTTCTTTTTCAAGACTAAGATAATTTAGAGTTGTTACAATATTCCATCTATCCATCTGCCCTTGATTTATTTGCTGTGTCCCGTGATAAAGACCAGTTGTATCGCCAAGACCTATAGTATTAGATGTAGCAAATAATCTAAAAAATTTATTTTGTTTAATAATTTTGTTTTTATCTAGTAACGTAAAGCTGCCTTCAGATTCTAAAACCCTTTGAATAACAAACATTACATCTGGCCTTCCAGCATCATACTCGTCAAAAACAAGAGCTACAGGATTTTGAATAGACCAAGGTAAAATTCCTTCATTAAATTGAGTTATCTGTTTTCCATCTTTAAGAACAATTGCGTCTTTACCAATTAAATCTATTCTACTTACATGACTGTCTAAGTTAACACGAATACAAGGCCAGTTTAATCTTGCCGCAATTTGTTCTATATGAGTAGATTTTCCAGTTCCGTGGTATCCTTGAACTAAAACTCTTTTGTTATAAGCAAACCCAGATATGATCGCTAATGTAGTATCTCTATCAAACTTGTAGCTTTTATCTAATTCTGGAACATATTCGCTCTTTTTTGAAAAAGCATCTACTTCCATTTCAGAATCAATTCCAAAACTTTGTTTTAATGAAACTTTAATATCAGGTTGTATGTTTAGATTTGGTGTCAATTTTTTCTCTATATGTCTTTTTTAGTTGTGTATAAGCTAACGTGATTAGTTTTAATTTTTCTTCGTATTTTTTATTACCAGCATTTATATCTGGGTGAAATTTTTTGACAAGCAATTTGAACTTGTCTTGTATTTTCTCCCATTTTAAACCTATAGAAATCCCCAATATACCGAAGGCTTTAATATCTTTATGATTAAACTTAAATTGACGCATATGATCATAATCTCCATTAATTTTATCCTTATCTAATTCATCTCTTAAAGTATTGTTCCAAAGAACTTTAAAAAAATTATCTGAGGAACTAAAACTTTGGGTAGGTTTGTGCCAAATCATATCAGATTTTAAAAAATTCATAACTTGACTATCATTCATACCAGCAAAATAATTCCAATTTTTATTAAATTCTTTTACATGTTCCAAACAAAGCATTCTATATTTTTTGCTATTATCTTTCTCAACAGGTGCCTTATATTCTCCAATTTTTTTACAATTATTCCAGTCACAGATATTTTTCATGATATAGTATGTAATATTTATGAATATAAATAAATTAATTGCAATCGTAAAAAAAAAATTACAAGATCAAATTTTAATTGAAAAAATTAATATTGAGGATAAAACTTTTCTTCATAAAAATCATCCAGGTAATAAAGAGGGGAAATATCATTTAAAACTCTCAATTAATTCAGCTGAACTTAGTAAATTAAATAGAGTAGAAAGTAATAAAAAAATATATAAAATTCTTGATGTAGAACTTAAAGAACATATTCATTCTTTACAAATTCTAATTAGCTAATTCTTTTTTTAAAAATTTTCGAACTTTTAAAATATCATATTGATTATCAATAATAGCAGTACCAATTTTTTTCAATATAATTAAGTTAATTTTATTTGAAGTATTTTTTTTGTCTTTAATCATAAAAGATAAGATTACATTTAATTTTTTCAAAGAAAAATAATTTTTAATATCAAAAGGAAGTCTCATTTTTATAATGTGATCTGTAATTAATTTATATTCTTTAAATTTCATAACTTTTTTATCTAAACTAAATTTCAGCGATGTATTTATTCCAAGAATTACAGCTTCTCCATGATTTAATTTTCTTGAATATCCTAGTGCCGCTTCATAAGCGTGTGCAAAAGTATGACCAAGATTTAGTATTTTTCTAATTCCTTTTTCTTTTTCATCCTTTTCAACAATTAATTTTTTAATTTTACAGCTTTCAAAAATTGCTCTTTCCATAAAAGGTGATTTTAAATTTAAAATACTTTTAGCATTCTTATTTAAGTACTTATAAAAAGTTTTATTTAATATAAGTGAATGTTTAAAAATTTCACCATATCCACAAATAATTTCTCTTCTAGGTAATGATTTTAAAAAATCTGTATCACTAATTACAACTTTTGGCTGATAAAAACTTCCAATAAGATTTTTCCCTTCCTTAGTATTGATCCCTGTCTTGCCACCTATTGAAGAGTCTACCTGTGATAATAAAGTTGTAGGTATGTTAATAAATTGCATTCCTCTTTTGAATAAACTTGCTGCAAAGCCTCCAACATCACCTGTAATTCCACCTCCAACAGTTATCAAACAGTCTTGTCTAGAAAAGTTTTTATTAAGTAAAAATTTTAAAATATTATTTACACTTTTTTGATTTTTATTTTTTTCATTTGCATTAAATAGAAATTTATAAACTTTTCTTTTATTTAATGATTTACTAATTTTAAAGATCATTTTTTTTGGAATTCTTTTATCAATAACCAAAAGACATTTTTCATAATTGATTGAATTTTCATTAAAATATTTAGGCAAATCTTTAACTAAGTTTGAACCTATTATAATAGAATAATTATCTGATAAAGTTTTAACTTTAAGTTTAATGGGTTTCATATATGTTCATTACTCTTTTAACAATTTCATTTTTTGTAAGATTATCACAATCAATTTTATACATAGCTTTCGAATAAACAATATAACGTTTTTTGATTAATTTTATTAATTCATTTTTAGAAGTATTAAAAGCGATAGGTCTTTTTTTACTATCTTTAATTCTATCTACTAAAGTTTTAATATCCCAATTTAACCAAAAAGAAATATTATTCTCCAATATCTCTTTTTTAATTTTATTATTCATAAAAGCACCTCCACCAAGAGAGATTACTGTGTTATTTTTTTTTAAGATTTTGAGAGTAATATCTTCTTCAATTTCTCTAAAGTATTCTTCGCCATGAATTTCAAATATTTTTGAAATCTTAATTCCTAATTTTTTTTCAATTTCCTCATCTATATCAACAAAATTAAGATTAAGTTTTTTTGACACAATTGATCCTATTGAAGACTTACCCGAACCCATCATGCCTAAAAAAACTAAATTTTCTTTTGATTTCATAAGTTTCTGTATTGAAAAAACACAAATATGTCTTAATTTGATTTTAACTAACGTTATATGCAATTAACTAGAAATACAAGTTCCAGTAAAAAAGTATTAAGTTTAATTATAAAACTAGGTTTAGTTATAGCTATACTCCTTGGAGCAACTTTTTTTTTAAGTAAAATAGACTTCCCAGCACCAAAAAAACAAATAGAAAAAATCATTCCAAATGAAAATTTTAAGATTGTTAAATAGAAAATATTTATCAATTCTATTTTTTACATTTTTATTAATTTTTTATGCTAAGGCAGAAGACAAACCAATAGATATTTGGAATATTGATAAAAATGAAAATAATCAAACAGAGTTAAATAATACTCAAAATGTAAAAGAGTCAGTTGGAGAGTCATTAACTGAGTCTAGTATTTATAAAATGCAGTCCCAAAAAAAAATTGATACTGTTGAAGTAGACTCATCATTAGATTCTCAGGAAATAAAAATAATTGGGCTTTATGACCCAGAAGATTATGATCTTAAAATCGATATGTGGTCTAATTCAAATGGTGATCAGCTTAAATACCTTTTTGCCAATCTCACAAAATTTGATTTATCTAATGATGCCTCAAACTTAATGAATATAGCAATGTTGACCAATTCTTATTATCCAGAAATTAATATTACAGAGAATGAATTTTTAAAGATCAAATCTGACTGGCTTATAAAGAACAAAGATAGAGATTTAATAGAGAAATATTTAATTAAAAATAAAATTTTAAATCAAAATCCAGATCTTAGCCGATATTTAATTGATCAATATTTATCAGAGTCAAATATTGAAAAAGCATGTGAGCTATTTTCAAAAAATACAGAAGTAATTTATAATGAATATTTATCAAAATTTAATTTATATTGCTTAATTAATGATGATAAAGCTGAAGAGGCACAATTAATTTTTGATCTTAAAAAAGAACTTGGATTTAAAGATGAGTATTTTGAAAAAAAATTAGATTATCTTTTTGGCTTTACTAATGAACCAGATCCAACTATTTCAGAAGCCTCAATTTTAGATTTTCATCTTGCCCACAGAACCAATCCTGAATTTTTTTTTGAACCGAAAAAAAATACAGACAAACTAATATGGAAATATTTAGCTACCTCAAACTTACTTTATAATATTGAAGAAATAGAGACTGCTGAATTAGATAAAATTTCATTAATTGAAAAAGCTACAAATGATAAAAATTATTCGGAAGAAGATTTATTTTCTTTATATAAAAGATTTCAATTCAATATAAATCAACTTATAAATGCATCAAAATCTTATAAAGGATTATCAAATATTGAAGCTCGTGCATTAGTTTATCAAAGAATACTCTTAGAGTCTGATGTTAATAAAAGACTAGAATTAATTAAAATTTTAAAGGATTTATTTATTAAAGATAATTATTCCAATGCATTTGATAATGAGCTTAAAAATTTCTTGAAGGAAATTGATCCAGAAGAAGTACCTTCAAATTTTACAACATTTTATTTTAATTATTTGGATGATAGTAATGAAAAAACAAAGAATATTAAGTTTAATAAAGATATTTTACATCAATCTAAGTTAGTTAATTATTTTAATGGAGATTTTTCTAAATCTAAGATTGAAAAAGATTTAAATAATTTTTTAAAAAAAATTAAAAAAGATAAAAAATATTTGATTTCTAAAAAAGATATTATTTTAATTGAGTCCATTAAATCTGATGGAATTAATATTTCTAAAAAATATGATGATCTTTATGAAATTAATGATGCAGAAATGCCAACAGACATTCAGGTAATGATTAATAATAATGAAATGGGCTCTGTATTGCTGAGAATAATAGAGGTTATTGGACAAGATGAATTAGAATTACTTGATGAGGATACATTATATTTTATTGTAAGTGCTCTTAATCAATTAGATATTGACTATATTAGGAATA
>CACHDJ010000010.1 GCA_902578525.1 uncultured Pelagibacteraceae bacterium | reverse complement strand
ACTTTGAAGAATAACATTTTCTTTATAAATAATTTCTTTATCTAATTTTGTTAATAAAATTTCTTGATCAAAATTATCATCCTCTTTATTTTTAGTTAGTAGAATCCTTTCTTTATTTGATATTTGAAATATAAAATCTTTAATCGAATTGTTTGATTGATCAATTGTTAAATAAATTTTTTGATTAGTATTTAATTTATTTAAATTTATTATCGTTGAAAGTTTATTTTTTATATTTTGAATTTCTTTTTTATTAACTAAATATTGATTTAAGATATTATCAAATGTTTCACCAATTTTTATTTGATGTCTGATTTTTTTAAATTTTGGTTCTAAATTATTTAAAAAATGGTTAGCAGTTTTTTTGAAAAAAATATTATTAATTATTTCATTGTAATTATTATTTATTTTTTTTTTAGTATAATTATAATAAGTTGTAAAAAAGACTGTTACAATTATTAGAAAGCTTAAAACTAAGATTTCTTTTTTATTTTTGATTTTATTTCTAAATTTATTAAACATTTAACAGTTTTTTAAATATTGCAATTAATAGTTTAACTAATGAAAAAAATCAAAAAAAAGCATTAAAAATAAAGGGTTTTTGATTGTTTTTTATTTTCTAAACGCTTGATTTCCTAAATTTTTAGCCTATAAGCATCAAACTTTCTCAAAAAATTATTGTATTTACAATAAATATGTGAGGATTATTGAGCTTTTTAAGCTCAATTAGCTATTTAAAAAGTAAAAATTTAAGAAGAGAAGTGTGGACGGTTAAGGTTACCAAAATTTGTCGTACACACTTCAAAATCATATAAATTTTATTCTTAGAATTTATATTGAAGCTAGTGTGCGCCGTTTTTAAACTTGAGAGTTTGATCATGGCTCAGAACGTACGCTGGCGGCACGCCTAACACATGCAAGTCGAACGAAGTAGCAATACTTAGTGGCAGACGGGTGAGTAACATGTAGGTATCTGCCCTTTGGCCTGGAATAACACGAGGAAACTTGTGCTAATACCGGATAAGTCTTTACGGAGAAAGCTTTATGCACCATTGGATGAGCCTGCACTTGATTAGTTTGTTGGTGGGGTAATGGCCTACCAAGACTTTGATCAATAGCTGATTTGAGAGGATGATCAGCCACATTGGGACTGAGACACGGCCCAAACTCCTACGGGAGGCAGCAGTGGGGAATCTTGCACAATGGAGGAAACTCTGATGCAGCGATGCCGCGTGAGTGAAGAAGGCCCTTGGGTTGTAAAGCTCTTTCGTCGGGGAAGAAAATGACTGTACCCGAATAAGAAGGTCCGGCTAACTTCGTGCCAGCAGCCGCGGTAATACGAAGGGACCTAGCGTAGTTCGGAATTACTGGGCTTAAAGAGTTCGTAGGTGGTTGAAAAAGTTGGTGGTGAAATCCCAGAGCTTAACTCTGGAACTGCCATCAAAACTTTTCAGCTAGAGTATGATAGAGGAAAGCAGAATTTCTAGTGTAGAGGTGAAATTCGTAGATATTAGAAAGAATACCAATTGCGAAGGCAGCTTTCTGGATCATTACTGACACTGAGGAACGAAAGCATGGGTAGCGAAGAGGATTAGATACCCTCGTAGTCCATGCCGTAAACGATGTGTGTTAGACGTTGGAAATTTATTTTCAGTGTCGCAGCAAAAGCGATAAACACACCGCCTGGGGAGTACGACCGCAAGGTTAAAACTCAAATGAATTGACGGGGACCCGCACAAGTAGTGGAGCATGTGGTTTAATTCGAAGATACGCGCAGAACCTTACCAACACTTGACATGTTCGTCGCGACTCTGAGAGATTAGAGTTTTCGGTTCGGCCGGACGAAACACAGGTGCTGCATGGCTGTCGTCAGCTCGTGTCGTGAGATGTTGGGTTAAGTCCCGCAACGAGCGCAACCCTCACTTTTAGTTGCCATCATTTAGTTGGGCACTCTGAAAGAACTGCCAGTGATAAGCTGGAGGAAGGTGGGGATGACGTCAAGTCCTCATGGCCCTTACGTGTTGGGCTACACACGTGCTACAATGGTATTTACAACAGGAAGCAAGACGGCGACGTCAAGCAAATCCTTAAAAAATACCTCAGTTCGGATTGCACTCTGCAACTCGAGTGCATGAAGCTGGAATTACTAGTAATCGTGGATCAGCGTGCCACGGTGAATGCGTTCCCGGGTCTTGTACACACCGCCCGTCACACCATGGGAGTTGGTTCTACCTTAAGGCAAGGTTTAATACCCTTGACCACGGTATAGTCAGCGACTGGGGTGAAGTCGTAACAAGGTAGCCGTAGGGGAACCTGCGGCTGGATTACCTCCTTTCTAAGGATGAATAAAAGTAAAATTTTATTCTAAATAATATACATAGGTAATGTTGACCGTCCTCATTTCTCTTCTTAAAATAGTGTTTCTCTTGCATGGGGGCCGGTAGCTCAGTTGGTTAGAGCACACCCTTGATAAGGGTGGGGTCGAAAGTTCGAGTCTTTCTCGGCCCACCAATTTTAAAATTAAGGGGGATTAGCTCAGCTGGGAGAGCGCCTGATTTGCATTCAGGAGGTCAGCGGTTCGATCCCGCTATCCTCCACCATAAACACTTAGTTATAAAAATTGTGAATAAAATAATAATTAATATCAATATCTATATCCGAACATTAGTAATGTTATTAGCTAATGTTCAAAACAAAATTTGATTCAACACAGAATTTTTTTCTGTGCATAAATCAAGCGTTTAAGGGCGTGTAGTGAATGCCTTGGCACTGAAAGCCGATGAAGGACGTGATATACTGCGATAAGTTTCGGGGAGCTGTATGTAAGTTTTGATCCGAAAATTTCCGAATGGGGAAACCCACCACTTTATGTGGTACTTTAAACTGAATACATAGGTTTAAAGAGACAACCTGGAGAACTGAAACATCTAAGTAACCAGAGGAAAAGAAATCAATTGAGATTCCGTTAGTAGTGGCGAGCGAACGCGGATTAGGCCAGTAGTTTTGTTAAAAAAATTTGAATAGTTTGGAAATGCTAACCACAGAGGGTGATAGTCCCGTAAAAGTAATGTTTAATAAAATTCTTGAGTAAAGCGGGACACGTGAAATCCTGCTTGAATATAGGGGGACCACCCTCTAAGCCTAAATACTCTTCAGTGACCGATAGTGAACTAGTACCGTGAGGGAAAGGTGAAAAGAACCCCTATTAGGGGAGTGAAATAGAACCTGAAACTGCATTCCTACAATCAGTCGAAGCTCTTTTTAGAGTGACGGCGTACCTTTTGTATAATGGGTCAGTGACTTAATTTATTAAGCAAGCTTAAGCCATCTAGGTGTAGGCGTAGCGAAAGCGAGTCTTAATAGGGCGATTAGTTTAGTGAATTAGACCCGAAAACGAATGAGCTTACCATGAGCAGGTTGAAAGTAAGGTAACACTTACCGGAGGACCGAACCAGTTGACGTTGAAAAGTCTTTGGATGACTTGTGGTAAGGGGTGAAAGGCCAACCAAATTCGTAGATAGCTGGTTTTCCGCGAAAACTATTTAGGTAGTGCGATGAATAAATAGATGTTTAGAGGTAGAGCACTAAATGGGCTAGGGGGAAGAGATTCTTACCAAACCTAATAAAACTCCGAATGCTAAACATTGTTCTTCATCAGACAGACTGTGGGTGCTAAGGTCCATGGTCGAGAGGGAAAGAGCCCAGACCACCAGATAAGGTCCCAAAATTATGATTAAGTGTGAAAGGATGTGGAAATTCCTTAACAGCCGGGAGGTTGGCTTAGAAGCAGCCATCCTTTAAAGATAGCGTAACAGCTCACCGGTCTAATAGAGTTTCTGCGCCGAAGATGTAACGGGGCTAAAATCATATACCGAATCTGTGGGTTTATAAAACTTTCGAGTTTTATAAGCGGTAGCGGAACGTTCTGTAAGCCTGTGAAGGGATACCCGTGAGGGATCCTGGAGGTATCAGAAGTGCGAATGCTGACATAAGTAACGATAAAAGAAGTGAAAAACTTCTTCGCCGAAAATCCAAGGGTTTCTGCGCAAGGTTAATCCGCGCAGAGTTAGTCGGCACCTAAGGCGAGGGCGAAAGCCGTAGTCGATGGAAATAAGGTTAATATTCCTTAACCAGATGGTAGTGACGGATCTTGTAAGTTGTAAGTTCTTAATGGATTGAGCTTGCCGCGAAAAGGTTCCAAGAAATAGCTCCATCATTAGACCGTACCCTAAACCGACACAGGTGGATTAATAGAGTATATCTAGGCGCTTGAGAGAATGATGTTGAAGGAACTCGGCAAAATGCTTCCGTAACTTCGGAATAAGGAAGACCTTTATGTAGGCAACTACAAAAAGGTGACACAAGCCAGGGAGAAGCGACTGTTTATCAAAAACACAGGGCTCTGCTAACACGTAAGTGGATGTATAGGGTCTGACGCCTGCCCGGTGCTGGAAGGTTAATGCGGTTGGTGAAAGCTAACTTCTGAAGCCCCAGTAAACGGCGGCCGTAACTATAACGGTCCTAAGGTAGCGAAATTCCTTGTCGGGTAAGTTCCGACCTGCATGAATGGCGTAACGATTTCTCCGCTGTCTCCAACATCAACTCAGTGAAATTGAATTCTCCGTGAAGATGCGGAGTTCGCGTAGTTAGACGGAAAGACCCCGTGCACCTTTACTGCAACTTTACATTGGTGTTAGGAAAAACATATTTAGCATAGGAGGGAGACATTGAAGCAAAGGCGTCAGCTTTTGTGGAGTCGCCAGTGAAATACCTCTTTTGTTTTTCTTGATATCTAACTGATTGCCGTTATCCGGCATCAAGACATTGTATGGTGGGTAGTTTGACTGGGGCGGTCGCCTCCCAAATAGTAACGGAGGCGTGCGAAGGTAGGCTCAGAACGGTCAGAAATCGTTCGTAGAGTGCAATGGCATAAGCCTGCCTGACTGTGAGACTGACAAGTCGAGCAGAGACGAAAGTCGGTCATAGTGATCCGGTGGTTCTGAGTGGAAGGGCCATCGCTCAACGGATAAAAGGTACGCCGGGGATAACAGGCTGATACTGCCCAAGAGCTCATATCGACGGCAGTGTTTGGCACCTCGATGTCGGCTCATCACATCCTGGGGCTGGAGCAGGTCCCAAGGGTTTGGCTGTTCGCCAATTAAAGTGGTACGTGAGCTGGGTTCAGAACGTCGTGAGACAGTTCGGTCCCTATCTGCTATGCGTGTAGAAGAATTGAGAGGAGTTGACCCTAGTACGAGAGGACCGGGTTGAACATACCACTGGTGGACCGGTTGTAGCGCCAGCTGCAGTGCCGGGTAGCTAAGTATGGACGAGATAACTGCTGAAAGCATCTAAGCGGGAAACTCACCTCAAAACTAGTTCTTCCTATAGAGCCGTGGTAGACCACCACGTTGATAGGCTGGATGTGGAAGCGCAGCAATGCGTGTAGCTGACCAGTACTAATAGCTCAATTGGCTTGATTTATGCACTGAAAAAAATTTTAATGAAGATAAGATTATATTGATTATAAAATTGTATATCCTCCATCAACTATTAAATTGTGACCATTTACGTACTTCGATTTATCACTTAATAGTAGTTTAATACTACCTACAATTTCATCTATATTAGCCATTCTTTTTAAAGGCACTTTCTTAGAATAATTTTTTATTAATTTTTTATTTTGATTATTAAAAATGCCTCCAGGGCTAATACAATTTACTCTTATATTGTATCTACTTAGATTAACTGCATAATATTTTGTTAGCTGTATTATTGCAGCTTTTGAAGCAGCATAAGCATCACTTGTAACCTTCTGATTTGGATATATTTTTGGATCCCCACTTACTAATCCATAAATTGATCCAAAATTAATTATTTGAGGATCTTTTGATTTTTTAAGTAGGTTATGAAAAATTTTTGTAGTTAAAAAAGTTCCACAAATATTAGTAGTTATTGAGTTTTTAAATTTTTTTAAAGTTTGTTTTTCGAATGGCAAGTAGTTTTGATCTACAAAACAATTTATTATTGTGTCAATTTTTTTAACTTTTTTTTCTATTTGTTTCTTTATATAAATTAATTTTTTTTCATTCATTACATCTGAGGAGAAATATATAACATTTGGTAAATTAATTTTTTTTACAATTTTTTTATCAATACAGAATATTTGGTTATTTTTGCAAAGGTCCTTTATTAATGCTGTTCCAACAAAACTAGAGGAGCCTGTAATTAATATTTTTTTAGAAACTTTTCCAAGTAATTGGTTCATCTTTTTTAATTTCCACTTTTGATTTTTTCGACAATATTACGTTCATATATTTTGGAAGTAAACCACCAGCTGGACCTTTTATCGAAATATTTAGTTTTGTAAATTTTTCCCCTTTTCTTATATTTTTATTAGCGTAAAGACTTTTCTTTTGAGAATTAATTGTTAAATATTCATTAGGTTGTATTTTTTTAACTCCATCTCCTAAGATTAATCTAATTTGTTCTTTTTCCCTCTTGTTTCTTTTATTGAACCAAAAATTAAATTTTTTATTGAATCTTTTAAATTGAACTAAACTAGCAATCTCTTTTGTATCAGATGAAAGCATATGATCAGGACCTTCCATGCGTTTATTTAATGTAAAATGTCTCTCAATAATATCTGCACCAAGGGCGATTGCAGATTTTGAGGCTAATAAATCAGTTGTGTGGTCTGAAAAACCAACAGGGATTTGATATAATGATCTTAAATTATTCATGAATTTTAAATTTATTTCTGCATGTGTTGAGGGATATGAGGAATTACAATGAAGAACAGCAAGATTTTTATTACCAGTTGATCTTATTGTTTCTATAGCATCATCTATTTCAGAAACTTTAGACATTCCAGTAGAAATTATCATAGGTATATTTTTTTTTGCTACGTGTTCAATTAAGGGTATATTTACTAAATCAGCAGATGCAATCTTATAAGCACCAACTCCAAGTTTTTCTAAAAAATCTGCACTCTTAAAATCAAAGGGAGTAGAAAAAATAAATATTTTCTTTTTTTTAGCGTAAGCAAAAATTTTTTTTTGTTTTTCAAAACTTAAACTTAAACGACTAAATAATTGATGTATACTTTCTTGAGTTCCTATAACTTTTTCAGAGTATTTCTCTGTTTTTACTTTTTTTGAAACTCTGCTATTTGGTAAAAAAGACTGAAATTTTATAGCATCACATTTAGCTTTTTTTGCATTATCAATTAATTTTTTGGCAATTTGTAAGCTTCCGTTATGATTTAGCCCTGCTTCAGCAATTATGAAAGGTTTTTTACTATCTCCAATTGTTGTTTTTCCTAGTTTAAAAGTTTTGTTAAAATTAACTCTATTTAAAACCTTGGTTTCATTAGTAAAAGAATTAAATTTATTTGTTAAACTATTTACTAAATCAAACGATTTATGAAATAATATTTGACTATCTGCATAATTAAACTCGCCTCCCGCACCAACAGAGTACAAATTATCGAAACTTTCTATAAAACTTTTAATAAAATAGGTTTCGCTTTTATAATCCATAAATTGGACTGGATAAACAAAAGGTTCATAATTTATTGTGGAACCTAGTAATTTATCATTATTAACTAAATTAGTTTTAGATATATCCTTGATTACTTGAGAGATAACTTGATGTGGATTTTTTTTTGAAAAATTATCACCAATTGAATAAGTAATTTCTGCAGTTAAAAAACTTTTATTCTTAGGAGCAACAAACTTAGATAATTTTTTATTCTCAGTGATTCTATTAAATAAAGTCTTCTCTGAGTCGAAATACAACCAATGTATTTTTTTTGGTAAAATAGTTTTTTGATTATAAAAAAGATAAACAGAGCAAACTCCTCTAAATTTTAAGTTATTTTTCTTGCCAAGAAATTTAGCGGTAATACTAATTGGAAGTGTCGATATAACTATTTCATTTTCATCAATTTTATATTTATTTTTGGTTGTATTAATTTCTGTAATTTTTTTGTCCCTATACTTTAAACCTATAACCGTTTCATTGAATTTAAATACTCCTCCCAGTTTAATAATTTTATTTCGTATTCTATCATAAATACTACCAGTGCCATATTTTCCAACAGCAACATATTCCTCATGATAAAAAGGTAAAATTTTTTTTCTAAATTTTATTCTATTTGGTGCCCAATCTGGTGTCATCTTAGAGGTATCAACACCCCATATCTTTTTAGGGTATTTTTCAAAAAACATCTTTCTTAATGTAGGACCAACAAACGAGTCGATATATTCTTTATAATTTTTTGCTTTAAACCTTTTTTCTAAGTTTTTACATTTTAAAAGTTCACTTTTTATTTTTTTTTTTATTTTAGAGTCAAAATTATTTAGAGCCTCTTTTGAAAATGGGTAATCGTAAAATTTATCGAATTTTTCACCTTGAATGTTTTTACAATAAAACTTTCCTTCAATTAATAAATCATTAAAATTTTTCTTCCAAAATTTTTTTAATTCTGGCTCAGGCGTATGAAAAATATGTGGACCAGTATCTAATATAAATCCATTATAATTCCAAGATCGACATAATCCACCTGAATTTGAATTTTTTTCAATTATGGTGACGCTCAACCCCTTTTCTAATAATTTCCACGCTGTTATCAAACCCGTCGGACCTGACCCTAAAATAATGACATTTTTTTTTTTACTTTCCATTTAAACAAAACTTATTTTTTTTTTAAAAATTTTATATAGATCTTTGGTTATATTGTTTTTTTTTTGTTTTGAAGTAACAACAAAGTCCCCTTTTCCATCACATACTCCAAAAATAATTTTTGGACTTTTAACATTATCAACTATTATGTCATTTTTTTGGCCTAATAAACCATTGCTGACCAATTTATACTTTCCTACTTTGTATACATTGTATTTTTTTTTTTCTAATAATTTAAAGATCTCACTATTTTCAACTTCCATATCTAAAGATGCGGAAACGTCTAGCCTAAAGACGTTAAAATTATTTTTACTTAAATTATATAAGGTATTTTGATTAAACATTCCTTTTCCAATATCTAAGAGAATAACTTTTCTATTTAATTCATTAATTTTTTTTAATTTAATTATATTTGTGCCCTTGGCACAACAAATTATGACATCAAAGTTGCTTAATTTATTTTTTGAAAGTTTAAAAGGCTTAACTCTAGATTTGTTACCCGCAGGTTTAATAAAATTAATCAGTTCACATATTTGATTTAATTTTCCTGTATCTCGTCTATATATTTCTACATTCGCTCCTCTCTCTATAAGTCTTAGACAAAGTTTAAACCCAATATTTCCTACCCCAATTATTAATATTTTTTTTCCTCCTAGATTTCTTATTTCTTTTTTAAATTGTAATTCTAAAAAATTTTCTGCAGCATCAACAGTAAGATCGTTGGCTTTATAAAACTTTAGATATGATTTTTTGATATTTTCTTTTACTGCCCTTTCTACATTTGTAAGATAATTTTTTTTCTTCAAATTTAGTGATTTTTTTTCAGTATCAACAAAAATGGTATTAAATTTCCCATCAATAATTTTACATATTTCTTTTACAAAAATATCATTGAACAAAGTTATGCCAAAATAGTAAAAATTTTTAGTTTCCCTAATAGGTGTAAAGTAAAAGGGAACATTTTTAAACTTTGCTGTATTTGAAATAAAAAAAGCTAATTTTTTTTTTTTAATTTTTTTTTTTTTATTAATTATTTCAATTTTTCTTTTTAATTCCTTATAATATTTTTTCATGAAATTCGCATGTAATTTGTCTTTCTAACCTTACTTTTTAATTTTACATTTTTATTCTTGATATAATTTGAAATAATATAAAAAGATTTGTCTACAGCTTTTAAATATTTTAAAACAATTTCTTTACTATGTGAAAATGAAATATAGATATTGTTATTTGCAAGAAAATTATGTTTTAACATTAATTCAGTAAACAGAGTTATTAAATAATCATTTTTATTTTTATATAGGAAGTTAAAATTTATAATTGTATCTAAATTATTAACTTTGATTTTAATGCCATGTTTTTTTGCAAGTTCAATCCAACCTTTTTTTATTTGTTTTCCAATTTTTTTATTGTGATTAAATACATTTTTTTTTTCGTGAAATTTCATAACTGCAAGTCCTGCAGCAAAACCAACTCTTTCTGTCCAAGCTGTACTACTCACAAAAGTATCTTGAGCAATGTCCATAATTTTTTTTTTCCCAATTACTGCAGAAATTGCAAATCCATTACCTAAAGCTTTTCCATACACTACCAGATCTGGTTTAAGACCAATTTTTTTGTAAATACCACCCTTACAATCTCTCCAACCAGAAGTAATCTCATCAATTATTAGAATTATCTTTTTTTGCTTACATATCTTATTCAGTTCATCTACAAATTTTTTACTCAGTTTTTCCATTCTACTTGGTTCGACTACTATAGCTGCTAAATTTTTAATTTTAGAGAGTTTATAAAGTTGACTAATATTATTAAATTCTAATGGGATTGCAGAATTCTTATAAATTTTCGGAACTCCAAGTGGTTTTAAATTTTTAAGGAGATGATTATTTAAATTTTTTATATTTTGAATATTTGCAGATAAGTACCAATCATGCCAGCCGTGGTATCCACTAAATATTATTTTTGTTTTTTTTGACTTTGATCTTGCAATACGTATTGCTAATGACATGGCTTCTCCGCCACCTCTAGTAAATCTTACTTGATCAGCAAATTTATCTATTTTAAGTAACTCTTTGCCTAATTCATATTCTTCATAACAATTCAAAGTAGTATTAATACCTTTATCAATTTTATTTTTTACAAAATTATTTACAAATTTATTGTTGTAACCAAGGACAGATGTTCCAATTCCCATTAATGTCATATCAATATATTTTTTATTATTTAAATCCCATATAAATACTCCCGAAGCTTTTTTAAAATATATTGGCCAACCATTTGGTAAGAATCTTTCAGGTCTTTTTGATAGAAGACCATTTCCACCTGGGATTATCTTTTTTGCTTTTTCCCATAAAATTTTACTATTTAATCTCATATTTTTTTATAAAAAAACTCCCTATACCTTCCTTTTCCTCCTGAAAATGGAGATATATTAAAATACTCTAAAAAATATTTTTTTTTACTAAATTTAAAATCTTTTGCCAGTATTTCTAAATGCCTTTTACTTTTTGGAAACGCTAAAAAATTTGAATTTTCATGTAAAATATAATTTGGTTTAATAATTCTATTAATGACTTTTATATATTTATTTAAAATATTCTTGTTCATTTCAGAAAAAGATCTAGAGTTAAATACAAAATCACATTTCCCAATTTTTTTAAGAATTCTTAATTCTTTATCAAATACTATTAAATTAATTTGATTTTTTTTTATATCTTTAGCTCCTTTAATTAAATTTACTTTAAAACCGCATTTTTTTAAAAAATAGTATTGGATAAACAATCCTTCTAAAAGATCGATAGAAAAGTATGTTATATTCATGTTAAAATTAAATAAAATTCTAGCAAGTCCACCATAACCCCCTCCAATTTCCAATAGCTTAAAATTATTTTTATTTTTTATATAATTCTTAATTTTATGAGCGAAATAAAAATGTCTCGGTGAGTCAGGCATAATAATTTTCTCTTTAATTACAATGCCAAATGGATTTCCAATGTTCTTATCCAAGGATATTTGTCTTGAATTTTTTAAATTTGAAAATTCAATAGAAGAGTCAATATCTCTTAAAATTTGAGATTTAAGTTTATTTTCATTTTTTACATCTTTAAAAGATGGTGTTGTAATTCCGTAGCTTATATCATTCTTAAAAAGGTTAGAAAAAATAAATTCAAGTTTCTTTTTATCAACTTTTAATAAAGACTTAAGATAATTTTTTTTTTTAAATTTATTTAAATACTCCCATTCCCCACCAAATACTTTGTAGTCCTTTTTAATACTTAAAAAAAACTCTAAAATTTCTTTTACGATTTGAACATCTTTTTTATCAGCTTTTCTTAGTTCTTTTTTATTTAATTTAAATTTGTGGAAAAATTTATGAGAATTTTCCAATATCTTTACATAATCAACTTTTTTAAAATTCATTTTATTTTGAATACAATTTGTCTTTTTTTAAAGATTCGTTCCAACCAAAATTTCTTTTTATATTTTTTTGATATTTAATCAAACCTGGATTTTGATCAATAAATTGTACTATCTTTTTCATATCTAATTTTAAAAAATTTTTATATTTTTTCAGTATAGATTTAAATAAATTAAAGTCTTCAGCGATATCAATGGTATATCTGTATTTTGACAAATCAATTAGATTGTCATATCTATAACATCTAAATTTTTTTGATTTCCAAAAATATTTTGTTACATGCTCTTTATCAGAAGGTAAAAAGGCTTCTAACTTATTTTTTTTTAAGGATTTAAAATTGAAAATTTCAATATCTGATCCATCAGGGAATGTACATGGCATTGGATAGGTATTTGATATATAATCATATTTGTTTGTGTTGAATAATTTCATCATTTTTGTCACAGTAAATTGATCAATAAAAGGACAATCTGCAGTTAATCTAATTATATTTTTAGAATTAAAAAACTTTGCAGCTAAATAATACCTTTCTAAAACGTTTTTACTGTTACCTCTAAAGATTTTAATATTTAATTTTTTTGCATATTTTTCAAAAATATCATCTTCTTTTAATTTAGTAGTTGCAATAATGATTAGTTTAATATTTTTTATTTTTTTTACTCTTTTAATTAAAACTTCTAGAGGAGTTACATTATTAAATTTCATTAAAGTTTTACCAGGTAACCTCGTAGACCCCATTCTTGCTTGAATTATAGCATGATACATAAATGAAAAATGATTATATCTTAATTTACAAAACTTCAATGAATAAAAAATCATTTTGATTTTTAATAAACCTCATTATTGTTCATATTTTGAACATTATTTAGTCTAGAAACTTGACTGCCTATTAAAAAAACGCTATTTATGTTCAATTTTTGAACATAAAAAAATTTATGGAAATTAGTCAAATATTAAAACAAGTATACAAAATTGATAAAGAATCTTTAAAAAACTATTTTCAAGAACTCGATTTTATTAATGTAGTTTATTGCAGGGAATTATATAAAAAAAGATACTTTTCTAAAAAAGAAGTTAACAAAATACAGAAATTTTCGTTAGAATTAAAAAAAAAGAATTACAAGCCGCTGATTAAAACAAGCTATAAAAGAGGATATTACTTTGAATATGAAAATTATTTGAGGAGAAGAGTAGGTAAAGATATATCTGGAAAGATTCATATAGGAAGATCAAGAAACGATCTTGAGGCAACTATTTCTAAACTAATATTTAAAAAAAGAATTTTTAATATTATATCAAAACAAATTAATTTACTAAGTTATATTAATAAAAAATTTTATTCAGATAAAACTTTTTTTCCATTTTATACTCAAAACCAATTTGCATCTTTTTTAACACCTCAACATTATTTTAATAGTAATATTTTATCGTTTGTTGAATACCAAAAAAAAATATTAAATAATCAAAATTTTCTAAATGAGTGTCCAATTGGGGCCTGTGGATTAGATGGATCTTCAATTTCTCTTGACTATAAATCGATTGCGAAAAAACTTAATTTTAAAAAAATACAATTAAATTCTCATAGATCAGTATCAGATTATGAATATCAGCTTTCTTTTATAAATGATTTAAATTTGTTTGTTTTAAAGTGGACACGGATTTTGCAAGATTTTCAGATACTACATAATGAAAATATTAAAATAATTAAATTTGAAAAAAATTTTTATGGGAAAAGCTCTTTTTTTCCTCATAAAAAAAATATTTTTTTAATTGAATATGCCATCTCAATTTCAGATAAATTGTGTAATTATAGTTACTTAATTACTAACAGTATTAAAAATTCTATTAATTCAAATTCGTTTGCTATTAAGTCAACTCTCAAATCTTTAAATACATATTTTGATGAATATTCTGAGTTTATTGATTTGATACATTTTATAATCAAAAATTTATCTTTTAACAAAGTAGATATTTTTCACAAAAAATATGAAAATCTTTTTAACACATACTTACAAAATTACTTGATTATGAATAAAAAAAAAATAAATTTCCGCAATCTAAATGAAAAAATTTTTAATCAAATAGATAAAAAATTCTCTTTTCAAGAAATTTTAAATGAAAATAAAAAGTATCTACCAAAATTTTTTTCAAAAAAAAAAGTTAATGATATTAAAAAAATTTTAATAATTGCTAATAAATATGGTATGGGATCCCAAGATCCAAAAACTTACAGTTCTCTTAAAATTAAAAGATTATTAAATAAAATAAAAAAAGATATTAAAAATCAATAAATTATGTGTGGAATAGTTGGTAGCGTTAATGTAGATCAAACTAGTTTTATTGAGAATTCCTTAAATTCAATTCATCATAGAGGTCCGGACTCTTCAGGTTTTGTAAAAGACGGAAGATTTGCTTTGGGAATGAAGCGGCTATCTATAGTGGATGTGGATAATGGTGATCAGCCAATTTCAAATGATAAAGGAGATATTCACCTAGTTTGTAATGGAGAAATATATAACTCACCAGAAATAAGAGATGAGCTAAAAGATAGAGTAAATTTCAAAACTAATAGTGATGTAGAGTGTATATTAAAGTTATATGAGTTATATTCTTTCGATTGCGTAAAAAGATTACGTGGGATGTTTTCTTTTGCGATTTATGATTCAAAAAAATCACTAATTTTCATTGCTAGGGATCGACTTGGTATAAAACCCCTTTATTATTATAGAGACTCTCAAAAATTTATATTTGCCTCAGAAATAAAAGCGATACTAGAAAATCAAGAAATTAAACCATCCGCAAATACAAAAAAAATGTTTCCTCATAATTATTTTTGGATGAATATGCAGACCCATGTGAATGAAGTTTTAGAACAGGAACCTGGAACATATAGTGTAATTAGTTATGATAGAGAAATTAAAGTCAAAAATGAAAAATATTGGAGTTTTGGAATACAGGAAAGTCGTGAAAATGAAGAAATTGTAATCGAAAATCTAGAAAAAATATTAGATCAAAGTTGTAATATACATTCTAGGTCAGATGTACCTGTTGGCTTAATGCTTTCAGGTGGTGTAGATTCAAATATTGTAGGATATTTTTTTAAAAAAAATTATAACAAAAAATTTAATAGTTTTACATTTGGAAATTCAGAAAAAGGTCTAAATGAGTTTGATGCAACAGATCTTACGTCTAAAAAAATTTTTAAATCAAATCAAAAAAACATATATTTAGATTTTAATAAAATTCATTCAACTATTCCTAAAGTTATGAAATCTTTAGAAGTATCTGAACCAAGAATTTTTGAGTCATCTTTAGCCACTTATCTTTTAATGGAAGAAGTTAAAAAATTTAATAAAGTTATTATGTGTGGAGAAGGTGCGGATGAATTATTTGGAGGATATCCAGGATTTTTCGCTAAAGAGGACAAAAGTTTATTATTAAAAGAGTACCAAAGACACTATCTTGGAGGCTTATATAGATTACAACTTAAGAGATTAGACAAAATTACAATGGCACATAGTATAGAAGCCAGAGTCCCTTTATTAGATCATATATTTTTTGAATATGCAGCGAACATCAATACCTCTCATAAAAATAAAGATAAAAAATTAAAATACATATTGAGAAAAATGTCAGAAAAATTTTTACCTAATGAAATTGCTTGGAGGCCTAAAGAACAATTTACAGTTGGAACAGGACTCAGTAAATTTTTAACAGATTGGATATCAAATATATCAGAAAAATCTTTTAGATCTTTACCTTTACAAAATTTACCAAAAGCAAAAGAAAAAATTTGGAATCAATCACACTCAGAGGAAATTTACCTTAAATACAACATGATTGTCTCTAATTTATTTTATTTTACATTTATCAAAAAAAAAAATTTGAAAAGTATTGAGGATATTTTTAGATTCTAATGTATATAAAAATTAACCAATATAATGAAATAGTTGATAATTCAAAGAATTACATTGAATTAAGCTCAAATGATAACAAATTAATAATTTATGGAAATTTTATATCTTTATTTCGAAATAAAAAATTTTTTACAAAAAAAGAAAGTTTAGAAATATTTAAAATTAGTTTAGATAATACTAATCATTTAGAAAAAAATATCAGAGACACTATTGGAAGTTGTCAATTTATTTTAAAAAAAAAAAATGCAGAAATTAAAATTTTTAACTCAAACGAAAGTCCTGGACTATTTTATGGAATTAAAAATAATTTTCTCTATATAAGCACTGAAGAAATAGATGTATCAAAAAATTTGATACAAAATGATTTTATAGACTTTGAATTAATCGATTATCTTTTTAAACATTATAACAAAAGAAATTCATTTCATTCAGTAATTGAAGGTGTTAAAAGATTACCGACATCATTTAGCTTAAATATTGAGAAAAATTTCAATTTATCAATGGATTGTTTCGCTAATCTAAACGATTATTGTAGTGACAAAAGAAGTTTTAAGGATCTGGACTCTGATTTTAAGTATCATTTAGAAGAAACAATTAATTTTTATTATAAAAAAAGTAAAGGCTCAAAAGTATATTCAGACCTTTCTGGAGGAATAGACTCAACAATAGTTACAATTGCGTGTAAAAATAAGAATATTGATATTACAGCATTACATCATACGAAAGATGATTGGATTACTGATGTAGCTAATACGTTACTAAAAATAATTAATTTACCTAAGAAGTTTATTTTTGGTGATTATAAAAAATCTGAAGAATTATGGTGGGATGAATATGATTTATTGAATAATGATTCAATGGAAAAAAATTTGGGTATGTATCCTCTAGATAATACCCAATGTACTGATTTATTCAGGAAAAATGATTTAATAAAATTTGGTGGAGCATGTATGGGGCAAAATTATCAAATCTTTCCGTGTGTTTTTCCTGTTTTTGGAATGTTACCATTTGTAAGATTAATTCTTAATTTTAGAAAAGCATTCTTTATCAGATTTATAAACACAAAACTTTTTATAAGTCTTTTGTCATTCCCATTTTTTTTGGCTGCATTAGAAAAAATATTTTTAATGAGAATAACTTTACCAAGGAGTCAAAAGGAATATTTATTCTATCTTTCAATAAACGGAGTAGATTTTTCATTACCTGACATAGACGAAGATATTAAATTAATTTCACCTTTATTTTATAGAGAATATATTGATTATTTTTCTGATCTTTATTTAAAACAATTTTTAGAAAAATCAGATTATAAAAAAATCAAAAATAATATTAAGATCGAACCCAAAAAACTTCAACAATACGCAAGGTTAATCAGTCATAATAGAGGAGTTTTTAATAATAAATTTCTAATCGATAAAGAAGTCAAAGGATGCAGTATAATAGAACCAGCATTCATATCATCATTAAGTAATTTTTTATTAAAACTAAATGTAGGGGTAAGAGAAATTTTCTTTCCAAAAGGATTATATTTTAGATATTTTAAAAATGAGCTTAAACTAGATTATTATAAGGACTTTATTCCCAAAACTTATCGATTTAAGAATATTTACATGCATATTTTATTAATGCCATTTAGATTAATTAAAAGATTGATTAGACCTAAAAAGAAATCGGAATACAATACTTATTCCCAAGGCATATTGTGTTCCAAAAAATTTAAAGAAAATTATCATCAATTTTTAGATATTGAAAATTCAAAAATAATTCAAAAAATAAAAAATCAAAGCTTAAAAAAAATAATTATAAAAAAGATTAAAGATATTAAAAAGGGAGATACGCCTCTTTATCTTGCTTGTAATTTTATAAATTTAGAAATTTTTTTAAGAAAGGCTTGGGATAAAAAATGAATTTATTGATAACTACATCAAAAATTTTAAATCAAAAAGAAAAATTTAATTTATTTTTAATATTTATACTTATTACAATTTCTTCATTTCTAGAAATGATTGGGATAGGCCTAATTCTTCCGCTTCTTACAATTATAGTTGATAATAATTTTTTTTATAATAATGAAATAGTTAATATAATAAAATTTAAACTAAATATAGAAAGTAAAAGTCAATTTGTAATATTAATCATAGCTTTATTAATAATTGCTAATTTATTAAAAGCATCGTTTCTCACTCTAACTGCTTGGAAGCAGGCAAGAGATATATCAAATATTCATATAAGATTTACAAATAAATTATATTTAGATTACATAAATTCACCTTGGGAATTTTTAGTCAATAAGAATTCAGGAACTTTATTACGAAATATTCATATGTCGACACATGAATTTACCTCAAAAGTATTAGTAAGTTATATTCAGATAGCATCTGAGGTTATGATGTTAGCTTTTGTCATATCTATGTTGTTAATACTTCAATTAAAAATGACAATATTAGCAATATTATTTTTTAGTTTTGTAGGGTTTATAGCTCAAAAAATTACTAAAAAATATAATTTTAAATTTGGAGAAATAAGAAATAAAAATCTACAGTTAATTAATAAACATTTAATTGAAACTTTCAGAAGTTTTAAATTGATTAGAACATTCAATAAAGAAAAAATTTTTTCAAAAAATTATTTAGATATCAGTAGTAAAGAAATTATGGCAAAAACCTCTCAAGATATTTTTAATAAACTTCCTAGGATTTGGATTGAATTTTTTTCTATTTTAACAATATGCTTGGTCACTATTATGGCCACAAAATACAATGAAAACTTTAGTTCTTTAATACCAATTATTGGGCTTTTTGTGGCAGCTGCATATAAATTATTACCATCTCTGACGAGAATTTTGAATACGATGCAAAATTTTAGGTTTGCTAAACCAGCGGTATTAGATTTGGAAAAAGAGATGAATGAAATTAATAAAAAATTAAATCTTATTAAAATAAAAGATGAAGAAATAAAGATTAATAATATTAATTTTAACAAAAATATCTTAATTAAAAATGTCTATTTTTCATACGGAGACTCAAAACAAAATGTTTTTGAAAATTTTTGTTATGAAATAGAAAAAAATAAAGTTTTAGGTATAATTGGTGCTAGTGGTTCTGGAAAAAGTACTCTTGTCGATTTATTAATGGGTATAAGCACCCCTAAATCAGGAAAAATTTTAATAGATGGTAAAGACGATATTAGAGATTTCACTAGATATTGGCAAAGTAAGATTGGTTATGTTCCTCAAGAAACATATTTATTAGATGAGTCTATTAAAAGTAATATAGCTTTTGGAATACCTGAAAATCAAATTGATGAAGATAAAATAAAAAAAATTATTTCATCAATTGGTTTGAAAGAAATGATAGAAAATTTGCCAGAGGGAATAAACTCTAAAGTTGGAGATAATGGTGTAAAAATTTCTGGTGGGCAAAAACAAAGATTAGGAATTGCTAGAGCGTTATATATATCTCCACAAATAATAATTTTAGATGAGGCTACTAGCGCTCTAGATGTAAAAAATGAAGAAATAATTTTAAAGTTGATAAATAATTTTAAAAATGAAATATCAATTATTATTGTTTCACATAGACAGACTATTTTTCCATACTGTAATAAAATTTTGAATTTAGATGAAATTAAATAAAAAAAAAGTTCAAAATCCAATATTCATAATTTCCTCAGGAAGAACAGGCTCAACATTGATTTCAAAAATATTAAACAAACATAAAGATATTTGTATAATTTCAGATTTGATAGAGCCTGTAGGAAACAATGAATTTTTAGAGAAAAATGTACTTATTTCTCAAAAAAATTTTTTTGATCTAATCTCTAGAAAAACATCTTTATCAAGAATTTATTTTTGGAGAAAAAGAAAGACTAAGGAATTACTTTATTTACCAAAAAAAGATAATGATGTTTCTTGTTTAAATTGTTACACAATTCCATTCATATTTGATGATGTTAAAAATATTTTTAATCAAATAAAAAAAAAATTTAGTTCAAAAGTTATTAAAAAAAAATCAGATCATTTGATTGATTTTTTTAATTTTTTTTTAAAAAAAACAAAAAAAAAGGTATATGTCGAAAGAACAGGAGGAGCGCTGCACCACTTAGATAAAATAATTGATTTTTATCCAAATGCCAAAATTATATTAAATTTAAGAAATCCGCTAGAAACAGCAATTTCTATGAGAAATTACCCTTTTTTTAGAATGTATGAATTAATGTTAAAAAATGAAAAACTAATTAAGTGGGATTTTGATAAAAAAAAAAATTACCAAACTTACGGAACAATGCTTAATGAGTGGTATAAAAAATTTTTCTCAGTTAAAAAAAAAATTAAAAAAGAAAATTTCTTTTATTACAATTATGAAGATTTAATTTTAAAGCCTGAAAAAACATTAAAAAAGATAATATTGTTTATTTTAAATAAAAAAAAAGATGATAAATATTTAATTTCTTTTTTAAAACAGAACGCAAAATATATTCAAAAAAATAAGACAAAATTTTCAAAATTGAAAAAAATAAATCAAAAACTACTTAAAAAATCTCTTAAAGATTCAATGAGTATAATAAAAGGTATAGATAAAAGAATTATTAAAAAGTATAAAATTTAAATATGATATTTGGAAAAGAAGACTTAGATTATAATATTAAAAACAAAAAAAATATTAAAAATTTTTTCAATTCCAATAATATTAAATTTTTAAAGGAAATACTTCCACTTAAAAAAGCTTACGATTTTAATTTACCTCAAATCTATATTAAAACTTTTAAAAGACTTAATTCAAATTTAAATAACAAGATTTATTTTATTGAGGATTATTATAATTTCAGTGGTTCTTTTAAAGATAGAGCTTCATTAATAGCTTGTTTAGATGCAAAAGAAAAAAATTTTAAAGAAATATCTGTTGCAAGTTCTGGAAATGCTGCAATTTCGACTGCAATTTTTTGTAACATGTTTGATTTAAAATGTAGTGTTTTTATTCCAAGCTTTTCGTCAGTGGAAAAAAAGAAATATCTCAAGAATTTAGGATGCAAAATTTATGAATTCAAATTACCTTATAGTGAAGTTGTACAAAAATGTCTCAAGTACTCACAAGAAAAAAAGACTTACAATAGATGTACAGGCATTAATCCGATTACTAGAGATGGAAAAAAAATCTTCTCTTACGAACTGTTATCAAAATTTAGAAAAAATTTTGATTATTTTATTTTACCTGTAGGAGATGGAAATATACTAAGTGGTTGTGTTAAAGGGTTTTTAGAATTAAATAAATTGAATTTTTTAAAAAAGATTCCTAAAGTAATAGGAGTACAATCAGTTTCAAGTCCGTCTTTTTACAATCAATTTAAAAATGAAATTGAGTTTCCAAAAAAATATAAAGCCGACTCAGTTTGCGACTCTATAAATGTAGATTATCCACTAGACGGACATATTGCATATAAATATTTGAAAAAAATTAATGGAGAAATGGCTCTCGCTAAAGACGTTGATATAGTTAGTTCAAAAAAATATTTACTTACAAAGTTTGGAATAAATTGTTGTGCAGCTAGTGCATCGACTTTTTCAATACTTAAAAATTTAATTCAAAAGAATAAGTTAAAGAATAAAAAGATTTTACTTCTATTAACTGGCACTGGATTTAAAGATTTAAATAATTCTTAGATTGGATTAATGACTTCAAAAAAATTAAAATTTAATGTGAATTACACCCATTTCGGAGAAGTAATTCAGGGTGTATTTACAAACATTTCTAAACAAAAATGTGCTCTATCATTTCCAATGTCCCTAAATACAAAAAAAAAAAAACAATATATTAAAAAAAGTTATTTCAATGATAACCTTTTATTTTCAAATGCTTTTTGCTTTAGTAAATTTAAAAGCAATAAAAAACTTATTTTAAAACCAAAAAAATTTAAAAAAGCCAAATTATTACTAGAGAATATAGCTGAGAGATATCCACATAAGAAGATTACTGGACAAATAAATATTGTAAGCAATATCTCAAAGTGTAGAGGCCTTGGTAGTTCAACATCAACGCTAGTAAGTTTAATTTTATTAATTAAATATATATTTAAAATTAAAATTTCGAATGAAGAGGCTTTAAGAATTTGTGCTTTAATTGAGCCTACAGATCCAATTCTAATAAAAGATAATTGTTTATTTTCAACCAAAGAGGGGATTATAAAGAGAAGATTCAATTTTAAATTTCCAAGAATGATAATATATGGTTTTGACACAGACCCAAAAGGCAAAGGTATAAATACTACAAAAATGAAAGATATTAATTATACCAGAAAAGAACTTAATTTTTTTTCAAATACTTTCAAAAAATTAAAAAATATGAAGTTTTACAGTCAAAAGAGTATAGAAAAAATTTCAAAAAAATCTTTATCCATAAATCAAAAATATTATCCAAAAAAAAATTTTAGAAAAATATTAGAATTTGAAAAAAAACTTACTAATGATTTTATTTTAGGTGCACATTCTGGAACCATGGTGGGATTTGTTTATAGATATAGTAAATTAAGTGGCGAGAAATTTAAAAAAAATAATGATTTAGAAATCTTAAAAAATTTGGCAAAAACTTTTAAATCAAAAATAGTGAAATATCTTTATGTTTAAAAATTTACCAAACTTTTTAAAAAATTATCTATTCCCAAATGTCAGTAAATTTAATAAAAATTACTTTTTCCTTCAATTTAATTCAATGAAAATAATTCCCGCTTTTTATATAATCTTAAAAAATAAAATTAATAATAATATTAAAAAAAATACAGTCGTTATAGAGAGTTCCTCAGGTAATTTTGCTTATGGATTGGCACTAATATGTAATTATTTAAAGATAAAGTTAATTATTATTGGAGATCGAGGAATAGATGAGGATCTTTGCAACAAACTAAAACTTTTAAATACAAAGGTAATTATAGTTGGTAATTCCAAAACAAAGAATATTCAGTCTCTCCGATTAAGAGTTTTAAACAAAGAATTATCAAAACATAAAAATAATTTTTGGCCAAAACAATATGATAATCCTGATAATATAGATTCTTATAAAATTTTACAAAACTATCTCTCAAAAAAAATAGATTTAAAAAATATAGATATTATTGTATGTGCTGTCGGTTCAGGAGGCTCTTCTGCTGGATTTCATAAATTAATCAGTAAATTTAATTCTAAAATAGAACTTGTTGGAGTGGATTCTGTTAATAGCGTAATATTTGGAAATTCTTTAGGTAAGAGATATCTAAGAGGTCCAGGAAGCAGCATTTATCCCAAAAACGTTAAGTACAATTTATTCTCGAAAGTATTCTGGGTAAAAGACTCTGAGGCATACACTCAAGGATTTAATCTTTTTAAAGAAAAAGGGTTTAACTCAAGTCCCTGCATTGGAGCAGTTCATTTAGTTTCAAATTATTTAAACAAAAAATACAAAAATAAAAAGATATTAGCTATTTTTCCAGAAACTGGGGAAAGGTATTATAAAACAATGTACGATATGAATTGGCTTAAAAAGAGAAGATTATTTATTAATAAAATAAATAAACCTCAGAAAAAAAAACATTTAAGTGAGGACTTAAAAAAATTTAGTTATATTGATTGGAACAAAATGGCTTTTAAAAGTAAATGATTATTTTTATTGAGAGTAACACTAGTGGAACTGGAGAATATTTTTATAAATGTTGTTTACAAAAAAAAATTGATTTTAAGTTTTTAATAAAATCAAAATTAAAATATCCTTGGTTAAAAAAAAAACATTATGAATTGGTTGATACAAAGAGTCAAAAAAAATTAGAAAATAAAATTAGTTCAATATTAAAAAAAAATAGAATATCTTTTATTCTTTCAACATCAGATCAATTTATAATTACCTCAAATAAATTGAATAACAAGTTTAGAATAAGTAAAGAAAATTTAAAATTACTAGAAATATTTAAAGATAAATATAAATGTCTTAGTATACTAAAAAAATATAAACTTTCTAAAAGAAAAAATTTCCTAGTTGAAAAAAAAAATCAAAAAATTAAAAATATTAAATTTCCTTGTATCGTTAAACCAAATTCTGGAACAGGTAGTATAAATGTTTGCAAAATTGATAATAGAAACCAATTAATATCAAAAATTGACTTTCTTTTAAGAAAAAAAGATAAAATTCTGGTTGAAGAATTTGTAGGTGGTAAAGAATATTCATTGGAAGTTCTTTATTTAAAAGGAAAAATTATTTTTGATCAATTAATTGAAAAAAAAATAAATGATGAAAATCATTTTGTAGAGTCAGCTCATTTAATAAGACCAAAATACAATCTAAAAATGATTAATATAAAAAATAAAATTTTAAAAGAATTCCAAAAATTTAAGTTAAATAAGATGTTTTTACATATTGAGTTTAAAATAACTAATAAGGGAAATATTGAAATCATTGAGATAAATCCAAGATTGGCTGGAGGATTTATTCCAATATTAATTAAAGAAGCAATAAAATTTGATTTAATAAGCTATTATATAGATTTAATATACAATAACCTTGATCATAAAATTAAGAAAAAAAAGATTACAGAAATTTTTAAAATAATATTTTTAATTCCTCCCAGATCTCAAAAAGTAAAACATATTAATATTTCAAATAAAATTAAAAAATTTGTGATTAACAAAAAAATATATCTTGATAAAATTAAAAATTTTAAGAATTATAGTTATGATTTTACAGATAGACTCGGTCATTTGATTTTTAAATCTAAAAACATGAAAAGGCTAAATATTTTAGAAAAAAATATTCAATCAAATGTTAAATTTGTTTATAAATAAACAAATTTTCTACTTATTATGTATTGACTGTTCATAATTTGAACGTTATTAATGTTCATTTAATGAACATAAAAAAAAAATCTCCAAATGATCAAGAACATCTTAATATATTAATTGAAATTGATAAAAAATCAGATGTTACTCAAAGAGAAATGGCCAAATTTCTTGGAATTAGTCTGGGTAAATTAAATTTCTGTATTCTTGAATTAAAAAAAAAAGGATTAATAAAAATTAAGAATTTTAAAAAAAGTGAGAACAAATTGAAATATGCTTATATTTTGACGCCCGCAGGTTTTAGTGCAAAAGTTAAATTAACATTAAGTTTCATGAAAAGAAAAATGAAAGAATATGATTATTTGAAGGCTCAACTCAAGAAAAGTCAAAAAGAAAGAAAAAAATAATTTTAAAGTGAATATTTATATAAAATTAGAGATAGAAACCCGAGAACTTATTAGCAGATTATTACTAGGATTATATGCTGCTTCGAAAGGTCATCAGGTATTAATAGGAGATGATGAATTATTAAAATTAGTTCAAGAAAAAAAACTAAACCCAGGTATAATTCTTGAAAAAAGTATTACCCCTTCAGAGTCTAGAATAAAACAAATTGAAGACTACAAGTTAAATAATTCAATAACAACCTCTATAGATGAGGAAGGAGGTTTGATAAGAGAAAATTTAGATATTTTTTTAAATTCAAGATTTTCCGAAAAAACAGTTTCTTTAACAGATAAAATATTTTGTTGGGGACAATATGATTATGAAAAATTATTAAGATTGTTTCCTCAACATAAAAAAAAATTTGTTATTACTGGAAATCCTAGAATAAATTTGTGGAGTAAAAAATATAAGAGCTTGTTTTCTTTATCTAATATTAAAAAAAAAAAATATATTTTAATATCTGCAAATTTTAGTATAGGAGTTTCTACTAAAAGATTATCAGAAATTGTTAAGTTTCATATTGAAAATAATTATTTTGATAATAAAGATTATGAAGAAGATTTTGTTAAAATTCAAAATTATAATTTACAATTATTATTTAAGTTTGTTTCAGCTATAAATTATATCACAAAAAGATTCCCGAATTTAAATTTCTTAATAAGACCTCATCCAACAGAAAGTATCAAAAGTTGGAATAATTTTTTTAAAAAAAAAAAAAATTTAGAGATTTCTAAAGATTTAACTCATTCTGATTGGATAGAAAATAGTGATATAATTATTCATAATGGATGTACAGCTGGTGTTGAAGCATTTGCAAGAGACAAAAAGATAATCTCATTTGAACCTATAAAAGACAAATCGGACTTTAATAATTTTCCAAATAAATTTGGATATACGGCAACTAATGAAATCGAGTTAGGCAATATTATAGAAAAAATTTTCGATGTTAAGATCGATAAAAAAGTGGATCAAAACCATTTAAATCAATTTATATATAGATTTAATAATTATGAAAATGAAAATTTTGCTGAAAAAATAAATAATGAATGGTCAAAATTTGAAAACATAGAATTGTCCAAAAAAAATAATTTAATGGTAATCAAATTTATTAACAAATTAAGATTAATTAAAAATATGTTTATTAAACCCTATTTTAACGAAAAATTTCCGCCTTTAGATAAAGCTAAAATAATTAATGTAATTAATAAAATAAAAGAAACTGACAATTCATTGAACAAAGTTAATTTTGAGTTTATAGGACCAAAATTATTCAAGCTAAGTTTAATTAAATGATAAATCCGATAAAATTAATTATTAGTCTTAAAAATAACGGAGTTGACCAATTCGTTGGAGTACCTGATAGTGTCTTAAAACATTTTCTCTCTGTAATTCCTGAAAAAAAAAATTTTATATCAAACAATGAAGGGAGTGCAGTTGCTTATGGGATAGGCCATTACTTATCTACAAAAAAATTACCCTTAATATATATGCAAAATTCTGGGCTAGGTAACGCAATAAATCCTTTAATTTCTATTGCACATAAAAAAGTTTATTCAATTCCATTACTATTATTAATTGGGTGGAGAGGTTCGCCAAATTCAAACGATGAACCTCAACATCAGGCGCAAGGTGAAGTTACAAAAAGTTTTCTTAAAC
Organism: uncultured Pelagibacteraceae bacterium; assembly: GCA_902578525.1. Classification (GTDB taxonomy): domain Bacteria; phylum Pseudomonadota; class Alphaproteobacteria; order Pelagibacterales; family Pelagibacteraceae; genus Pelagibacter. The sequence goes on along the minus strand of CACHDJ010000010.1, from coordinate 12,326 downwards.
TTTTAGGTATAAAATTTATGATACTTAATCAGGATAAAGATATGTCCAAAATAAAAAATTTAGTAAATTATGCAAAAAAAAATAAAAAAACTGTAGCCATTTTAATTAAAAATAACAAAATAAAAAAAATCTTAAAAACTAAAAAAAAAAAAGAAAATAAATCTTATATTAAGAGATTTAATTTTTTAGAAAAATTTCTCAAAAATATTGGAAAAAAAGATAAAATAATTTCAACTACTGGATATACATCTAGAGAATTATATCAACTAAGGCTTAATAAAGAATTAAATAATGGAAAAGATTTTTATATGGTTGGAGGAATGGGGCATACTTCAAATGTTGCACTTGGTTATGCTTTAAACTCAAAAAGAAAAGTTGTGGTTTTGGATGGAGATGGGTCTTTACTTATGCATCTTGGTTCTATGGTTAATTGTGGGGTTCTTGCAAAAAAAAATTATAAATACGTTCTTTTAAATAATTCTTGTCATGAATCTGTAGGGTCCCAAAAAACATTAATAGATAAAGTTAATCTCAAAAAATTATCTAACGCAATTGGCTTTGAAAATTATATCGAAGTTAAAAATAGAAAGGATGTAGATAAAAAAATTAAATTTTTTTTACGTTCCAACAAAAAAAGTTTTATGAATGTAAAAATTATGAATGAAAGTAAATCTCATCTTAAAAGACCAAAAAATTTTTTAAAGATTAAGGAGACATTTATTAAAGATTCTCAATAATGAAAAGATAAATTTTGATAAAAAAAAAGTAGATCTATGATGTTAAATTTTTTCAAAAAGTTTTATTTGATATTTAGATTAATTAAAAATTATTATAAAAATACATGTTTTTATGCTTTATTTTTAATTAAACCATTAAACAAAAAAGAATGGAATAAATATGACTATACTAGTTCTCATTTTCATAAAGGCAAAGACTATCATGAAAGATTTGACCTTTTACCAGGAAGAAAAATAATTTGGAAAATTGAAAAAAAGATTTTAGATAAATTTTTGTATGATTTAAAAGATATTGAACATTTAGATTTTGCTGGCGGAACTGGGAGAATATCTCATTATTTAAAGCATAAATGCAAAATTCAATATTTAATTGATTCCTCAGAAAAAATGATTGTTCATGCAAAAAGCCTACTTAATAATGTAGAATTTATAAATAAAGATTTTAATAAAATTGATAACCTTCAAAATAAATTTGACTTAGTTACTGCATTTCGTTTTTTTCCAAATGCTGAGCCTCATTTAAGGGACTCTGCAATGAAATTTATTTCAATGCAATTAAAAAAAGGAGGTTATTTAATATTAAATAATCATAAAAATTTTTGGTCAATTCCAATTTTTTTACAAAGGTTAACTTTTAGAAGTAATGGTTTTGGAATGACTCATAAAGAAATAAAATTGATCTTAGAAAAATATGATTTAAAAATAATTGATTATCATTCTTGTGGAATAATATTTGAAACTGAAAATAATAGATTTATTCCTTGGACGTTAGTTGAAAAATTTGAAATTTTTATTCATAAATATTTAAAGGGAAGTAGATTAGGATTTAACACATTGTATCTTATTAAAAAAAATGATTAATTATCTTAAATCAACAAAAGACTTATTAATTTCAAAAATTTTATTACTAGTAACAACTAATGTTGAAACAAGGTTTTTAAAATTACCTTATTATAATGTAAATATTATTAAAAAAGTTAAACTTTCCCAAATAAGATATTTCTTACCAACTAAATATATTTATAGTCAAAAGTATTTTATTTGGCAGGGTAATTGGTCAAAAAAAAAATTGTCAATTAATGAATATAGAAAATATAATTTGAATTACAACTCAGTATTTCAAATTTTTAAGAATAAAATTAATTTTAAGAGAAGTGACGAATATAAAATGAAATTAAATGATTTAAAAAAAAAAGGTGTGACTGCAAGAGGATTTAAAGATATAAAAGATTTAGATCATTTTTTTTATAATTTATTAGAACTTCACAATAAAATGAAAAAAAATGGATATCAGAGCCAAAAATTAATTAAAAAAAATTTAAATGATGAGATAGGAGTATTTATAGGACCAAATGGTGAAATTATCAAAGCACAAGATAAATATGGTGGAACCCACAGGTTTGCATTAGCAAAAATACTTAAGTTGAAAGAAGTTTATATCAATATAAGGGCGGTAGACCAAAATTTTCTAAAAAAGTATATATATAAAAATATGAGTTTAAAAAATAATGAGTTATTATTAATTAAAAATATTAGCTCATTTTTTAATAAATATAAAAAAAGTTTTTAATGTGATAATATAGGTATTAATATTAAATGAAAAAAGTTTATATTGGAATGTCTGCTGATGTATTTCATCATGGCCATGTCAACATCATCAGTGAAGCACGAAAATATGGTGAAGTCATTGTTGGTCTATTAAATGATAAAGCAGTTGCTGATCACAAAAGATTGCCTTATTTAAGTTGGGATAATAGAAAAAAAATTATCGAAAATATTAAGGGAGTAACCGAAGTTTTTGAGCAATTCGAGTGGGATTATGCTCCAACAATTTTAAAATATAAGCCTGATTTTATGGTACATGGAACTGATTGGCTGGAAGGTCCTTTAGCCCCATATAGAGATTTAGCAATCAAAGCTTTAGATAGCTATGGCGGAAAGCTTATAGAAATTGAATATACTAAAGACGTATCGTCAACACAGTTGTCATTAAAAGAAAAGATTATTGGCACAACTCCAGACATTAGAAAAGCTACACTTAAAAGAATTATAAACGCAAAAGATATGACTAGAATTATGGAGGCTCATAATCCTTTGTCAGCTCTTATATTGGAAAATTTAACTATTAATCACAAGGGAAAATTCGAACAATTTGATGGTTTTTGGTCAAGTTCTTTGACAGACTCAACTTCACAAGGAAAACCCGACATTGAAGCTTTAGAAATAAATAACAGACTAAACAATATAAATAATATCTTTGATGTAACTACAAAACCTTTAATCATGGATGCTGATACGGGAGGTAAGATCGAACACTTTGAACTAAATGTAAGAAGTATGGAAAGACTAGGCATTTCAGCAGTGATAATAGAGGATAAAAAAGGACTAAAAAAAAATTCTTTATTTGGAAACGATGTTAAACAAGAACAAGAAAATAAAGAATATTTTGCAGAAAAAATTAAAGCTGGTCGTGCTGCCCGAATAAGTGAAAATTTTATGGTAATTGCAAGAATAGAAAGTTTGATTTTAGAAAAAGGAATTAATGATGCTATGCAAAGAGCTAATACTTATATAGATGCTGGCGTAGATGGGATAATGATACATAGCAGAAAAAATACTCCAGATGAAATTTTTGAGTTTTCTAAAAAATTTAGAAAAAATCACAAATCTATTCCACTTGTTTCTGTTCCTTCTACTTATAACTCAGTTACAGAGGATGAGTTGGCTCAAAACGGTTTTAATTTGGTAATATATGCTAATCAAATGTTAAGGGCTGCATATCCAGCCATGTATAAAGTTGCTGAGTCAATATTGAAAAATCGAAGATCGTTTGAGGTGGATAAAGATTTAATAAAGATTAAAAAAATTTTAGAATTAATACCTGGAACAAAATAGAAAAATGAGAATTTGTTATTTATCAAATTCTGCTATTCCATCTTCAAATGCAAGCTCTATAGCAATTGTTAAGATGTGTGAAGCTTTTTCCGAATTAAATCATAAAATTTTATTAATTACTACTAACGTAAAAAAATTTGATACAAATTTATATAGTTTTTATAATGTAAAACATAAGTTCTATTTTAAAAGAATAAAATTTTTTAGAAAATTTCCATTAGGTTTCAATTATTATTTATTTTCATTAATTTCAATATTTCAAAGTATCAAGTTTAAACCAGAAATTTATATAACAAGAAATTTTTTCACTTGTTTTTTGCTAATAATACTTAGAAAAAAAGTTATCATGGAGCTTCATCATGATATTGAAACAGAGTCTAGAATAGTTAAATTTTTAGTAAAAAAGTTTAAATTTTTAAAATCAAAATATATAAAAAAAATAATTGCAATAACCCAAGGAGTTAAAGACGAATTTATAAAAAAAGATTACACGATTGATAAAAAAATATTAATTTCTCCAAGTGGATCATCAATTAAAGAGAATTTTAAATTTAAGTTTAATAAAAAAAAATTAAACATTGGTTATTTTGGTTCGTTATACAAATCAAGAGGTTTTGATCTAATCAAAAATCTTTCTAAGATTGATAATAGAAACAATTATTTTGTTTATGGTGATCTTAGTAAATTTAAAAAAAATCAACTAATCTCAAAAAACTTAAAAATTTATAATTATATTCCTTATAAAGATGTATCAAAAATATTAAGTAAAATGGATATTTTATTAATGCCTTATGTTTCATCTATAACAGCCGCTGGCGATGTGAGCAATATAACAAAATACACCTCCCCCTTAAAACTATTTGATTATTTAAGTGTAGGAAAAGTGATAATCTGCTCAGACTTTAAAGTATTAAGAGAAATATTAAAAGAAAAACAAAATGCAATATTTGTAAGTAATTATAAAAATATTTTTTCTTGGAAAATGGAAATACTTAAATTATCTCAACAACCCAATAAAGAATATTTTATTGCTAAAAACAACCATGTATTAAGTAAAACTTTTTCATTAAAGAAAAGAGCCAATCTAATAATAGACTCTATTTATGAATAAAAATAAAAATGAATTAGCAGTTGTTGTGCTATTTTGGAATAATAGTGATAAAACAATAGCATGTCTTAAATCACTTTTTAGTCAAAAAAAACAAAAATTTAATATAATTCTTGTCGATAATAATTCTAAACTTCAATATAAAAAAAATATTTTTAAATGGTTTAAAAAAAATAAAAAAAAAATTTTTCTAGTAAATAAAAATAAAAAAAAAATTCATTTTAAAGATCGTGCTTGTTTTTATATAAAAAATAAAAAAAATCTTGGATGTGGGTTTGGGCATAATTCTGGATATAGATTTTGTTTAGATCATAAATTTAATTTTATTGCTAGAATTGACAATGATATGATTTTGCCAGAGCAAACAATTGCAAATTTAATGAAAAGAATGAGAAATAACAAAAAAATCTTATCAATTAGTCCTAAAATTATGTTTTATAAAAAACCTAACTATATTTGGTGGAGAGGTATAGAAATAGGAAACAATTTAAAGTTACAAAAGAATTTTGCCTCTTTTAATACTACAGAAGGGCATTTAGATAGCAATAAATTTAATGGACTCAAAAATACAGATGCTATAGCAGGGTGTGCATCAATAATGAGATCCGAGAGGTTAAAATTTTCCGGTCTTTCTGATCCAGAATTTTTTTACGGAGAGGAGGATGTTGAATTATCCTGTAGGTTAAAAAAGAATAAGGATTCTTTAAAAGTAGATTTAAATGAAAAAATTTTTCATGATATTTCATCAACAGTTGGTACTAATTGGGGTAAAAATGTTTATTATAATTATAAATATAGATTACTTTTGGTAAAAAAAATTGGTACAAAATTAGATAAGTTTTTTGGCTATACTATAGCAATTTTAAAATTTTTACTCTCAGTTTTGATGATATATGATTTAAAGCATTCTTCTAGAGTGTTACAAAAATATTATGCTTTAAAACATTTTTTTCAAAATAAATTGGGGAAATTTGATAGAGATAATTATTATTTTGTAAATAATTTTTTTTCAAGAATAAGTAAAAAAACAAATTATTTTGAAGTTATAAAATTAATTTTTTTAAAAAAAGAAACATATTTTTAGTATTTGGAATTCTATATTTAGATGGATTTAGTAAGCATAATAATACCCTACTTTAAAAAAAAAGAATTTATTAAACAAACTATAAATTCTGTTACAAACCAAACTTATAAAAATATAGAAATATTGATAATTTATGATGATGAAAATCAGGAAGATTTAGATTATTTAAAGAAAATTAAAAAATCTGACAATAGGATTAGTTTAATAATAAACGAAAGATCTCTTGGAGCAGGTAAGTCTAGAAACAAAGGTATCGATGCTGCCAAGGGTAAGTATATAGCGTTTATAGATGCTGACGATAAATGGAAAAAAAATAAATTAAAATTACAAATTAATTTTATGTTAAGAAATAAATTTAAAATTTCACATACATCGTATGATGTGATTGATATAAAAAATCATTATATTAAAACAATGAAAGCTAAAGATTTTAACAATTTTAATGAGCTTTTACCTTCATGTGATATAGGGTTATCAACGGTAATATTAGAAAAAAAAATTATTAATTCTTCTTGTAAGTTTCCAAAACTTAAAACCAAAGAAGATTTTGTTTTATGGTTATTAGTTTTAAAAAGAGGTTATAAAATAGGTGCATTAAAAAAAATTCTAACCTCATGGAGGAAAGCAGATAATTCTCTTTCATCGTCAGTTTTTCAAAAATTAATGGACGGATTTAGAGTTTATCATATTTATATGAATTTTAATCGAATTAAATCTATGTATTTTCTTCTAGTATTAAGCTTAAAGTATTTGAAAAAATAATATGAATTACTTCTTTCTAACACTTATTTTTATATGCATAGTTTATTTCGTTAATAAAAATTTTTCTGAGAATAATGCTTTAGCAAATTACACTGGTCAAATACATCAAAAATACTCAGGATTTAAAAAAATACCTTTATCAGGAGGATTTTTTTTTTCTTTTTTTTGTATAATTATTCTATTTAAATTTTTTCCACTACTTTCTTTATTTATTTTTCTCATTTTTTTATCAGGCATAATTTCTGATTTAAATTTGGTAAAGTCACCCAAATTAAGATTTTTAATTCAATTATTATTTATAGGAGCTTTTGTTTTATTTTTAGATGTTACTGTTTATCCCACAAGACTTATATTGTTAGATCAATTATTATCAAATACTTACTTTGGTTTTGCATTTTCAATTTTCTGTCTCTTAATATTAATTAATGGCTCTAATTTTATTGACGGACTTAATGGACTTTTGCTTGGTTATTTCATTTCAATTCTAATAATAATTTATTTTTTAAAAAGCTCTTATTTTTTAAATGTTTTAATAGACAATAACCAAATCATAAATTTAATTATAATATTATTTGTACTATTAATTTTTAATTTTAAAAATGATTTATATATGGGAGACAGTGGAGCTTATAGCCTTAGTTTTTTTCTTGGATATTTATTAATAAATATCTATGAAAGCAATTTATTTATATCACCTTATTTTATTGTATTATTACTTTGGTATCCTTGTTTTGAAAATTTATTCTCAATAATAAGAAAGTTTTCTCTAAGAAGGTCTCCTTTAAATCCAGATAGCAACCATTTTCATCAATTATTATTTCATTTTTTTAAAAGAAAATTTTCATTAAAAAAACTTAATACCAATAACTTAACTTCTATTTCTATTATCTCCTATAATTTATTAATTTTTTCAATTTCACTAATTGATATTAGAAACTCACAACTTCAAATATTATTAATATTTATTAACATTGTAGTATATCTTAGAGTTTACTATGCATTATTTTTTTATAAAAATTTAAATACTTAAATCAAAAAAATTAGACGGATATAAATTCTAAAGGTACCCAAAAAATTGCTAATTAGCTTAACTTTTGATGAATAAATCTTTATTTACATATATTACAATATGAGTATAACACCAATGCCGGTGGTTATTGCGAAAGTGTTATACCCGATCCCATTCCGAACTCGGAAGTCAAGCCTTTCAGCGCCGATGGTACTTTGTCTTAAGATACGGGAGAGTAGGTCATCGCCGGCTAAATAAAATATTATGAAAATAAAAAGTTCTTTAAAATCAATTAAAAAAAGAGATCTTAACTCGAAGCTAGTCAGAAGAAGAGGCAGAGTTTACATTATCAATAAAACAAACCCAAAATTTAAAGCAAGACAAAAATAAATTTATGGATGATAACAGCCATAAAAATACCTGGAATAATTTTACAAAGTTTGTGTTGTGGGGAACTGTCGCGGTAATATTAGTTTTAGTTTTAATGGCGATATTCTTATTATAAGTTTAGCTTATGAGAATTGGCTCAACTTTAGAAAATCAAAATATTGAAAAAAGAGTTGCAATAACACCTGAAATTGCAAAGAAATATATTGGACTTGGTTTTGAAGTTATACTATCTGAAAATTACGCTTATCACTTAGGTATTGAAGATAACGAATACTCAGATATTGGAGTAATAATTTCTAAAGATGAAAAAGAAATCATTAATAGTTCTGATATAATTATTCAATTAGGCTTACCTGATACAGATAAAAATAATTTGCTTAAAGAAAATCAAACCTTAATTGGGATTTTAAATCCCTATAATAATGAAGATAGAATAAATGATTTAGTAAAAAAAAATATTAATGTTTTTTCTTTAGAATTACTTCCAAGAATAACAAGAGCACAATCAATGGACATACTTTCATCACAAGCCAATCTTGCTGGATATAAAGCAGTTATAGAAGCATTTGCAAATTTTGAAAAAGCTATTCCAATGATGATGACGGCAGCAGGAACAATTCCAGCAGCTAAAGTTTTAGTTGTAGGAGCTGGTGTTGCTGGTTTACAAGCAATTGCAACTGCAAAAAGAATGGGTGCGATTGTTTTAGCAACTGATGTAAGAATGGCTTCGAAAGAACAGGTTGAGAGTTTAGGAGGAAAATTTTTAACTGTTGAGGGAGCAGAAAATCTTGAAACAGAGGGAGGCTACGCAAAAGAGGCATCAGATGATTTTAAAAAAAAACAAGAAGAATTATTAAGTGAAAATTTAAAAAAAATTGATATTGTTATTTGTACTGCATTAATTCCAGGAAAAAAAGCACCAAAAATTATTAAAGAAGCTATGATTAATCAAATGAAAGCAGGATCAATAATTTATGATTTGGCCGCTATACAAGGTGGAAATACTGATTACACAGAAGTAGACAAAATAGTAGAAAAAAAAGGTGTAAAAATTATGGGTGAAAGAAACATTTTGAATAAGCTTCCAACCTCTGCATCAAATTTATATGCAAAAAATGTATTTAATTTTGTTTCAAATTTATATGATAAAGAAAATAAGAAAATTAATATAAATTTAGAGGATGAAATAATAGAAAAAACGTTAATAAAATAAAATTATGGAAATAGATCCTTTTATATTTAGATTAAGCATATTTATCCTTTCCATATTCATCGGATATTATGTAGTTTGGAGTGTAACACCTTCTTTACACACTCCCTTGATGTCAGTAACTAATGCTATTTCATCAGTAATTATTGTTGGAGCAATAATTGCTGGTTTAGCTGGTGACTCAAATAGTATTTTTAATACATCGAGTATCTTTGGATTTTTGGCAATTTCATTAGCAGCGGTAAATATTTTTGGAGGTTTTTTAGTCACACAGAGAATGCTTGCTATGTATAAAAAAAAGAAAAAGGAAAAATAATGATTTCTGCAAATTTATCAGCAATCTTTTATTTGATTTCTGGAGTTCTATTTATTTTGGCATTAAGAGGTTTGTCTTCACCTGAAACATCTAGACAAGGAAACTTTTTTGGAATTTTAGGAATGATAATTGCAATAACAGTAACCTTTTTGTCTATAGGAAATTTTTCAAGTGGTTTTATATATGTTCTAATATTTTTATTAATTGGTGGTTTAATAGGTGCTTTTATAGCTTATAAAATACCCATGACTGCTATGCCTGAATTAGTTGCAGGTTTTCATAGTCTTGTAGGTCTTGCTGCTGTTTTTGTAGCAATCTCAGCCTTTTTAAATCCAGTAGCCTTTAACCTTGGTACACCTGGTAATATAAAACTTGGAAGTTTGATTGAAATGTCAATTGGAGCAGCAGTAGGAGCTATTACATTTTCTGGATCTATAATAGCTTTTTTAAAACTTCAAGGAATTATGTCTGGATCACCTATAACATTTAAAGGTCAGCATCCACTTAATGCTTTAATACTAATTTCAATAATAATTTTAACTTATTTACTTTGTTCTACACAATCCTCTAATTTATTTTGGATTTTGTTAGCGGTCTCTTTTTTAATTGGGTTTCTTTTAATAATACCAATAGGTGGAGCTGATATGCCAGTGGTAATTTCTATGCTTAATTCTTATTCTGGTTGGGCTGCTGCAGGAATTGGTTTTACTTTAGAAAACACCGCTTTAATAATTACTGGAGCTTTAGTTGGTTCATCTGGTGCTATACTTTCATATATAATGTGTAAAGGGATGAATAGATCTTTTTTTAACGTGATATTAGGAGGATTTGGTGCAACTGAACAATCAGCTAGCTCAGCCAATAAAGAGCAAAAACCAGTAAAAAGTGGAAATGCAGAAGATGCAGCTTTTTTAATGAAGAATGCTTCATCAGTAATAATTGTACCAGGTTACGGAATGGCGGTTGCTCAAGCTCAACATGCTCTGAGAGAAATGGTAGATACTCTAAAAAAAAATAATATTAAAGTTTCTTATGCCATCCATCCAGTTGCAGGACGAATGCCAGGTCACATGAATGTTTTATTAGCTGAGGCTAATGTTCCTTATGATGAAGTTTTTGAACTAGAAGAAATAAATAATGATTTTGCGAATGCTGATGTTGCTTTTGTTATAGGAGCAAATGACGTTACCAATCCAGTTGCCAAAACAGACCCTCAAAGTCCAATTTATGGGATGCCTGTTTTAGATGTAGAAAAATGTAAATCAGTGCTTTTTGTAAAAAGAAGCTTATCTCCTGGATATGCAGGAATTGATAATGATTTATTTTATAAAGACAATACTTTGATGTTGTTTGCCGACGCAAAAAAAATGACTGAGGAAATTACTAAAAATTTAGACTAATATATATTAAAATTTTAGATCTAAATGAAATCAACTTTGAACTTTTATTATCCGTCTATAGAGGGCGGGGGTCTAGAAAAAAATTTATTTTCTTTAATAAATTCTTTAGCAAAAAAAAAATATAGAATAAATTTTTTTACTTATGAAAATAATACAAACAAAAAAGAATTCAAAAATAAATTCTATTTCAATAAAGATATAAATGTAATTACATCTTGGGCAATACCTGGAATTAAGAATAGATATATAAAATATTTTTTTTGTATTTTTACTTTGTTTTTTTATTCAATATTTCAAAAGGGACTTATTATTTCTTTTCAAGGAAATATTTTATCAATTATAATTGCAAAAATTACTTTTAGTAAAATTGTTATAAGATGTAACACAGCGCCCTCAAAATATATAAACAATTATTTAAAAAGAATATTCTTTAAGTATTTTTATTCATTGAGTAACATTATATTGGTTACATCCAATGATTTTAAAAAAGAAATTTATAGATATTTCAAATTAAATAGTATTGTTCATAGGCAAAGCTTAGATATTGAAGGAATTAAAAAAAATTCTAAAGTTCAAACAAATTTTAATTTTTTTAAAAAGTTTAATGGTTTAAAGATAATTAATATAGGTAGATTGACAAATCAAAAAAATCAAATTGTCTTATTAAAAGCTTTTAAAAAATTAGTTAAAATAAGAAGAGCAAGATTATTATTAATTGGAAGTGGTAACGATAAAGAAAAGTTAGTAAATTATATTAAAAAAGAAAAATTAAACGATAAGATAAAAATAATTCCGTTCACATCTAATCCCTTTAAATATATATCATTGTGTGATTTAAAAGTTTTAAGTTCAAAATATGAGGGCAATCCCAATATTTTATTGGAAATTGCAAGCTTAAAAAAAATTATAATTTCAAGTGATTGCAAGGTAGGTCCAAGAGAAATACTTCAATCTGGCAAAGGCGGCATACTTTTTAAAGTTGGTGATTACAATAGATTGTACTTAATTTTAAAAAATATAAATTTGAATTCAAATGGTATAAATAAAAAAATCATAAATAGTTATAAATATGTTAAAAATAATTTTCAAAAAGATATTTCTAATTCGTTCATAGAAATTATCAAAAAAATATAATGAAAATAGCAATCATAGGCTCAGGTTTTTTTGGCTTAACCTTGGGATTATTTTTATCAAAAAAACACGAAGTTCATATTTTTGAAAAAGAAAAAAAAATATTAAATGGTGCTTCAGCAGCTAATCAATTTAGATTTCATTTAGGATATCATTATCCAAGGTCACAAAAAACTGTGACAGAAATTAATAAATCAAAAAATTTATTTATCACCTTCTATGGAAAAAAAATTTTTCAAAAGACTTTAAATTATTATTTAATTGCTAATAAGAGTAAAGTTAAC
>CACHDJ010000009.1 GCA_902578525.1 uncultured Pelagibacteraceae bacterium | reverse complement strand
TGCAATTTTCAGAAGAATGCAAACTGAGAGGGAGAGAGAAGCAAAAGAATTTAGAGCAAGAGGTGCAGAGATGGCAGTAACTATTACTTCAACTGCAGATAAAGAAGTAACAGTAATACTGGCTGATGCCCAAAAAAAATCAGAGATTATGAAAGGGGAAGGCGATGGCCAAAGAAATAAAATCTTTGCTGATGCGTTTGGAAGAGATCCTGAATTTTTTGCATTTTATAGAGCAATGCAAGCATATGAAAATGCTTTAATTGGTGGCGATACATCTTTGATTTTATCTCCAGATAGTGAATTTTTTAAATTTTTTGGAAATATAAAACCCAAAACAGAATAGTAAATTTATTTATGAAAGAATTGATCATAGCTTTTGGTCTACTTCTTTTCATTGAGGGTATTTTATATGCCTTATTTCCATCAAAAATGAAAAGTATGTTAAAAAAATTAGATCTATTAGAAGATAGTCGATTAAGAACTGGAGGCCTAATCTTTGCTATTATAGGGTTTATAATTATTTATTATATGAAGAGTTAGTATGAATAAAATTAGATTTATATTAGTTACATTATTTTTAACTTTAAGCTTCTCAATTCAATCAAATTCAAAAACACTTCCAGCATCTTTTGCAGATCTTGCTGAAAAATTGATGCCTTCTGTAGTAAATATATCAACCACACAGACCGTAGTAACAAATACTAACCCTTTTCCATTTCAATTTCCTCCAGGATCTCCATTTGAAGATATGTTCAAAGAGTTTGGAACTCCTCAAGAAAGAAAATCATCTGCACTTGGTTCAGGCTTCATTATAGATGAAAAAGGTATAGTTGTTACAAATAACCATGTTATTCAAGATGCAGAGGACATTATAGTTAGAGTAAACGGAGATGAAGAGTTTAAAGCAAAAATAATTGGAGCTGACCCGTTATCAGATATTGCAGTTTTACAGTTAGATACTAATGAAAAATTTATACCTGTTGCATTCGGTGACTCAGATAAAGCTCGAATAGGTGATTGGGTAATAGCAATAGGAAATCCATTTGGTTTGGGAGGCACTGTTACATCTGGAATTATTTCTGCAAGAAATAGATCAATTGGATTATCAAGATATGAAGATTATATCCAAACAGATGCATCAATTAATTCAGGTAACTCTGGTGGACCTTTATTTGATATGAATGGAGATGTTATTGGAATTAACACTGCCATTCTTGGAAGAAGTGGATCAATTGGTATAGGTTTTTCTATTCCTTCAAATAGTGCAAAAATTGTAATAGATCAATTAATAGAATTTGGTGAAACTAAAAGGGGTTGGTTAGGAGTAAGAATACAAGATGTAACCCAAGAGATTGCTGATGTTGAAAAACTAGATGAACCAAGAGGTGCTTTGGTTGCAAGTGTCGCAGAAAATAGTCCATCTGCAAAAGCAGGAATTAGAGCTGGAGATATCATTTTAGAATTTAACGGAGTTAGAATTAATCAAATGAAAGAATTGCCAGCGATTGTTGCAAAAACAGAAGTTGGTACAAATGTTAAAGTTAAGATTTGGAGAAATAAAAAAGAGTTAACTAAAAATGTTCTTTTAGGAAGATTAGAAACTTCTGAAGATTTTAAAGTTACAGAGAAATCTTCGCCAATAGAAAGCACTGTAAATAATTTAAAAATAACAGTCAGAAAGTTAAATAATGAAGATATCAAGGAAAGAAAACTTCCTAATCAAACAAAAGGATTAGTCATCACCCAGATAGATAAAAACAGTCCTCTAATAAATTCTATCGAGGTAAATAGTATTATAATTGAAGCCCAAAAGAAAAAGATACAATCAGCAAATGATTTAGATCAAATTGTCAAAGAAGTCTTAAACACAAATCAAAAAACAATATTATTAGTAATATATAATAGCCAAAACCAAAGAAGATATATTGGGGTTAAATTAAAATAAATAATGGATTTTAAATCCAAAATTATTTTAATATTTGGACCCACTGCATCAGGAAAGTCAGATTTTGCAATTAAATTAGCAAAGAAAATTAAAGGAGAAATTATCAATGCAGATAGTATGCAAGTATATAAAGAATTAAAAATTTTAACTGCAAGACCTTCAAAAAATGAGCTTAAAAAAATTAAACATCATTTGTATGGCTTTAAAAATTCTAAAAAAGATTTTTCCACTGGAGATTGGCTTAAAATCGTTATAAAAAAAATCAATGAAATTCAAAATAGAAAAAAAATTCCAATTTTAGTTGGGGGAACAGGATTATATTTCAAAGCTTTAACAGAAGGTTTAGTTGAAATCTCTTCAATACCCTCTAAATTTCGAAATAAGATTAGATTGTTACAAAAATCTATAGGACAGAATAAATTTTACAAAAAACTTATAAAGCTAGATCCGTTAATAGCTAATCATATAAAACCTACAGATGTTCAAAGGTCCGTCAGAGCTTATGAAGTAAAATTATTTACAAAAGAATCTATTACTGAATGGTATAAAAGAACTAAATCTAAATTTAGAAAAAAAGATCTTATCAAATTATTTATAGATTGTCCTAGATCTGAACTAGTTGAAAAAATTAATATACGAACGAAGCAAATGGTAAAAATGGGAGCTGTTTTAGAGGTGAAAAAGTTTTTAAGACTTAGAATTCCAAAAAACAAAAGTATTTCAAAAGCAATAGGTCTTGCTGAAATCCAAGATTTTATTGAAAATAAGATAACAGAAGATGAGGCTATTGAAAAAATATCAATAAAGACTAGGCAATATGCCAAAAGGCAAGTGACATGGGCTAGAGGACACATGACTAGTTGGAAAAAACTTAATCACAAAGGATTAAATATCTTTCTAAAAAAAATTTAAATTATTTTCAGTTAAACTTGACCAATCAGTACAACTTCAGCTAGATTGAATGAATGTCAAAATTATATTCAGGTGCAGAAATTGTTTTTAAGTGTCTTGAAGATCAAGATGTTGAATTTATTTTTGGTTATCCTGGTGGAGCAGTTTTACCTATTTATGATGAGTTAAAAAATCATTCATCAATCAAACATATCCTAGTAAGACATGAACAAGGAGCGGGACATGCTGCAGAAGGATACGCAAGATCCTCTGGTAAACCTGGAGTAGTACTAGTAACTTCTGGACCTGGAGCAACTAATGTTGTTACTGCTTTAACAGATGCATATATGGACTCTGTTCCTTTAGTTTGTATTTCTGGACAAGTTCCAACCCATTTAATAGGAACAGATGCTTTTCAGGAATGTGATACTACAGGTATAACTAGACCATGTACAAAACATAATTGGTTAGTTAAAGATGTTAAAGATTTAACAAAAGTTTTGCACGAAGCTTTTAAAGTTGCAACAACTGGAAGACCGGGCCCAGTATTAGTAGATATTCCTAAAGATGTTCAATTCGCAAAAACAAATTATTTAAAACCAAAAAAAGAAAATAAGATTGCAAATAAATTACATAATAAATTTACTCAAAATGAGTTAGATAAATTAATTGATTTAATCTCTAAAGCAAAAAAACCTGTAATTTATACTGGTGGAGGCGTAATAAATTCTGGACCAAAAGCTAGTGAAACACTCAGAGAATTTGTTAGACTTATTGGTTTTCCGATTACATCTACATTACAAGGTTTAGGAGCTTTTCCAGGTGATGATAATCAATTTATAGGGATGCTTGGAATGCATGGAACTTATGAAGCAAATAATGCAATGCATGATTGTGATTTGTTAATTAATATAGGAGCAAGATTTGATGATAGAATAACTGGAAAGATAGATGAATTTTCACCTAAATCAAAAAAAGTTCATATCGATATTGATCCTTCATCAATTAACAAAATTATAAAAGTAGATTTAGCTATAGTTGGTGATGTTAATGAGGTTCTTAAAAGTACTATTAAAAAGATTAATAAAAAACAAAATGGCTTTAAGTTTTCTAATAAACAAAGTATTTCAAAATGGTGGGAACAGATTCAAAAATGGAGAACAAAAGACTCTTTGGGTTATATCAATAGTGATAAAACTATAAAACCTCAATATGCTGTTCAAAGACTTTATGAATTAACAAAAACCCAAGATACTTTTATCACGACAGAAGTTGGTCAACATCAGATGTGGGCTGCACAACACTATAAATTTAATAAACCCAATAGATGGATGACATCTGGTGGACTTGGGACTATGGGGTATGGTCTTCCAGCAGCTGTTGGTGTTCAAATTGCTCATCCAGATAAACTTGTTATAGATATAGCTGGTGAGGCTTCAGTCTTGATGACAATGCAAGAAATGTCTACTGCAGTTCAGTATAATTTACCTATTAAAATTTTTGTTTTGAATAACCAGTATATGGGAATGGTTAGGCAATGGCAGGAATTACTACATGAAAAAAATTATTCAGAAAGTTATTCTGAAGCATTACCTGATTTTGTAAAATTAGCTGAAGCTTATGGTTGCAAAGGCATTAAAGCTAATAATCCTGAGGAACTAGATGTTAAAATAAAAGAAATGCTTGATCATGATGGTCCAGTAATATTTGACTGCCAAGTTGACCCTAATGAAAACTGTTTCCCAATGATACCATCAGGAAAACCACATAATCAAATGATTTTAGGTCCTAATGATAAAAAGGAAAATAAAATTACAGGTAAAGGTAAAGCTTTAGTCTAATGGCAAATCCTAAATCAGCATATAGTATTCCAACTAAGAAAGGTAAATTAGATACACATATTTTTGTCGTATGGGTAGATAATGAAGCTGGAGTCTTAGCTAGAGTAGTTGGGTTGTTTTCTGGAAGAGGATATAATATTGAGTCTCTAGCAGTAGCAGAGGTAGATGCAACAAAAAATATCTCTAGAATTACAATTGTCACAACTGGAACTCCGCAAGTAATTGATCAAATAAAATTACAATTGAAAAAATTAGTTCCTGTTCATAAAGTAGCTGATTTTAAAAGAGAAGATAAAAAAGTAATATTTAAAGAAATGGCTTTACTTAAAGTGGTAGGAAACAAAAAAAAGATAGAAAAAAGTCTTAAAGCCTGTAAAAGCTTTAATCCTGTGATATTGGATAAAACAAAACAATCAGTTGTTATACAAATAACTGCTTTAAGAAGAGAAATTGATAAAATGAGTAAAAGATTAAAACCTTTTGGCTTAACAAGCACATCAAGAACTGGAGCTATAGCAATGACGAGAGGTTCAGAAGTTTTTAAATAAACAGATTAGGAGAAACCATATGAAAATGTTTTATGAAAAAGATACTGATGTAAATCTAATAAAGGATAAAAAAATAGCAATTTTTGGATATGGTAGCCAAGGACATGCTCATGCATTAAATCTAAAAGATAGCGGTGTGAAAGAAGTTGTAGTTGCATTAAGAGAAGGCTCATCAAGTATAGCTAAAGCAGAGTCAAAAGGACTAAAAGTTATGAATTTATCAGATGCTGCTGAATGGGCAGATGTTGTAATGATATTAACACCTGATGAATTGCAAGCTCAAATTTATAAAAATCATATTGAACAAAGAGCTAAAGAAGGAACAAGTATTGCTTTTGCACATGGTTTAAATGTTCATTATGACTTAATTAAAGCAAGAAAAGACTTAGATGTATTTATGGTTGCTCCTAAAGGACCTGGTCATTTAGTTAGAAGTGAATATGAAAAGGGTGGAGGAGTTCCTTGTTTGTTTGCTGTTCATCAGAACGGTTCTGGAAAAGCAAGAGATTTAGCGATGTCTTATGCATCAGCGATTGGTGGAGGGAGATCTGGGATCATAGAAACAACATTTAAAGATGAAGTTGAAACTGACCTATTTGGAGAACAAACAGTTTTGTGTGGCGGTTTAGTAGAATTGATGAAGAATGGTTATGAAACATTAGTGGAAGCTGGTTATGAACCTGAGATGGCATATTTTGAGACAGTACATGAAGTAAAATTAATTGTTGATTTAATTTATGAAGGTGGGATAGCAAATATGAATTATTCTATCTCAAATACTGCTGAATATGGTGAGTATCAATCTGGACCAAGAATTATCAATAAAGAAGAAACTAAAAAAAGAATGAAAGAAGTTTTATCAGAAATACAATCAGGAAAGTTTACTAAAGAGTGGATGGATGAATGTAAAAATGGCCAAAAAAACTTTCTAGCAACTAGAGCAAAATTAGCAGAGCACTCAGTTGAAAAAGTTGGGGCAACTCTAAGGGCTATGATGCCATGGATCGGCAAGAAGAAATTGGTTGATAGCGATAAAAGCTAAGTTTACTTCAATAAAATTAACTATAAAATTCAAAATATTTCCCCTATACTTTCTTATTAATAATTAGGAGGGGAAATGAAATTTATTAAAATTTTATTGGCTTTTTTCATAATTTTTGCTCCAAATACTGGATTAGCAAAAACTATCAAATGGTCAATGCAAGGAGATAGTTTAACACTTGATCCGCATGCACAAAATGAAGGACCAACTACTCAAGTATCTAGACAAATCTATGAAGCTTTAGTGACTAGAGGTCTTGATATGTCTATAGGACCGCAATTAGCAACAAAGTGGAAAGCTGTTGATCCAAATACTTGGTACTTTTTTTTAAGAGAGGATGTAAAATTCTCTAACGGACAACCAATGACGTCAGAGGATGTTGTTTTCAGTATATTAAGAGCTAAGCAAAGAACTTCAGATTTTAAAGAATATATAAGTACAATTTCAGGAGTTAAGGCTATTGATAAATACACAGTTCAAATAAAAACAAGTAAACCTAATCCAATTCTTTTGAACCAATTATCAAATATTTTTATAATGTCCAAAGAGTGGTCAGCTAAAAATTTTGCTCTTTCTCCACAAAATTGGGACGCAGGACAAGAAACTTTTTCTGCCACTAATGCAATGGGGACTGGTCCATTTAAAATTACTTTAAGAGAACCAAATACTAAAACTGTTTTCAAAAAGAATGGTAAATGGTGGGGAAATGTTGAACATAATATAACTGAGATACAATTACTTCCAATAAAAAATGCAGCTACTAGAGTTGCTGCACTTTTATCTGGCGAAATAGATCTAGTTACAGATGCCCCTGTTCAAGATTTAGGTAGAATAAAAGCTTCTACAGGACATAAAGTGGAGAGTACTCCACAGATGCGTACTATCTTTCTTGGAATGGATCAAGCTGCAGATAAATTAAGATCTGGAAATACAGGAGACAATCCATTTAAGAAAAAAGAAGTAAGGCAAGCTCTTTACCAAGCAATTGATATTGAAGCTATCAAGAAAAAAGTTATGAGAGGGCTAAGTGAACCAGCAGGAATTATAACTTTTCCAGGTGTAACAGGCTACACCAAGGCTCTTGATAAAAGATTACCTTACGACGTTAATGCTGCGAAAAAATTATTAGCAGATGCAGGATATCCAGATGGTTTTGATGTAGAACTAAGATGTCCAAATGACAGATACGTGAATGACGAAGCTATTTGTACAGCTGTAGTTGGAATGTTAGGAAAAATAGGTGTTAATGTAAACTTATTTTCTCAAACTAAAAGTAAACACTTCAAAGAACTTAAAGATAATCAAGGTGATTTCTATATGTTAGGTTGGGGTGTTCCTACTCTAGATAGTCACTATGTATTTCATTATTTATATGAAACTGATGCTAGCTGGAATAAAGTTAACTTCAGTAATGCAGATGTAGATGCTGCAATAAGAGTAATGGAAGGAGAGGTTGATCTAGATAAAAGAAACGCTGCTATTGCAAAAGCTTGGAAAATTGTAAAGGATGATATTGCTTATTTACCTTTACATCACCAAGTAATTTCTTGGGCGTCAAAATCAAACATTGATGTTCCTATAAGACCGAATAATGAACCATTATTCCGTTTTTCTAAAGTAAACTAAATTAATTTATACAAGCCCTTTTTTTATAAAAGGGCTTGTAAACTTTCTTCGTAAATTGATAAAATATTTTTTGAAACGCTTATTTCAATCAGCAATGGTGATGCTGGTTGTTGCTTTTGTTTCTTTTTCATTATTTAATTTTGTGGGTGATCCAATTAATAATATGGTTGGTGAAGAAACTTCAGATCAAGATAGAGCTGAGCTTAGAGAAACTCTAGGACTGACTGATCCAATGTATATTCAATTTTCTAGATTTGTAGTTAATGCTTCAAAAGGAGAATTTGGAATTTCTTATCAATTGAAAAGACCTGTTTCGGAATTAATTGTAGAAAGATTGCCCGCAACCATTGAACTGGTTTTGATTTCAGCTTTAATAGCTCTGATTTCTGGGACTTTATTGGGTGTTTATACAGGTATTAATAGGAAGGGTTTTTTAAGTGATATAATTTTAGCAGTTTCATTATTAGGCGTTTCATTACCTACTTTCGTAATTGGTATTTTATTCATTTATCTTTTTGCGGTAATTTTAGGAATTTTACCATCTTTTGGCAGAGGTGAGGTAGTTGACATAGGATTTTGGTCTACTGGATTTTTAACTATTTCAGGGTTAAAAGCAATCATACTTCCATCAGTTACTCTCAGTCTTTTTCAAATGACATATATAATTAGACTTGTACGAGCAGAAATGATGGAGATTTTACAGACTGATTATATAAAGTTTGCACGAGCAAGAGGAATAAGTGAAAAAAGTATAAAATATAAACATGCATTAAAAAATGGTTTAATTCCTGTCATAACAATTGCTGGAATAAATATTGGAACACTTATTGCATTTTCAATTATTACTGAAACTGTTTTTCAATGGCCAGGAATGGGATTTTTATTTATTCAAGCTGTTCAATTTGTAGATATTCCTATTATGTCTGCTTATTTGGTTTTTATAGCTTTTGTTTTTGTGATGATTAATTTCATAGTTGACATTCTGTATTATTTTATAGACCCTAGAATTAGAGTTAAAGGAGATGTTGCGAGTGGATAATAATATTCCAAACACTTGGAACAGAATAAAAGATAGTGATATCTATTATAGTTTTATAAAATCTCCAACTGCAATTATATCTTCAATAATATTATTTATTATATTTTTTTGTTCATTTTTTGTAGAACTTGTTACTCCATATGATCCTTTTGATCCTTCCACTTTGTCTTTAATGGATGCTTTTACTCCCCCTTCATGGGCTGAAGAGGGCCTAGCTAAATTTATTCTAGGAACAGATGGTCAAGGGAGAGATTTATTATCTACAATTCTTTACGGTTCTAGGATTTCATTAATTGTTGGATTTTCCGCAATCATATTTAGTCTTATATTAGGTGTAGGCTTAGGATTAACAGCTGGTTACTTTGGAGGTAAATATGAAATGTTCGTAATGAGAATTACAGATGTTCAATTAACAGTCCCAAGCATTTTAATGGCACTTTTGGTTGATGGAATAGCAAGAGGACTTATTACTAGAGAAATGCATGATGAAATGGCAATTTATGTTTTAATATTTGCTATTGGAATTTCGGAATGGCCTCAATTTGCAAGAGTATCTAGAGCAGCAACTCTAGTAGAGAAGAATAAAGATTATATTTCAGCATCGACAATTATTGGAGTTTCAGATTTAATTATTATGTTTAAACATATTTTGCCGAATATTTTACGTCCAGTTTTAGTAATAGGTACCATTGGTCTAGCTTTAGCAATTATAGCTGAGTCTACATTAAGCTTTTTAGGTGTTGGTGTACCACCCACTACACCATCTTTAGGAACATTGATTAGACTTGGTAATGATTTTTTATTTTCAGGAGAGTGGTGGATTACTTTTTTTCCAGCTATTTTTTTAGTGACCTTAGCATTTTCAATTAATTTATTAGGAGATTGGATGAGGGATACTCTAAATCCAAAATTAAAAAAATGAGCTTCTTAAAAATAAAAAATTTAAGTGTCGATTATAAAATGAGAAAAGAAACTATTTTTGCAGCAAAAAATGTGAATATCGAGGTAAATAAGGGTGAAATTTTGGGGCTCGTAGGTGAATCTGGATCAGGAAAAAGCACTGTTGGTAATGCAATAATTAATTTAATTGATGAGCCAGGCACAGTCTCAAGTGGAAAAATAATGTTAGGTAATCTTAACATTCATGAGAATTCTAATAGCATTATCAAGTACCGTGGTAAAAAAATAGGTCTTATATTTCAAGATCCTCAAACATCACTTAATCCAATACTTACAATTGGAGATCAATTAATAGAGACTATTCAAACTCATCTTAATTTGAGTAAAGAAGATGCAAAAAAAAAGGCAATCAGTTTATTAAAAGAGGTCGGAATTAAAGATGCCGAAAAAAGATTTGATAATTACCCTCATCAGTTTTCAGGAGGGATGCGACAAAGAGTTGTAATTTCTTTATCTTTGTGTTGTGAACCTGAACTTTTAATCGCAGATGAACCAACTACTGCATTAGATGTATCTATACAATCTCAAATTTTAGATTTGATAAAAAAATTAACAAAAGAAAGAAATCTCGCAGTAATCTTAATAACCCATGATATGGGCGTTATTGCTGAAACTGCTAATAGAGTAGCAGTTATGAAGAATGGAAATGTTGTTGAGATAGGATTAACAAAAGAAATTTTAACAAAACCAAAAGAAACGTATACAAAGAGCTTAGTTAGCTCTGTACCACCAACAAATAGAAAAATATCTAGATTTGTAATTATTGAAAAAGAAAATAAAAAGAATAAAGAAAATAATTTAAAAATACTAAATAGATGGACAAAAAAAAGTATTGTTAAACAAGACTTAATTCAAATAAAAAATCTAAGTAAAAGTTTTGATGATAACTTTTTTACAGAAAGTACAAAAAATTCTGTAATGGCAGTAAATGATGTTTCATTTAATATAAGGGAAGGGGAGTCTTTTGGATTAGTTGGAGAAAGCGGAAGTGGTAAATCAACAATCGCAAAAATGATAGTAAATTTGTTTAAACCATCTGAAGGAGATATTTATTTTGATAATATTTGTATAACAAAAATTAAACATAACTCAGAAATGATGAAATTTAGAAAACAAATACAAATGATTTTTCAAGATCCTTATTCATCATTAAATGGAAGATTAAAAGTAAAAGAAATAATCTCTGAACCTATAAAGCTTCACAATCCATCAATAAGCAAAAAAGATTTAGACAATTATATATTTGATTTATTAGACTCAGTAGAACTTACTCAAAATTCAGCAGATCGATATCCACATGAGTTTTCTGGTGGACAAAGACAAAGGATATCTATTGCAAGAGCTTTGGCAACTCAACCGAGGCTTTTAGTTTGTGATGAACCAACTTCTGCTTTGGATGTAAGTATTCAGGCTCAAATATTAAATTTATTAAAGGATATTCAAGAACAATTAAATTTAACTATATTATTTATAAGCCATGATCTGCCTGTGGTTAGACAAATGTGTGATAGAATTGGAGTGTTAAAAGACGGGAAATTATGTGAAGTTTCAAATACCGAGGATCTATTTGTAAATCCTAAGCACAATTATACTAAGGAGCTTTTATATTTAATGCCCAAAATTGAGTCTATTTATAACTAATTTTAATAGAACCCGAAATGGTCGTTATATAACTAAAATTTTACTAAATATTTTGCAATCTCTCTTATAGATTGTATTATAGTTTTTCAAAAAAACTAAGTCATGAGTAAAAAAGATAGAGTTATTATATTTGATACAACGATGCGTGATGGTGAGCAATCGCCAGGTGCTTCTATGAGTTTAGAAGAGAAAATTCAGATAGCTAGAGTATTTGATGAATTAGGTATAGATATTATAGAAGCTGGATTTCCTATCGCTTCACCAGGAGATTTTGAGGCTGTTTCAGAAGTAAGTAAAATTTTAAAAAACTCTATTCCTGCAGGACTTTCAAGACATTCAATTAAAGATATTGATAGAGCTTATGAAGCATTAAAACACGCTCCAAGATTTAGAATACATACTTTTATTTCAACAAGTCCATTACACATGAAACACAAACTCAATATGTCACCAGAGGATGTTTACGAGTCAATTGGTAAACATGTTACTTATGCAAGAAAATTTACTGATGATGTTGAATGGTCATGTGAAGATGGAACAAGAACAGATATGGATTACATGTGTAGAACTGTAGAACTTGCTATTAAAAATGGAGCGACAACAATTAATATTCCAGATACTGTTGGTTATACAATTCCTTCAGAGTTTACAACTATTATTGAGACCCTATTAAATAAAGTACCAAATATAGATAAAGCAATATTATCAACTCATTGTCATAATGATTTAGGTTTAGCAGTCGCAAATTCTTTAGCTGGGGTACAAGCTGGTGCTAGACAAGTTGAGTGTACTATAAACGGTTTAGGTGAAAGGGCTGGTAATGCAGCTTTAGAAGAGATTGTAATGGCTATAAAAACTAGACCAGATTTAATGCCATATGAAACAGGAATAAATACTAAACTTTTAAGTAAAGCATCAAAAATTGTTTCAAATGCAACTGGATTCCCAGTTCAATATAATAAAGCAATTGTTGGGAAAAACGCTTTTGCTCATGAAGCTGGCATTCATCAAGACGGAATGTTAAAAAACAGACAAACTTATGAAATAATGACTCCCGAAAGTGTTGGAGTGAAACAAACTTCTTTAGTGATGGGCAAACATTCAGGAAGACATGCTTTTAAAGATAAATTGGTAAGTTTAGGTTATCCTGGTCTTACCGATGATGTTGTAAGTAATGCTTTTGCTAAGTTTAAAATTTTAGCAGACAAAAAAAAACATGTTTATGATGAAGACATTATAGCTTTAATCGATGATAGTTTAATTATTGATAATAAAGTTAATGCAATCAATCTAAAATCATTGAAAGTTTTTGCAGGTACAGGAGAACCACAAAAAGCTGAAATGACATTAGATGTTTATGGAGATGTAAAAGAAGCTTCAGAAACTGGAGATGGTCCAGTAGATGCTATATTTAAATGTATAAAAACTTTATATCCACATGATGTAAATTTACAATTATATCAAGTTCATGCAGTTACTGAGGGAACAGATGCGCAAGCTACAGTTAGTGTTAAAATTGAGGAAAATGGTAAAACTACTGTTGGTCAGGCAGCTGACACAGACACATTAGTTGCTTCTGCTAATGCATATATTAATGCATTAAATAAGATGATTATTAAAAGAGAAAAAACAGCTCCAATGGAACAAGTTCCTATTGAGCAAAAAAGTGAAAAGGTAAAAGGAATATAAATGGGATTATTTGACAGAGTTAAAAAGATATGGAGCCAAGATATGGCAATAGATTTAGGTACTGCTAATACATTAGTAGTTTTAAAAGGACATGGTGTAGTTCTTAATGAGCCTTCAGTTGTTGCAATTGTTGATCAAGGAGGAAAAAAACAAGTTTTAGCTGTTGGAGATGAAGCAAAGACAATGCTTGGTAGAACTCCAGGAAATATAAGCGCAATTAGACCTTTAAGAGACGGTGTTATTGCAGATTTTATTGTGACGGAAGAGATGATTAAACATTTCATAAAGAAAGTTCATAAAGGAAGTACTTTTGCTAATCCAAGAATTTTAATTTGTGTGCCAACTGGATCTACTCCAGTTGAAAGAAAGGCAATTCAAGACAGCGCTCTTGCAGCAGGGGCTAGAAGAGTTCAATTAATTGAAGAACCTATCGCAGCAGCTATAGGAGCTAATCTTCCAATTTCTGAGGCAACTGGTTCAATGGTAGTTGATATTGGAGGTGGAACAAGTGAAATAGCAGTAATGTCTTTAGGAGGTTTAGTTTATTCTAAATCTTTAAGAGTTGCAGGAGATGCTATGGATGGTGCTTTAGTAAATTATATGAGAAGAGAATATAATTTAATGATAGGTGATAGTACCGCAGAAAAAATTAAGAAAGAAATAGGTACTGCAATTCCAACAAATGACAATACTTATCCAGTGAAAGGCAGAGATTTAAGATCTGGAACACCTAAGGAAGTTAATATTACAGAGGAAGATACTTCAGAGGCATTAAATGATATTTTAAAAGAAATGGTAAATGGAATTAAAGATGCATTAGAATCAACACCTCCGGAACTATCAGCAGATTTAGTTGATATGGGTTTAACATTGACTGGGGGAGGAGCCTTATTAAAAAATATTGATAAAAGATTTTCTAAAGAAACAGGTTTACCAGTGCATGTAGCAGAAGATCCATTATCTTGTGTTGCTATAGGTACTGGAAAAGCTTTAGATCAAGAACAAACATTCTCTACTATGCTGACTGAGTATTAAAAATAATGGCATCAAGTAGAGATGATTTTATTATAGCAATCAGATCTGCTTTTTTAAAAAAAAGTACTAAACAGAAATTTTCATTATTAACATTAGTTTTTTTATCTATCTTCATAGTAGTATTGTCTGGGATTAATTTTACTCCAATAAATAAAGTAAAAAGTTTTTTAAATGAAATGGTGTATAGATCTTCTTTTATTGTTTCTATACCAGAAAATTTGATAGTAAATACTTTTATAGAGATTAGAAAATATTCAAGCTTTTATAATGAATATAAAGATAATAAAAAAGAATTAGAAATTTTAAAATCGAAAGACGTATCAAGCAAAATTATAATTAGCGAAAATAATGAATTAAAGAATTTGATAGAAGATTATACTCTTTCATCAAATAAAATTTTAGCAAAGGTAATTGTTGATCACAAAAGTCCTTTTTTAAAAACTATAATAATTAACAAAGGTAGCTCAGAAGGATTAAAAATAGGCACAAACATCTATGATAAAAATTACTTAGTTGGTAGGGTAATTGAGCTTAATTACAAATCTTCAAGGGTATTATTATTATCAGATTTTAACTCTAGTGTTCCAATCTCAATTACACCAGGTAATATCCAGGCGATTGTTATTGGTAATGGAGACAATTCAGGAAAAATCAACTATATAAAAGATAATTTAATTGATGAAATACAAGATCGAAGTATAGCCTATACTTCAGGCACTGGTTCAATTTTTAAAAGTGGTATCCCTGTAGGAAGAGTAAATAATACTGGAAATAATTTTTATATTAATTTTTATAGTGATTTTGAACAATTAAAATACGTTTTTGTAGAAATTGAGGGAGAAAAATCAACTGGCAATCAATCAAATCAAATAG
This sequence comes from uncultured Pelagibacteraceae bacterium, assembly GCA_902578525.1. Lineage (GTDB taxonomy): Bacteria > Pseudomonadota > Alphaproteobacteria > Pelagibacterales > Pelagibacteraceae > Pelagibacter. The sequence goes on along the minus strand of CACHDJ010000009.1, from coordinate 24,219 downwards.
AAGAACAGTCTATCATTAACTCTGCATCGGATACTGAGAAAATCAAGTTGGATTTATTAAATGATCAAATCAAAATTTTAAATGAAACTAACCAAGAATTTATTGAGGAAAATCAAACTTTAAAATCTAAGTCCAATCAATTAACCAATAAGATTTCTGAATTACAAAAAGAATTAGGTATTAAAGAAGAGAAGATTAAACAAAATATTTCTGATAAAAAAGAACTTGAATTTCTAAGATTGAACTTAATTTATAGTTCTAAGTGTCAGAGAACATCTTTTAGAAAAGGTTATAAAGTTGGGACACCAGAGTATAAAAAATGTATTCTCAATAGAGGCATGAGAGTAAATGATTAAATTTGCAAAAAATAATTTCCTTTATAAAATATATACGTGGCTTCCACTCATTATCTTATATATATCTGTTTTAAATGAGTTTGATCTTAATTATTTAGATATAGATTATTTCTCGTTTAATTTTCCATTCATATTAATTTTTTATTTTGCACTTAAAGAATATAATAAATTTGACTACTTATTAGTTTTCTTTGCCGGTTTAATTAATGATACAGTTGTTGGTTTACCTCTAGGCATGAGTTCACTTTCTTATATTTTAGTTTGTATATTTGCCTCTTATCTCAGAAACATAACTATTAGACCTCACTTAATAAAAGATTGGTTTTATTTTTTGTTCGTTATTAGTTTTATTAATTCAATTAACTATTCGACATTATTTTTATTTTTTTCTTACGATTTAAATATTTTATTTTATATAATAAATAATCTATTTACTTTTTTATTTTATGTCCCAATATCTATTTTTTTAAATTATTATCATAAGGCCATTAATGATTGATCAAAGTCAAAATGTAACAAGATTGAATTCTATGAATCGTAGAATGTTTATGTTAGCAGCTGCTAAGATAGTTATTTTAGGTGGTATTGTAAGTAGATTATTTTTTCTTCAAATCAAAGAAAATAAAAAATATTTAACTCTTTCAGATAAGAATAGAATACGTGAGTGGAAACTTCCCCCAGTAAGAGGTGAATTTTTAGATTACTTTGGAAATATAATTGCAGGAAATTATGAAGCTTATCAATTACATGTAATCCCAGAGCAAGTTGAAAATTTTAAATATACAATTAATAGGATAAAAAATATTCTAGATCTTTCAGACAAACAATTTCAAAAAATAATTAAGAAAAAAAAAGAGATTAAGCCTTGGGAAACTCTTATTGTTGCAGATAATTTAAGTTGGCAAAATTTTTCTAAAATTAACAACCAATTATATGATCTTAATGGTGTAAAACCTATTATTTCTATTTCTAGAAATTATCCGTATAAAGAAAATTATACCCATGTTTTAGGTTATGTTAGTCAAGCAAACGAAAAAGATATTTTAACGAACGAAGTTTTAGAGCAAAAATTTGTTCAAGGGTTAAAAGTAGGAAAAATTGGCTTGGAGAAATCGTTTGAAAATGAATTGATAGGAGACAATTCAATTGAACGATATGAAGTGAATGCTTATGGGAGAAGGATTAATCAATTAGCCTTCCAAAAAGGCAATAAGGGAAAGACGATTAAACTCACAATTGATACTGAAGTTCAAAAATTAGCAAATCAATTATTATTAGATAAAGCCGGCTCGATTTGTGTCATGGATATATTTACAGGTCAAATTATAGCAATGCAATCTGCTCCATCGTTTGATCCAAATGCATTTGTATTTGGCATTAGCCAAGACGAATGGCAATTAATTAGAAATAATCCAATGAAACCTTTAGTAAATAAATCTTTATCAGGAAATTACTCTCCAGGTTCAACCATTAAGCCAATAGTCGCATTATCAGCTTTGGAAAATGGAATCATTAATAAAAACTTCACTGTTAATTGCAGAGGACATAAACATCCACTAGAATTATACGGTCAAACTTATCATTGTTGGAAAAAAGAAGGACATGGATTTATGAGTTTAAGAAATGCCATGAAACAATCTTGTGATACTTATTTTTATGAAGTGGCCCGTAAATTAGGAGTAGATAGATTGAGTGAAACAGCTAAAAAATTTGGTCTAGGAGAAGAAGTTTTTGGAGATTTGTTTAATATTGAAAAAAAAGGTTTAGTCCCAAATACTCAATGGAAAAAAAATGCATTGGGTACAGGATGGTTGTTGGGAGAAACTATAATTACAGGAATTGGTCAGGGTTACATTCAAACAACGCCAGTTCAATTATGCTTAATGACAGCTCAAATTGCTAATGGTGGATATAAAATTTATCCTCAGATAGTTGCTGATAAAGAATTAAGAGATCAACCCAATGATAAATACTCTCAATTATATAAAAATTCTAAAAATATTAAGCTCATTCAAGATGCTATGTTTGCCTCAACAAATGAAGTAATGGGAACTTCTTATCGTTCAAGAATTAATGATCCAAAATATCAGTTTGCTGGAAAAACAGGAACAGCACAAGTTAAAAAAATTACTAAAAAAGATAGAGAGCTGGATCTAAAAACATTTCAGATACCTTATGAAGAAAGAGATCATGCTTTATATGTTGCATTCGGTCCTTATAAAAATCCAAGATATGCATTAAGTATATTAGTAGAACATGGAGGAAATGGAAGTACTACAGCAGCTCCTATGGCAAAAGAGTTATTTAAATTGATAATTGATAGACAGTCATTAAGAGACTCAATTAATAATAAAAAATATTTAGAGATTTAGATGTATCAACATACAAGATTAACAAGTAATAAATTTGATTTTTTTCAAAAATTTAAAAACTTTGATTACTTGCTTTTGTTTTGTATTTTACTTTTAGGCTTTATTAGTCTTGCTACAATGTATTCTACAGATGGAGGTGAAATTTTATTCCATACTAAAAGTCATTTTATAAAATTGATTATTTTTACTTTGATGATGGTAGTCATTTCATTCATCAATATAAAATTTTGGTTTTCGATAGGGTACCTTTTTTATGTTGTAGTAGTTGGACTTTTAGTTTGGACATATCTATTTGGAATTAAGTCATCTGGCTCTCAAAGATGGATGGATCTATATTTCATTAATTTACAACCTTCTGAATTAATGAAAATTTGTATAATTTTATGTTTAGCTAAATATTTTCACAGAATGAAAATAGAAAATGTCAATTCTATATATACAATTTTAACATCTCTAATTATTATTTTGATACCAATGGGTCTTGTAATTGTTCAGCCTGATTTAGGAACTGCACTTCTTATAGTTGTTAGTGGAGTGGTGGTTTTATGGTTTGCTGGTATTAATCATAAATATTTTATTTATACAATCTTAGGATTTTTAATTTCATTACCTTTTATAATTTCGTTTTTGAAGCCCTATCAAAAGTTAAGAGTGCTTACATTTTTAAACCCAGATAGAGACCCTTTAGGGGCTGGATATCAGATTATTCAATCTAAAATTGCAGTTGGTTCGGGGGGTATTTTTGGAAAAGGTTTTTTAAAAGGTACTCAAAGTTATTTAGAGTTTTTACCTGAAAAACATACAGATTTTATTTTTACGTTATTTTCAGAGGAGTTTGGTTTTGTAGGCTCAACTTTTCTTCTTATAATTTATGCAATAGTTATTTATCGAATAGTAGCAATAGGTGCAATTTCAAGAAGTTTTTTTGCAAAATTATTTTGTTATGGTTTTGCTGCTGCTATTTTTGTTTATATTACAATTAATATGAGTATGGTTTTAGGTTTACTGCCAATAGTTGGATCACCATTGCCAATTTTGTCCTATGGAGGATCGTCAATGTTAGCAACCATGATTGGTTTTGGAGTTGTAATGAGTGCCAAAGTTCATAGCCAGCAATCTATTGCTTAGGTATAATTTGTCGCTTAAATTATTATAAAAATTAATTGTATATTTTTTTATGAATAATTTAAAAATAGGTGTCGTAGGTGCGGGCATCCAAGGTATTTCGAATGGATTGTTTCTTCAAAAAAAAGGTTTTGATGTAACTATTTTCGATAGAGATGAACCAGGTAGTGCAGCTGCATCCTATGGGAATGCAGGACATTTTTCACCTTATGCATCTTTGTCTTTAAACAGAACTGACGTTTTAGCTGACGTTCCAGCAATGTTATTAAGCTCTACCGGACCTTTAGCACTTAAATGGAACTATGTCCCCAAAATGATACCTTGGTTTATCAAATTTATAATGAATACGACTAAAAATAAAATGATGCATACCGCAAAATATATGCATCAAATTTTAGATCTAGCTCTCCCAGCTTATGATGAATTGTTTGATGAAATAGATTTGGAAGGTCTAGTTGAAAATAAAGGGATATTATATATTTGGAATGATAAAGACTTAAAAAGTAGAGAATTAGAAATTAAAATTAGAGATGAGCTAGGTGTAAAACAGCAACTAGTTAACAAACATGAAATCCATGATTTAGAGCCAAACATAAAACCTTTCTATCATGGAGGAGTTTATTATCCTTATGCAAGACATGCTAGAAATCCAAAAAAAATTCTTCAAAAACTTTTTGATTTATTTATTAAAAAAGGTGGAAAGTTTGAAAAGTCAAATGTTGAAGATATAAAATTTGAAAATGAAAAACCAATATTTAAGACTGAAAAAAATGAATATAAATTTGATAAGATTATAATTGCTTGTGGAGCATTTTCAAAAAAACTTACTGATAAACTTGATGAAAAAATACCTTTAGATACTGAAAGGGGATATCATATCCATTTTAAAAATTATGATCATCTTTTATCAAGACCAGTTGTATTTTCAAATAGGGGATTTGGTATAACTCCAATGGAACAAGGTTTAAGAGTAGTTGGAACTGTGGAATTTGGTGGATTGGAAAATCCTATATCAAAATCTAGAATAAAAAATCTTATTAAAAATGCAAATTACATGTTAGAAGATTTACCAGCTCATGAGGATGAATGGCTTGGATTTAGACCTACATTACCAGATTTTCTTCCAGTAATCGGTCCTTCAAAAAATTATAAAAACGTATTTTATTGTTTTGGTCATCACCATTTGGGATGGACATTAGGACCAATTTCTGGAAAGATTATGTCTAGAATGATTGCTGAAGAAAATACAAATTTAAATTTAAGTCCATATAGTTCAAAAAGATTTAGCTAATTCATGCAAAATACCAAAGCTTATATAATGCTGGTATGTGCAACATTATTTTGGGCAGGAAATTTTATGGTTGGAAAACTTGCTTCTTTAACAAATATTCCCCCTATGTCATTAGTATTTTATAGATGGTCACTCGTATGGTTAATATTATTGCCTTTTACCTTTAAAGAAATAATTAAAAATAAAAATGTAATTTTAAATAACTTGCCATTATTATTTTTTTTAGCTTTAACAAGTGTAGGGTTATTTAATTCTTTCACTTATTTATCTCTCGTCCATACGCAGGTCATAAATGCTTCTTTATTTAATACAGCTATTCCTGCTATAATAATTTTTTTATGTTTTATTTTTAAGATTGAAAAGACTAATAAGTTTCAAATTCTTGGACTTTTCCTTGCAGTTTTTGGCATTTTATCAATTATCACAAAACTTGATTTAAATATCTTGTATACATTAAATTTTAATAAAGGTGATTTGATAATGATTGGGGGAGTGATCACTTGGGGACTTTATTCAGCTTTTTTAAAGAGAAAAAAGTTTACTTTACCGCTGTTAACACTTGTCCAAGTTTTGTGTACGTTTGGTTTAATTTTTATATTTCCGCAATTTATTTACGAATTTTCACAAGGACAATTTATTAAGTTTGACATAAATTTGTTTTATATACTTATTTTTCTGGCTTTGTTTCCAAGTATTGGTTCTTATTATTGTTGGGCAGGGGCAGTTTCTATTATTGGAGCAAATAGAGCAGGAATTTTTTTATCTTTAATCCCTTTATTTAGCACTATCATGGCAATAACTTTTTTTAATGAACAGTTTGAACTTTTTCACTTGATTGGAGCTGTATTAATTATATTAGGTTTATTTTTATCAAATAGGGAAATTAAAAATGCTTAAAGTTGCAATTTTAGATGACTATCAAAATGTTTCCCAACAATTTGTGGATTTAGAAAAGCTATCTGGAAAATATGAATTTAAAATTTTTAGTGAGCCATTTATTGATGAAGCAGATGCTTTAGAACAATTGGTAGATTTTGAAGCTTTATTGTTAATGCGAGAGAGAACACCAATGACTAAAAATTTAATTGATAATCTTAGTAAATTAAAATTTATCATTACCAGTGGCTCTAGAAATAAATCAATAGATTTAGAAGCAACTAAAAAAAGGAAAATTATAGTTTGTGGTACTGAAAGTAATATTAATCCAACTCCAGAATTAACGTGGGCCTTAATATTAGGATTGGCCAGAAACCTTAAGGAGGAAATAGACAATATGTACCAAGGGTACTGGCAAACAAGCGTTGGAGTAGAGTTAAAAGGTAAAATTTTAGGTTTAATTGGTCTTGGAAAAGTTGGATCACAAGTAGCGAAGATCGGAAAAGCTTTCGGTATGCAGGTTATGGCGTGGAGTGAAAATCTCAACTTAGACACCTGTAAAGAATTAAATGTACTGCCTTGTAGTAAAGAAGATTTAATAAAAGTCTCAGATTTTTTATCTATTCATGTGCAAGGTGGAGATAGATATAAAGATTGTATTACTCTAAAAGAAATGGATAAAATGAAAAAAACTTCATTTATTATTAATACTTCTAGAGGACCGATTATAAATGAAGATGATTTGATTATTGCTTTATCTACAAATGTTATCGCTGGTGCGGGAATTGATGTTTATGAAAAAGAACCATTACCAGAAAATAATAAACTTAGATTTTTACCAAATGCATTACTTACTCCACATATAGGATATGTCACTGCGGAAAATTATACTATTTATTATACACAAATGATCGAATCTTTAGAAGCTTGTGTAGACGGAAAGCCTATTCGTATTATCGAATAAAAATGGATTTACCAGTTATTAATCATAAAGATTATTTTGCTAAAATTGGTGATGATCATAAATTTCCAATTAACAAATTTGGTGAACTTGCAAAATATTTAATAAACCAAAAGATAGTTAAAGAGTTTCATAAACCATATGCATGTTCTGATGAGACCTTAAAAAGAGCTCACTCAGAGAGGTATATCAAAGATATAAAGAATAAAACTTTAGATAAAAATGGTGTAAAAAAAATTGGTTTTCCTCTAGTTGATAGTGTCGTTCAAAGATCCTTAGTAGCTACTGGAGGAACTGTTTTAGCATCAAAACTTGCAATTAATTATGGTCTTGCTTGCAATACTGCCGGAGGGAGTCACCATGCAAATTTTGATGGGGGTGCTGGTTATTGCGTTTTTAATGATGTAGCGGTAGCTGCTCAATATTTACTTGATAGAGGACTAGCTGGTAGAATTTTAATTGTTGATTTAGATGTACATCAGGGCAATGGAAATTCAGATATATTTAGAGATAATAGAAATGTATTTACTTTTAGCATGCACTCAAAATCAAATTATCCTGCTAAAAAATCAATAAGTGATCTAGATGTCGAACTTGAGGATAACTTAGAAGACAAACAATACCTTAAAACTCTTAAGTTTTATTTAAATGAGCTTAATGAGGAAAATTTTGATTATGTTTTTTATATAGCTGGTGTTGATATTCATTATAACGATCGCTTAGGTAAATTAAAAATTTCTGACGAAGGAATTAAAGAAAGAGATGAACTTGTTACTGAAAACTTTTTTTCAAAGGGAATTCCTCTTTGTGGTGTTTTAGGCGGTGGTTATAACAAAGATTTTGATAAATTAGTCGAATTACACTCATTTTTACATCAATCTTGTGCTAAATTATTTTAAATAGATGACAAAAAAAAATCCTAATTTAACAGCTGAACAAAAATTAGTAATGTTTGAAGATGGAACCGAACTCCCAGGTACAAGTGATTTAAATAATGAAAAGAGAGAAGGTAGTTATCATTGCGCCAATTGTGGAATAAAGTTATTTAATTCTTTTACTAAATATGAAAGTGGTTCAGGTTGGCCGTCTTTTTTTGAGTCACTACCAAATGTTTTTGAAACAAAAACAGATCATTTGATAGGTTATGCGCGTACAGAATATCATTGTAAGAATTGTGATGCTCATCATGGCCATATTTTTGAAGATGGACCTCTGCCAACTGGTAAAAGATATTGTAATAATGGAGTTTGTTTAGTTTTTAAACCTAAGGAATAGTTTTTATTTTAAAAGATCTTGAAGTTTATTTTCTTTTTCTAAGGCACGAACTTCATCATAACCACCAATGTGTTGATCATCAAAAAAAATTTGTGGTATTGTTTTTTTTCCGTTAGCTTTCTTAATCATTTCATCCATAGCACCATCTATTTTTGAAATATCAATTTCATTATAGGTTGCGTTGTTTCTAGTCAATAATCTTTTTGCTGCTTCACAAAAATTACACATAGGACCTGTATAAATTGTAATATTTTTCATAAGCTATAGATAATCACCTTTTTTAATTTTACTAGCTATTTGTTTTCTTGAATATTCAAATTTTTTTCTATGTTTTATACTTTTCTGATTTACTCTTTTTCTCCATAATCTAAACGAAGATGGTTTAAGAGATCTCCTCATTATTTTTATTACTTGAGATTCAGTGTTTCCAGTTTTTTCTTCTATCTCTTCAAAAGTAATTCTATCAGCCCAGGCTGCCCAGATGACCCAATCTGGACTTTCAATATTTGGCTCTGGATTTTTGACTCGAGTTATTGGGGTGTGACCTTTTTTTTTCATTAATTCCTTATATTTGAAAAAAATCAATAATGCATTTTTTTTTGTATCTGGTATATTAATTTAGGTAGTCCTTCTTAGCCATCTTTAGCTCCCGGTTTTTAAGGACTATCTTTTTTTTAATGCTCCCTCTAGATTTTATCCTTTTTTTACAAATCATAATTTTTTTATTTATTACACCTGGCACTCCTAGGATTGTTATTGTTTCATATTCTATGAATTATGGTGTTCAAAAATGTCTTTGGACTGCATTAGGAGATATTACAGCAAATTTTATTCAAGCAACTTTGGTAATTTTTGTTTTAGGTAGCTTTTTTTCAGACAATCCAAATTTTTTAAATACTTTTAAATGGATTGGAGTATTTTACTTATTTTATTTAGCTTATGACGTTTACAAATCTGCACCCAAAGATATTAATTCAAAAATAATTACCTCAAAAACTTTTATTTCTTTTTTTAAAGATGGTTTTTTAGTTGCTGGAACAAGCCCAAAGGCTTGGTTGTTTTTTCCGCTAATATTCCCACAATTTATTGATTTTAATTCAAATTATGTTGTTCAATTCTTTATTTTAATTACGACTTATGTTGTTTTAGATTTTTTATCTTTGATTGGTTATGCTTTATTAGCTCAAAAATTAATTAGTTGGATAAAAACAAACCCGAAAACAATTAATACAATCTCAGCGAGTGTTTTAGTTTTAATTGCTTCAATAATTATTATTACACAACAATATTATTAAAAGATTACAGCACTTTTTGTCACTTGCAAAAGTGTGGTTTTCTTTATTTAATTAACATTTAATTAATTAAAAAAGGGAAATAAAATGAAAATAAATAAAATAATTTTAAGTTTTATTTCTGCATTAGCACTACTTTTATCTTCGTCAGTAACATCTTTTGCAAAAGTTGTTGGTGATAAGATAATTTTAGGTTCTGCTATTTCATTAACTGGAAAGTATTCATCTAATGGTGTTCATACGCAAAACGGCTACAACATGGCTGTTGATAGAATTAATAGCATGGGTGGAGTTAAAGTTGGTGGAAAAACTTATAAGTTTGAAATCATTTATTATGATGATGAGTCAAACCCAAAAAGAGCAGCACAGCTTGCAGAAAGATTAATCTCACAAGATGGTGTTGAGTTTATGCTTGGCCCATACAGTTCAGGATTAACAAAAGCAATTGCTCCTGTAACAGAAAAATATGGTGTACCAATGGTTGAGGCAAATGGTGCTTCTAGATCTTTGTTTACTAAAGGTTACAAATATCTATTTGCAGTTCTAGCTCCAGCTAATTTATATCTAGATGTTGCTATCAGAACAGCAGTTGAATTAAATGGTGGTAAAGGCGTTAGAATTGCTCAAGCATTTGAACAAGATGCTTTTTCTCAAGACGTAAGATTAGGTATTTTAGATGCAGCGAAAGAAACTGGATCTGAAATTATAATCGATGATAAACTACCAAAAGAGCTAAATGATATGGCTGCTACATTAGTAAAAGTTAAACAAATGAAACCAGATGTTCTAGTTGTATCAGGTCATACAAAAGGTGCATTAACAGCAATTAGACAAATTGCTGAAATGAAAGTAGATGTTCCGATGCTTGCGATGACGCACTGTGATGCTGCGAAATTATCAAAACAACATGGTAAAAATTCTCAGTATGCACTTTGTGCTTCACAATGGCATAAAACATTAACTTATAAAGATGACTTCTTTAAAGATGGTATGACTTATGCGGCAGACTTTACAAAAGAGTTTGGGTATGATCCGCCGTACCAAGCAGCTGAGTCTTCAGCAGCATTATTAGTTTTTAAAGATGCTTTTGAAAGAGCTAATTCTTTCGATCAAAAAAAAGTAAGAGATGCTCTTGCAGCAACTAACATGCAAACATTCTATGGAAACATAAAGTTCGCACCGGGTGGTCAAAATGTTGACAAGCCTATGGTACTTTTCCAAGTTATGTGTGATAGCGCAGGGAAATGTGAAAACAAAGTTGTAGCTCCACTTAAGTGGGCTTCGGCTAAGTTGATTCACCCAGTTCCTAAGTGGTCTGAAAGATAATAACAAATCTATAAATACCCCCTAAACGCTAGGGGGTATTTTTTTTTGAAGGCAAATTATGGATTTCATGGTTTTCCAATATCCTATGATTAGCGTTCAAGCTTGCTTGGACGGCATACTTTTAGGAATTTTATTTGCATTGATTGCTTATGGTATGGCTTTGCAATGGGGAGTCATGAATATCATAAATATTGCTCAAGGTGATTTAGTTATTCTTGGAGGATACATTGCTTATTTTATGTATCTTTATGGAATACATCCTGCTTGGGGTGTAATTGTTGCACCAATTATAATGTATTTTATTGGAGTTGGACTTTATAAATTAGTAATCAATAAAGTTGTTGATAGAGATTTATTTATCTCAATTCTTGCTACTTTTGGAATAAGTATTCTTTTTATGCAACTAATGAATTTTGCATTTGGTGCAGATGTTGTTCTAGCCAATTCAGGTTATGGAACAACTTTTTTATTTGATAGCGCAGTAGTTTTGCCAAATTCAAAAATATTTTCTGCATTCATTAGTATTTTATTTGCGATTTGTTTAGTGATTTATATGAAGAAATCTAAGCTTGGTCGTGCAATTAGAGCAACTGCACAGAATGCAAGAGCGGCAAAGATTCTAGGAGTAGATACAGAGAAAGTTTACGCAGCTACATTTGGTATTAATGCTGCTCTCTGTGGTGTCGCTGGTGCACTAATATCTATAACATTTACAATTCATCCTTATATGGGATTACCTTATACAATTAGGTCTTTTATGATTGTAATTGTTGCAGGATTAGGAAATTTACCTGGAGTAGCATTATCAGGTATGGGATTAGGAGTTTTTGAGGAATTTGCTGATTATATTTTAGGAACAGAGTTTAGAATTGGAGCGGTATTCTTACTATTAGTTTTAATTTTAGTTTATAGAAGATTTAAATTATCAAGAAAAAGAGAATATTTAAAATAACAAAATATGCCAACTTATACAGTAACAAATTCAAATTTTAATCTAACCTCAAAACAGCAAAAAAAATTAGCTGAGGGAATAACTAAAGTTCATAATGTAGTAACAGGTGCTAACACTTATTTTGCCCAGGTTATATTTAATAAAACTAAAAAAAATAATCATTTTATGGGTGGCAAAAAAGTTAAAGAAGCTTCAATGTTTTTATTAGGTCAGATTAGAGCTGGTAGAACTAAAAAAGTTAAAGATAAATTAATTTCTGATTTAAAAGATGTATTAGTTAAAAATTCTAAGTTGGATGAAACTCAAGTTTGGGTTTACATCAACGATCTTCCACCTTCTCAAATGATTGAGTATGGTGCTGTATTACCAAATTCAGGAAAAGAAAAACAATGGTTTTCTGGACTCTCATCCAAACTTAAATCAAAATTATCTAAATTGGAAAAATGATAAATAAAAATTTTATTTTATATGCTGCAATATTAGTTTTTGGAATAACAGCACCATTTATTTTTCCTGCATTTAAAGTTCAATTATCAATACTTTGTGTCTTAATTGTATTAGCTCTTACTTGGAATATTCAAGGTGGAGAAATGGGCTATAACACTTTTGGAAATATATTGTTTTATGGTCTTGGAATGTATCTTTGTGCTTCAGTTCAAGTTGGAATGTTTTTTCCTTTAGCAGAATGGACCGAGAGTGGTGGAGAAAAAACTTTTGTACATACACCAGTTCAATTTTTCCAAGGAATGGCAGTTGGATTAGTAGTAGCAGCTGTAGTTCCCACAATAGTTGCTGGACTAATTGGTTACTCAATTTTAGGATTAAGAGGTCATTACTTTGCAATTTGTACATTGGGTTTAGGAGTCGCTGCAGGAGAAATTTCTGGAGGTATAGAAATTATTGGAGCTGGACAAGGTTTTACAACTCCACCATTTCCTGATGTTGGTGGTTTAGAAGCAAGAGGTGAATTTTTTTACTTCTTAAGCTTTTTGGCAGTTGTTTTAACTTTTATTGCTGTCAAATCAATTTACGCAACTAGATTTAAATTAATCTTAAATGCAATAAGAGATAATGAAGACAAAGCAGAAGCGATGGGAATTCAAACTATGAAGTATAAAATTATTGGCTGGATGATATCTGCTTTCTTTTGTGGGTTAGCTGGAGGAATTATGGGTGGATTAGTTGGCTATATAGACTCCACTGATGTTGCATTTGATGGAAGAGAGATGGGAGTATTCATGGTCTTGATGGCAATCTTGGGTGGCAAAGGAACTTTATGGGGACCAGTTATTGGAGCAACTGTATTTCATATTTTCAAAGAAGGGTTTTGGACATTCTTTTTAGGTTGGCAGTACGTTGCACTTGGAGTTCTTATAGTAGTGATAGTAATTTATTTCCCAGAGGGAATAATGGGATGGTTAAGAGAAAAATACCCTGAAAGGTTCGGGGAAGTAGTCGATGAAGCTGATCGAAAAGCACAGGTAGAATTAAAATGAGCATTTTGGAAGTTAGCAATGTAAGTAAATCATTTGGTGGGGTTAAAGCAAATGTTGATATAACAATGAATGTTGAGAAAGGTAAAATTGTAGGATTAATTGGACCTAATGGTTCTGGTAAAACTACATTATTTAATTCTATCGTAGGTACTTATCCAATAGATAATGGATCAATTAAATTTAATGGAAAAGAAGTATCTGAATTACCAGTACCTGTGATCGCAAAACTTGGTTTGCTACGAACTTTTCAACAAACAAGAATTTATGGAAAGTTGAATTGTGTAGAAAATATGCTGATTAGTCACAAAGGTAGTGATGCTAGTTTATTAACAATATTTAATAAGATTCCAAAAGATTTAACAGAAAAAGCTGAAAATTTATTAAATTTTGTTGGTTTATACCAGAAAAGAAAATTAAGAGCTGGAGATTTATCTTTTGGCCAACAAAAGTTATTAGAACTAGCTATGGCATTAATGAATGAACCAGAAATGCTGTTATTAGATGAACCTACTGCAGGGATTAATCCAACATTGATTAATGGGATTATTGATAGGCTGATTAAAGTTAATCAAGATTTTGGTATTACACTTTTAGTGATCGAACATAATATGAAAGTTATTATGCAATTAGCAGAAGATATTTTTTGTTTAGCTCACGGAAAAATGCTGGCAAATGGTACACCAGATGAAATTAAAAATGATAAGCGAGTTATTGATGCATATCTGGGGGCTCAATAATGTCTAATCAATATGAAGTTTTAGGCAAAGCCCCTGTAGCAGAAGATTTAAAAAACTTATCTCCAAATGACGTTCATTTAACTATCAAGAATCTTAATGCAGGTTATGGTAAAATGGAAATACTACACAATTTTGAACTTTTTGTTAGCAAAGCTCAATCATTGTGTTTGATTGGTCCTAATGGTGCAGGCAAGTCTACAATACTTCATTCAATTTATGGATTTACAAATATTTTTTCTGGAAAAATTGAAATTGATGGAAAAGAAATAACCAATCTTTCTCCTGCTGAAAAACTTAAATCTGTTGGAATAGCTTATATACTTCAGGATAATTCAGTATTTCCAGATATGACAGTAGAAGAAAATTTATTAATGGGTGGATTTATAAAAGATAAAAATGAAGAGGCTTATGTAGAGGCTGAAAAAATTCTTCAAAAATACGAAAGATTAGGAAATAGAAGATATCAACCAGCAAAAGTTTTATCTGGTGGTGAAAGAAGATTACTAGAAATCTCTAGAGCATTAGTTATGAAGCCTTCAGTTTTATTAGTTGATGAACCATCAATTGGATTAGAACCTAGATATATAGATATGGTATTTGAAATTTTAAGAGATCTTCAAGAAAACGAAAAAAAAACAATTATTCTTGTAGAGCAAAATGCAAAAAAAGGTCTTGAGTTTGCTGATATTGGTTATGTTTTGGTTTCTGGTCAAACAGCTATAGCAGGCAAAGGAGATGATCTTTTAAATAATCCAGATGTTGGTCGGCTGTTTTTGGGTGGCTAGATGATTAACAAAGAGTTTTTCTTTAAGGGATACAAATCAATCTTAAAACCTGATAGCCCAGCAATAGCTCTAGGATGTTGTTTTATTGCTATTGGAGCGCTCCTTAAAAATATTGGATTTAATATTCAAGAAAGTATTTTTTCAACAATGTTAATCTATGCATTACCCGGCTCTTTAGTTATGGCTGAGTCAATTTTAATTGGAGCATCATTATTAAGCATCTTCATTGCTGTTTGGTTTGTAAATGCAAGACTTTATCCAATGGCAGTTTCTTTATTTCCATTGATGATGGATGAAAGCCAACCAAAGTGGAAATATTATCTATCATGTCATTTTATTGCTGTTTCGGCTTGGTTAATAATGAAAAGTAATTATGAAACAATTGAAAAGAAAAATAGAGTAGATTTTTGGATAGGTATTGGATCTGCAACTTGGAGTGTTGCAGTGATTTCAACTATTATTGGTTTTTATTTATCTGATTATCTAAATAAAGATATGTTAATGGGTTTAGCAATTTTAAATCCAATTTACTTTATATGCATGATGGTAGGTGCAATGAAAACAATACAAGTAACCTTGTCTGTTATACTTGGAGCAATTTTAGGTCCAATTTTTTATTTTTTTTCACCTGAATGGTCTATTTTGCTAGGTGGACTAGTTGCAGGATCAGTTGCTTATTTAGTTGGAGAAAAAAATGTCAGTTAATATTCTTTTATCAATTCTTGTAACTTCTGTAGCAACTTATATATCTAGGTTTTTAGGAGTATTATCATCAGTAAGGATTAAGGAGTCTTCAAAAATATTTAGATGGTTTAATTGTTTAGCTTATGCAACTTTAGCAGCTCTTATTGCTAGAACAATTGTCTTTCCAGTTGGTGCTTTATTGGAAGCTAGTTATTTGAGTCGAATATTAGTTATCTTATTAAGTTTAGGAATTTTTTTTATAACTAAAAAAAATTTTGTTTATCCTACTGTTTTTTCTGCAATTTCGATGACTATTATTAATAATTATTTTTAATACTTTTAAAATATATGATAATTATATAAGTTATTTAAAAAATGGAAAATATATCAGGCTTTGAAATTACACCTAATAAGTTATCTTCTAGAATAATTGACATAAAGATAACAAATGAAACTATAGAAAAATTAATTTTTCCTTTTAAAAAATTTGATTTAACTGCAATTGAATATAAACCTTTTACTAGATTCACGATTGCAAAGAGTTTAGATGACTTAAGTCAAAATAAACTTGGTATTTTATTGAATGAAATTATTAAAGATAGAAAGCTAGGTTGTTTTATCATTGGCCCCAAAGAACAAAATATAAATGTAAATGATATTTTTTTAGTTAAACTATCAACTGCAATTTCTCATCTTTTAGGAAACCCAAACCACGATTCTATGTCTGGAAAATATTACGCAAGATTCCATGTAAAACATGAGGACAGAAGTGACTCTTATTTAAGGAAGGCCTATACAAATATGGATCTTCATACTGATGGCACTTATGTAAAAGAGGTAACTGATTGGCTTTTAATGACAAAGATTGAAGAAAAAAATGTCGAAGGTGGAGAGACTGCTATATTACATTTAGATGATTGGGAATATTGCGATCAGTTGTTTAATGATCCAATAGGAAAAAGGAATTTTGTGTGGTCATCTCCTAAAAGTAAAAATGTTAATTATAAAGTAGAACATCCAATTTTTTCAGCAGATGTTAGAGGAAAGCCTCAAATATCTTACATAGATCAATTTCCTGAACCACAGAACATGGAGCAAGGACTATTTTTACAAAAACTTTCTGATGCTTTAGAGGGCAGTAAACATAAAATAATTACAAAATTACCTGTCGGATATTCTATAGTTGCAAATAATCATTTCTGGCTTCATGGACGAAGAGCATTTAAGGAAAATTTAAATCTGAGTCGTGAGCTTTTAAGGATTAGAGGGCGGTTTAACTGAGTATCAACTTTAAGTTGTAGATTTGATCATTTAAATTTGTATTTAAATTAGCCTTAAATTACAACGATTCTTTGTTGTAAATATGCAACAAGTAGTAAATTATTTAATATAAACAGGGTTTTCTGTTTACTTAAAATATGTTTAAATCTAAAAATCGTAAAGTTAATAATATTAATATTAATAATAAATTAAAGGATACGAGATATGAAAAAAATAATCATAGGAATTGCCCTGAGTTTATTTACTTTCACAACAGCTTCTGCAGAACTTGGTGTGAACGTAGGTATATCGGCTGCAACCGGTTTGTTTGCAGCAACTGGTAAAGAAGTTCAAACTGGTAACGGCGCTCCGGATGCTGATGAAACAAGACAAAGATCAGAAATCATGGGTGCAAGTTTTGCTTCTTTATTCATTGAAAAAAGCTTTGGCGATAGATTTGCTATAGGTATTGATTATGTACCAGCGTCTTTAGAGACTGAAGCAACTGAGGTTAGAAGAACACACATTACAACTGCTTATCAAGAAGTTGCAACGTCTGTTGAAAACAAAATCCAAGTTGACTTCGAAGAATTAATGCATGCATACGTAGCTGTGAATGTTACTGATAATGCATACGTTAAGCTTGGAGCTGGAACAGTTGATGTAATCACAAATGAAAATTTAGGAACTGGTGCTACTTACGGAAACACTAACATGGACCTAGTTGTTTTCGGTGTTGGTTACAATAACACATTAGATAACGGAGTATTTATCAGATTAGAAGGTAATTATATGGACTTTGAAGGTGCATCATTAACTTCTGGTGATAACACGATATCAGTAAGTGGAGTAAGTGGTGTTACTGGTAAGTTATCTGTTGGTAGATCATTCTAAATTATCTATTAATAAATAAATAAAATTTAAAAGCCCCCTTATTTAAGGGGGCTTTTTTTTTGCCTAATAATTTAATTTTTATTGATATAGTATTAAACTATGAAATTAGGTTTTATTGGAATTGGAAATATATCTTCAGATGTTGTTACTGGCATTTGTAATTCAAAAATAACTTTTAAAAAAATAACTTTATCACCAAGAAATATAAAGAAATCTAGAAATTTAAAAAAGAAATTCAAGAAAATATATATTGCTAAATCAAATCAAGAGGTAATTGACAGATCAGACTGGATATTTATTGGAGTATTACCAAAAGTTGGAGAAAGAATATTACCTCAATTAAAGTTCAAATCAAACCAAACAGTTATTAGTTTTATATCTACAATAAATTATCTTAAATTAAAAAAAATCTTAAAAAAAAAGACTAATGTTGTTAGAGCTATTCCTATGCCTCCAATTGCATTGGGTAAAGGACCAGTTGCTATTTTTCCTTCTAATAAAAAAGTAAAATCTTTCTTCGATAAAATAGGTGATACTATTGAGATCAAAAGTGAAAAACTTTCCCAAAACTTTTGGGCAGCCTCAGGTACAATGGCATCTTTTTATGAAATGTTAAGGATACTATCTGATTGGTTAGTAAAAAAGGGATTAGCACGTTTACAGGCACAAAAATATATAACTTCTCTTTACTCTGCCCTAGCTCAGCTAGCAGTGGTAAATTCTAAAAAAGATTTAAAACATTTTGTATCAGAGTCACAAACCCCAGGCGGTTTAAATTGGCAAGGTGTGAACGAATTAAGAAAAGCTGGTTATTATAAATCTTTAGAAAAATCTATTAATAATATTTTAAAAAGATTGAAAAAATAAAAAATGTCAAAGAACATTTTAGAAATTAATAATCTTTCAAAATATTTTGGAGGATTGGCTGCTGTTTCTAACTGTTCTCTTAAAGTAAAAAAAGGTACAATAACAGGTATTATTGGTCCTAATGGTTCAGGTAAAACGACCCTTTTTAATTTAATAGCTGGAAATCTTAAATCCTCATCAGGAAAAGTTTTGTTTAATAACGAGGAGATTACTGATGTACCATCTTATGAGTTATTTTCAAAAGGTTTGCTTAGAACATTTCAAATTGCTCACGAATTCTCAAATTTATCTGTATTAGAAAATCTGATGATGGTTCCAGGGAATCAATCTGGTGAAAAATTGATGAATGCTTTATTAAAACCCTCATTAGTTGCTAAAGAAGAGAGTCAGATTAAGGAAAAAGCAATGGAAGTGGTTGATTTCCTTAATTTAAGTCATTTAAAAAATGAGCAAGCCGGTAATTTATCTGGAGGTCAAAAAAAATTGTTAGAATTAGGTCGTACGATGATGGTTAATGCAAAATTAGTCTTATTGGACGAGGTAGGTGCTGGCGTTAACAGAACTTTACTAAAAGATCTTGGAACAGCTATAGAAAAGTTAAATAAAGAAAAAGGTTATACCTTTTGTATGATTGAACATGATATGGATTTCATAGGTAGATTATGTGATCCAGTAATTGTTATGGCTGAGGGATCAGTTTTATTTGAAGGTTCAATTGAAGATGCAAAAAAAGATGAAAAAGTAATAGAAAGTTATTTGGGAAAAGGATCAAAACTTAAGGATAATTAATGTCATTTTTTGAGGGAAATAACATGACTGGAGGTTATGGGAAAGGACCTGATATTATTAATTCTTGTTCTGTCAAAGTAGATAGAGGGGAAATAGTTTCAATTTTAGGACCAAATGGTGCTGGAAAATCAACTGCAATGAAAGCTATGCTTGGTTTATTGAACTTAAAATCTGGTACTATTCTTATGAATGGAAAAGATATTTCTAATCTTTCTCCTCAAGACAGAGTTAAAGAAGGTATTTCATTTGTACCACAAAATAGGAATGTTTTTTCAGGCATGACAGTCGAAGAAAATTTAGAAATGGGAGCTTTTTTAATTGATAATGATTATAAGTTAATCATTGATGAAATTTATGACTTATTTCCAATACTTAAAGAAAAAAGAAGTCAATTAGTTGGAGAATTATCAGGGGGACAAAGACAACAAGTTGCACTTGGAAGAGCATTAATGATTAAACCATCAGTTTTAATGTTAGATGAACCAACAGCAGGAGTTTCACCAATAGTAATGGATGAATTATTTGATCATATAGTTAAAGTTAAAAGAACCAATGTCGCAATTTTGATGGTTGAACAAAATGCAAAACAAGCGTTAAATATTTCCGATAGAGGTTATGTTTTAGTTACAGGTGAAAATCGTTATTCAGGGACAGGAAAAGAATTGTTAAATGATCCAAGAGTGAGAAGCTCTTTTTTAGGAGGTTAGTATGGATTTTTTAAATGCAATTATTCTATTATTAAATTACATTTTTGTTCCAGCTCTAGCATATGGTTCTCAATTGGCATTGGGTGCAATTTTTGTAACTTTAATTTATGGAATTTTAAGATTTGCAAATTTCGCAACAGGAGACATGATGTCTTTCGGAACTATGTTTACCATCTTGTTTACTTGGTATTTTCAATCAGTAGGTATTAGTCTTGGAGTATTGCCAACTGCATTATTAGCAATTCCTTTCGCAATAATTTTTATGATAGGTTATATGCTTCTAATAGATAAATTTGTTTTTAAATATTATAGAGTAAACAAAAGTCCTCCAGTTCAATTAGCCATGGTTAGTATTGGTGTTATGTTTGTAACACAGGCTGTTGTAAGAATAATAATAGGTCCATCTGATAGAAGATTTTTTGATGGTGAAAAGTTTTTAATAAAAGCAGGCGAATTCAAAGAGATGACAGGTTTAAATGAGGGGTTGGCAATTAAATCAACTCAAGTTATTACAATTTTAGTTACCCTAATTCTAGTATCTACTCTTTTTTGGTTTTTAAATAAAACTAAAACAGGAAAGAGTATGAGAGCATATTCTGATAATGAAGATTTGGCATTACTCTCTGGAATAGATCCAAAAAGAATAGTTATGATCACTTGGATTATAGCAGGGATTTTGGCCACTATTGGAGGAGCACTTTATGGTTTAGATAAAAGTTTCAAGCCTTTTACGTACTTTAACAATATGCTTCCGATATTTGCTGCCGCAATTGTTGGGGGTATAGGAAATCCTTTTGGTGCATTTTTAGGAGGGTATGTAATTGCTTTTTCAGAAATACTTTTAACATATGCGTATAGAAAATTTTTCATGTATGTTTTACCTGAAAGTATGGAACCCGGTGGTTTAGTTCAATTACTTTCAACTGATTATAAATTTGCTGTGTCGTTTTCAATATTAGTTATCGTATTACTCTATCGACCATCAGGAATATTTAAAGGAAAGGTTTTGTGAGAAAAAATTTAAATGTAATAGCGGCTTATAGTATAATGATGGGGTTAATTATCCTTGTAGGAATATTTCAATCCTGGAATATTGCTTTATCAATATTTAATCTTTGCTTGATTTCAGCTGTCATGACAATGGGTGCAAATATTCAATGGGGCTATGCTGGCCTAATAAATTTTGGAATAATGGGATATACAGCATTAGGTGGTTTGGCAGCAGTTTTAATTTCTGTTAATCCAGTTCAAGAAGCCTGGAATGCAGGTGGTTGGAATATTTTATTTAGTCTTTTTCTTATTATAGGAATGGTGTTGGCTGTTAGGTATGTTTTAAAAAAATATGAAAAATCGAAAATAAGAACTTATATCATTTCTACAATAATCATCCTAGGAATTATCATAATACGATTTGTATCTGAACCTGGTATTGAGGCAATTGAAGAGGTAGATCCAGCAAAAACTGGTTTTTTAGGTGGACTTGGTCTCCCAATTATATTCTCTTGGATAGTAGGGGCTTTGTTTGCTGGTGGATTAGCATTTGTTATAGGTAAAGTTGCCTTAGGTTTAAGAGCAGATTACTTAGCAATAGCAACCTTATTAATATCTGAAATTGTAATTGCAATTATTAAACATGAAGATTGGCTGACAAGAGGAGTTAAAAATGTAATTGGATTAAAACGTCCTGCACCTTACGAGGTAAACTTACAACAAACAGATTGGTTCATTAATTTAGTTGAAAAATTTAATTTTAGTAAATTAAATCTAATTTCGGATCTTGCTGAAAGACAAGCTGCTCTTAACCAATTTGTAATTGAAGGATCGTCAGTTTTTGTAAAACTTTGTTATTCAGGCCTATTTTTAATAGTTGTAATTATTCTTTTAATCTTAACTCAAAAAGCTCTTTATTCGCCATGGGGAAGGATGATGAGGGCAATTAGAGATAATGAGGAAGCAGCAAATGCAATGGGAAAAAATGTTGTGAAACAGCATTTACTAATTTTTGTTTTAGGTTCTGCAATAGTTGGAATTGCAGGAGCAATGTTAGTTACTCAAGATGGACTATTTACTCCAGGCAGCTATAGACCAATGAGATATACATTTTTAATTTGGGTAATGGTAATAGTTGGTGGAAGTGGAAATAATTTTGGTGCAATTCTTGGAGGTTTTGTAGTTTGGTTCTTATGGATTGAAGCTGCGCCAATAGGATTATATTTAGTAAATCTAACAACTGCAGGTTTAGATGATACACACGCTTTAAAAGTTCATTTAATTGAAAGTGTTCCTTATTTTAGATTTTTAATGATGGGAATTGGTCTATTACTCATTATGAGATATCGACCGAAAGGTATACTTCCAGAAAAAATAGAAATAAAGTAAACTTATGAAATATATTATATTAGGTGCCGCTATAGCTTGGGCCATGTATATGGCAGATAAGTACATGTTTTAATGAATAAAAATCTTTGGCTATTAATTTTAAGTCAAATTTTTGCGTTTACAGCAGCTCCTGTAACAGTTTTTTTAAGCGGAATTATTGGTTCTCAACTTAGTCCCATCAAGTCTTTAGCAACTTTACCAATGGCATTATCAATAGTGGGAATCGCAATTTTTGCAATGTTTGCAGCAAAAGTAATGAGTGTAATAGGACGTAGATCAGGATTTATTTTTGCATCTGTAGGAACTTCAGTTGCATCTTTGATAGCAGCTTGCTCAATAATTTTTGAGAGTTTTATATTATTCAATTTAGGATGTTTTTTAATTGGAGCAGGAGTAGCTTTTAGTCATCAATATAGATTTGCTGCAGTTGAAACAGTTGACAAAGAAATGGCGCCAAAGGCCATATCTATAATATTATTAGCAGGAATAGGATCTGCATTTATAGGGCCAAATTTAGCAAATGTATCTAAAGAAATAATACCACAACATTTATATGCTGGCTCATATGTAGCTCTTGCTGCTTTGACACTTACGTCAACTATTTTTTTGATATTTTATAAAGATGGTCATAAAAAAAATGATTTTATTAAAAAAAGTAGTAGAAGTTACTTTGAGCTAATTTCACAACCTAGGTTTTTACAAGCTTTAATAGCGTCAGCATTTGCTTATGCAGTAATGACTTTTTTGATGACAGCTACACCAATAAGTATGCATGTAATGGAAAAAATGAGTTTGGCCAAAACAGGTTTTGTAATTCAATTACATATCGCATCTATGTTTTTACCATCTTTAATAACAGGAAATTTAATCAAAAAATTTGGTCATAGTAAGATTATGTATGCAGGAGTTATATTATTTTTAACAACAATATTATTAAGTTTGTTTGAACAAACCTTTTTCAATTATTTAATTGCTCTTATTTTTTTGGGATTAGGTTGGAATTTTTTATTTATATCAGGAACTAGTTTATTGGTTTTATCTTACAGGGAAGAAGAAAAGTTCAAGGCGCAAGGGTTTAACGATCTTATTGTTTATTCAGTTCAAGCTATAGCAAGTTTATCTGCAGGAGTATTTATTAATTTAACAAGTTGGAAAACAATGAATTTAATTTGTATAATATTTTTGATAATTATTGTTATTTCAACTTTAAGAGCAGATTTTAAACAAAAAAACCTCGGTAATTAAAATTACCGAGGTTTTATAAAGTTAGATAATAATTATCTTTGTTTTTTAGTTTTAAATTTTCCGCCTTTAACTTCTTGCTCTAAGAAAGATCCTTCAGCTTCACCAACATCAGTAAAAGTAACTCCAGTTGCACCTTCGTAATCAACTTTTTTACCTTTAGCTAATAAATCTAAACCTTTCTTAAGCTCACCTGGATAAATCTTTGTACCAGGGCCATTAGCAACATCCATTACATTTTTTGCAATTGATGCTCTATCAGCCGATCCACCTGCTTGTATTGCTAAAACGATTAAAGCGGCAGCATCATAAGACTCTGAAGTGTAAGGTCCTGAGCTATCAATACCAGCTGCACCCGCAACTTTAGCAAATACTCCAGCACCTTTACCAGTTGATCCAGGCATTGAACCAAAAGATTTACTTAAATCTTTTCCGAAAGCATCAACTAAAGATTGACCGATCATACCATCAGACAAAATAAATTTATCAAATGCACCAGAGTCTAAAGATGCCTGAATAATTCCCTTTCCACCTTGATCAAGATATCCAATAA
>CACHDJ010000008.1 GCA_902578525.1 uncultured Pelagibacteraceae bacterium | reverse complement strand
TCTTTTGAATTAGCTGGAAAAAGATTAGGAGCAGATGTGATGTCAATGAATATGGCTAATTCTGCAATTAAAAAAGGTGAAACATTAATTGATACAGCAATGACTTTAAATGCAATGCATCCAGATATAATTGTTATAAGACATCAGGACTCTGGTGCTTGTAACTTATTATCACAAAAAGTTAATTGTGCTGTTCTAAATGCGGGTGATGGGAGAAGAGAACATCCTACCCAAGCACTATTAGATGCTTTAACTATTATAAATAGAAAGAAAAAAATCGAAGGGCTTAAAATAGCAATTTGTGGTGACATACTACATTCTAGAGTTGCAAGATCAAATATTTACTTACTCAATATGCTTGGCGCAGAAGTAAATATTGTTGCGCCAACAAATCTAATGCCAAAAGAAATAGAAAAATTTGGTGTAAATACTTTTACCGATATGAAAAAAGGTTTAAACGATTGTGACATCGTCATGATGTTAAGGTTGCAAAACGAAAGAATGACAAGTTCTTATCTTTCATCTAATAGAGAGTATTATGAATACTACGGATTAACCCCTGATAAATTAGAGCATGCTAAATCTGACGCTTTAATAATGCATCCAGGCCCAATGAATAGAGGTATTGAAATTGATACGATGTTAGCAGATGACATTAATAAAAGTGTAATTAAAGAACAAGTCGAACTTGGAGTAGCAGTAAGAATGGCTTGTCTCAAAATATTTTGTATATAAATGAAAAAACAATATTTTATAAACGCTAATATAATCGACCCACATAACTCTATAAATGAAATTGGAGGATTAATTATTGGAGAAGATGGTAAAATTGAAGCTGTTGGGAAAAAAGTCAATACGAATAATCTTCCTTCGAGAGAAAAACCAATTGATTTAAAAGGTAAATATATATTCCCAGGACTAGTCGATATGCGAGTTTTTGTTGGTGAGCCAGGTTATGAATATAAAGAAAATTTTAGGACTTTAAGTAATGCCGCTTTATCAGGTGGTGTCACCTCAGTTGTCACAATGCCAAATACGGACCCAATTATAGACAATGTATCTATAGTTGATTTTTTAAAAAGAAGAGGAAGAGATAAATCTAAAATAAATATTTTTCCTTGTGCTTCTCTTACAAAAAATATTGAAGGCACAAATATGACAGAGTTCGGTTTATTACAAAAAAAAGGAATAATTGCTTTTACAGATGGTATTAAAACAATACAAAATCCAAGGTTGATGTCTAGAATAATGAATTCTGCAAAAGACCTTGGTTGTTTAGTAATGCAGCATGCTGAGGACTATGAGCTTGCAAAAAATGGGATGATTAATTCAGGAATTATTGCCTCTAAATTAGGTTTATCTGGAATACCAGAAATAGCTGAAAGAATATTGATTGAAAGAGATTTGACTTTACTTGAAAAAGTTAAATGTAGATATCATATATCTCAATTGTCTTCTCAAAAATCTATTGAAGTAATTAAACAAAGAAAAGAAATAGTTAAATTTACATCAGGTGTTTCTATAAATAATCTTTCATTAAATGAAAATGATATCGGAGATTTTAGAACTTTTTTGAAATTATCTCCTCCTTTAAGAAGAGAAGAAGATCGAAAGGCTTTAGTTCAAGGTTTAAAAGATGAATTAATCGAAGTTATTGTCTCAGATCATAAACCAGAAGATGAGGAGTCTAAAAGATTAACTTTTTCACAAGCTGCAACAGGAGCGTCGGGTATAGAAACTCTTCTTTCTTTAAGTTTGGAGCTTTACCATAATGAATCTCTTAAATTAGAAACAATAGTAAGAGCACTTACATCTAATCCAGCCAAAATACTTAAGATAAATAAAGGTAATCTTTCAATTGGAAATGACGCCGACTTGTGTATTGTTGATATAGATAAACCATGGATTGTAAAAAAAGAAAAATTAGTTTCAAAATCTAAAAACACCTCTATTGAAGATAAAAAACTTCAAGGTAAAGTAACTAATACCTTTGTAAAAGGTAAAGAATTATTTAAGATATAATGATGGAATACTTAATTATAGGTATAGCTTCATACCTAATGGGATCAATTCCGTTTGGTTTAGTCTTAACAAAATTTTTTTTAAAAAAAGATATTAGAGAAATAGGTTCTGGTAATATTGGAGCTACAAACGTCTTACGAACAGGAAATAAATTAATTGGGTATTCAACCTTAATATTAGATATAGCAAAAGCAGTAATTCCGGTGATTTATGTTAAGATTAATTTTCCTGAATTAATCTATATTGTTTCATTATGTGCTTTTTTAGGACATGTATTTCCAATATGGCTTAAATTTAAAGGTGGTAAAGGAGTTGCCACTTATGTTGGAATTTTATTTTCTATAAACATATTGTTTGGACTAGTTTTTGTAATAAGCTGGGTATTAGTATTTTCATTATTCAGATACTCCTCTTTATCATCTATAATTGGGTCCCTATCAATTCCAGTTTATGTTCTAATTACTAATCAAACAAATAATGCTATTTTTTTTGGAATAATGTTTATTTTGATCTTCTTTACACACAGAGAAAATATTAAACGACTGAAAAATAAAGAGGAAAGTAAGACTAAAATTTATTAAATTGACTATCAAGGTCATTTGGGTAGTTTGTTAATCTATGAATCTGGTCATAGTTGAAAGTCCTGCTAAAGCTAAAACAATAAATAAATATTTAGGTAGTAATTACACTGTTTTAGCAAGTTATGGTCATATAAGAGACTTGCCATCAAAAAATGGATCAGTTGACCCAGAACAAAATTTTAAAATGGAATGGGAAGTTGATAGTTTTTCAAAAAAATATTTAAAAGAAATTATTGATGCAGCTAAAGAATCTTCTAAAATTATTTTAGCAACAGACCCAGATCGTGAAGGAGAAGCTATAGCATGGCATGTAAAAGAATATTTGAATGAAAAAAAACTTTTAAAAGATAAAGAAATTGAACGAGTTGTGTTTAATGAAATAACTAAAAAAGCTGTCACACATGGTATTGAAAATCCAAGACAAATCGAACCCCTATTAGTAGATGCTTACATGGCCAGAAGAGCTCTAGATTATTTAGTTGGTTTTAATATTTCTCCAATACTCTGGACAAAATTACCAGGTTCAAAATCTGCAGGACGAGTTCAGTCTGTTGCTTTAAAATTAATTACTGAGAGAGAACATGAAATTGAGTCATTTAACCCAGAGGAGTTTTGGACTTTAAGTGTTAACTTTATAGATCAAAATAATCAAAAAATTAGTGCAAATATCAGTCAATTAGATAACAATAAAATTGAAAAATTCTCATTCAAAAATAAAGATGAAATAAACGAAGCTATAGCAAGAATGAATAAAAAAAAATTTAGTATTACAGATATTTCAAGTAAAATTGTTAATCGAAATCCATCAGGACCATTCACTACGTCTACTCTTCAGCAAACTGCATCAAGTAGATTAAGTTTTGGTGCTTCTAGAACAATGCAAATTGCACAAAAACTTTATCAAGGTATAGAGATAGAAGGTGAAACGGTTGGTTTAATCACTTATATGAGAACTGATGGAACTAATTTATCCAAAGATGCAGTGTCAGCTTTCAGAGATTATATCCAAAAACAAATCGGTAATGAATATTTACCTAAAGATGCTTTAAATTATTCTGGTAAAAAAGCTAAGAACGCTCAGGAAGCTCATGAAGCAATTAGACCTACAGATATAACCAGAACACCCCAAAGTATTAAGAAATACTTAAGTGCAGATCAAAATAAACTTTATGATCTTATTTGGAGTAGAGCTTTATCTTCTCAAATGGAGTCTGCTAAATTTGATAGAAACACAATTACAATAACTTCAGATAAGAATGATACTATTTGTAAAGCTAGTGGGTCAGTCCTAAAATTTAATGGTTTTTTAAAGATATATAATAATCAAAGTAAAGATGATGATGAAAGTATTTTACCAGTTGTATCTAAAGGACCTATTAATATTGAGGCGTTGATAGATGAGCAACATTACACACAACCACCACCAAGATATTCTGAGGCGAGTTTAGTTAAAAAACTTGAAGAACTTGGTATTGGAAGACCTTCTACTTATGCAAGTATTATTTCTACTATTGCCAATAGAGGCTATGCTGAAATATTGAATAAAAGATTTTTTCCTACTGACAGAGGTAAATTAATTTCAGCTTTTTTAGAAAAATTATTTTCAAAATATGTAGATTATAATTTCACAGCAGGATTAGAGGATCAACTTGATGAAATCACCACTGGAAAAGAAAGTTGGATTAAAGTTTTAGAGCTTTTTTGGAAAGACTTTAATAATAATGTTTCAGAGGTAAAAGAAAAAAGAACTAGGGAAGTCTTAGATTTACTTAATGATAGCTTAGGTGAACTAATTTTTGAGAAAGATAATGAGGGAAACATAGTTAGAAAATGTCAATTATGTAGTTCCGGAACACTTAGTTTAAAAAATAGTTTCAGAGGTGGTGCTTTTATAGGATGTTCTAATTACCCTGAATGCAAGTTTACAAGACCTTTGTCTAAGGCGAAAGCAGCTGCTCAGGCACAATTAGCAGAACCCAAATTTATTGGAAAACATGAAAATGGAAATGATATATATTTAAAAAATGGAAGATTTGGTCCCTACCTTCAGTACGAAAAAATTCCTACTGATATAGAAATTGAAACAATAGCTAAAAAAAAGAAAAAAACTAAAAAATCAAAATCAGATGTTAATGAACTTTTGAAGAATGTTTCAATACCGAAAGGCTTGGAATTAAAGAGTATTAATTTAGAAAAAGCTAAATTTTTATGTTCGTTACCGAGACCTCTGGGAATAAATCCAGACAATCAAAAAGAGATTACTTTAAATATAGGAAGATTTGGTCCCTACTTAAAATGTGAAAATAAATCTGCAAGATTAGAAAATGTAGAGGAAATTTTTACTATAGGTTTAAATAGAGCTATAACTCTTATAGCAGAAGCTAAACCAGGAAGAATGTCTTCATCGATGATAAAAGATTTGGGGGAACATCCTGAAGATAAAAAACCTGTTAGAGTTATGAAAGGTCAATATGGACCATACATAAAATATAAATCGATAAATGCAACAATACCAGAGGAAAAAGATCCTACAGATCTTACAATGGAAGATGCTTTGATTTTAATTGAGAAAAGAAAAGAATACGATAAAGTGAAAAAAAAGAAAAAAAAATGAAAAAAATTATTCCCTATTTGTTATTATCAGTCCTTGTTGCGTGTACGGCAATTGAAGATAAAATTCCAAAAAGAAAAGCTTGTACAGGTGAAAATAATACTTTAGCTGACTTAATTTGTAAAAAATAGATTTTTACTATGAATTTTGAGGATAAGATTAAAGAGTTAAATATTAAACTACCTGAGGCAAAAGCCCCGGTAGGTTCTTACGTTGCAGCAAAAATATCTGGAAATTTACTTTACATATCAGGTCAAATTTCAATAAATGAAAAAGGAGATTTAATAAAAGGTAAAGTTGGTAAAGATCTTTCAACAGAAGAAGGTTATAAAGCTGCAGAAAGATGTGGATTAAGTATTGTAGCTCAAGTTAAAAAAGCTTGTAATAATGATTTATCAAAAGTTAAATCTTGTATTAAACTTACAGGATTTGTTAATTCAACAGATAATTTTATAGAACAGCCTAAAGTTATTAATGGGGCCTCTGATTTAATAGCTTCTATATTTGGTGACTCTGGTATGCATACTAGAGCTGCTGTAAGCACTAATAGTCTTCCATTAGGTGTTTCAGTCGAAGTAGATGCGATTTTTGAATTAAATTAATTTTTATCTACCTACACTATAATACTTAAAACCTTGTGTTTTTATTTTATTTGCAGAATATATATTTCTCATATCATATATAATGCATTTTTTATTTTTAATTAAATTTTTAAAATTAATCGATTTGAAATCATTCCATTCAGTATGAATAATTACAAGGTCTGAACCTTCAACAGATTTTCTAATTGAGTTTTCATAAGAAACATTTTTAATTTTTTTAAACTCATCTTTCAAACCGGTAGGATCAAAATATTTAATTTTTGCTCCTTTCTTTGACAAAGTGGGTATCATTGAAAGACTTGAAGAGTCTCTCATGTCATCAGTATTTGCTTTAAAAGTTACTCCTAAAAATGCAATTTTTTTGTTTTTGATTTTTTTATTTAAAATTTCATAAACTCTATCTAATAAAAGATTTGATCTATTTTTATTAGATTTAATTACTGATTTAATTACTGATAAATTAACCTTGAATTTGTCAGCTGTTGATATTATTGCCTTTGTATCTTTTGGAAAACATGAACCTCCATAAGCAGGGCCTGCTCTGAGAAAACGGCCTCCTATTCTTTTGTCTAACCCCATCCCTATAGAAATGTCCTCAACATTTATTCCTGTTTTTTCACATAAATTGGCGATTTCATTTATAAATGTGATTTTTGTAGCTAAAAAAGAATTTGAAGCATACTTTATTAATTCAGCAGCGCGCCTAGTAGTATGAACATATTGAGCTCCTTTTGATATTAACGGTCCATATAAATTTTTTAAAATATTATTTGATTTTTTATCATTTGAACCTATTACAATTCGATCAGGATAAGTAAAATCTCTTATAGCTTCACCTTCTCTTAAAAATTCAGGATTTGAAACAACGGAAAACTTTTTTTTACTATTTTTTTTTGATAAAATTTTTTCAATTTGATCACCTGTGGTTACTGGAACCGTAGATTTGGTGATTATTATTTTAAATTTATTTATTGAGGAGCTTATTTCTTTAGAGACATTATAGATTTGACTTAGATCTGCTGAAGATCCTTTTTTCTTTGTTGGAGTACCTACACAAATAAAAATAATATCAGAGTCTTTTACAGATTTTTTTAAATTAGTAGAAAAAGTTAATTTTTTGTTTTTGTAGTTTTTTAATACAAGCTCTGACAATCCTGGTTCATAAATTGGTATATTAGCGTTAGATAAATGCTTTATCTTTTTTTTGTCTTTATCTACACAAATTACATTATTACCTAAATCTGCAAAACAAGTTCCACTCACTAAACCTACATAACCAGTTCCTATCATGCATAATTTCATATTTTAGCAATCTCCAGAGAAGATTTTATATACCCTTGCATACTTCCACAATCTAAATATTTTCCAGAAAAATTATGTGCTATAAATTTATGATTATCATTTATTAATGATTGGATAGCATCTGTAATGTGTACCTCACCTCCTTTGCCAGGTTTTTGTTTTGACAGTTTTAAAAAAATATTTTTAGGTAAAATGTATCTACCTATAACTGCTTTATTAGAAGGTGCATTGTTTATCGCAGGTTTTTCAATAACATCTTTGATTAAAAAATTATTTTTATCTATTTTTTTAGCTAGTTTATAAATACCCCATCTTGAAACAGTCTTTTTTTTAACATTCATGCTTGCCATTACAGATGAGTTATATCTTTTATGGATTTTAATCATTGATTTTGAACAATTTTTTTTTATTATCAAATCATCAGGCAGTAACATTAAAAAAAACTTATCTTTAATATATTTTTTTGTTTTTAATACAGCATCTCCTGTCCCTAATGGTTTATTTTGATAAACAAATTTAATCATCTTTTTATATCGCAAAATTTTTTTATATTCTTTGATAATTCTAGCATCTCTTTTTTTTTTTATTATTTTTTTATAAAACATATCTTTATAAAAATAATCTTTAATCAATTTTTTTTTCTTTGAGATTATAAAAATAATTTCTTTAATACCTGCCTCAATACATTCATCTAAAATATATTCAATACCAGGTTTACCATTAATAGGTAATAGTTCTTTTGCAAAAACACTTGTTAAGGGCAATAATCGTGTACCTAAACCTGCTAATGGAATAATTGCTTGTTTAATCATTTAAATGTTTTACTTATTAAAATATTTTATACAAATGAAAACTTTATTAAATAATAATGATTTAAATGAGGCATTAAATGATATTTCAAACTTGGGCTTTATACCAACAATGGGCTCACTACACAGAGGACACATATCTTTAATTAAAAAATCTTTAAAAGAATGTGAAAAAACCATTGTAAGTATATTTATAAATCCAACACAATTTAATAATAAAAAAGATTATAAAAATTATCCAAAAAATAATAAAAAAGATCTATTAATTTTGAGAAGATTAGGTGTAGATTTTGTGTATTTACCCAACAAAAGGCAAATCTATAATTCCAAAAAAAAATCTAAAATTAATATTAATAAAAAAGATAAAGTATTATGTGCCAAATATAGAATGGGCCATTTTGAGGGAGTTATAGATGTTATGAACCGTTTAATAAGACTAATTAAACCAAATAAAATATTTATGGGTGAGAAAGATTTTCAGCAATTATATTTAATAAGAAAATATGTTAATCAAAAATTAAAGTTTAGAATTATTTCTTGCAAAACAATAAGAGATAAAAATAAAGTTGCATTATCCTCTAGAAATCTACTTTTAAAAAAAAAAGAGCTAATTAAAGCTGGAAAAATTGCTAATAGTTTAATTTCTTTTAAAAAAAAATTAAAAAATAAAAATTTAAAATATTTATTGAACAAAAAAAAAGATAAATTAGCTAATATTTATAATATTGATATTGAATATTTAGAGCTAAGAAATATTACAAACCTAAAAAAAACAAACAATATTAAAAATTCTAAAATATTTATTGCTTATTACTTAAATAATGTAAGATTAATAGATAACTTTTAATATTTATAAAAAATAAGCCCCTACACCTAAAAAAGAAACAAACCCTATTACATCAGTAATAGTAGTTACAAAGACACTTGATGCTATAGCTGGATCAATACTCATTTTTTTTAAAGTAACTGGCACTAAAATTCCAAATAATCCAGCTACTACCATAGTTAATATCATTGATATTGAAATAATTAATGATAGTTGAATATCTTGAAACCATAACTGAACAATAAATGAGCTTATTATCGCAAAAATAATTCCATTTAAAATTCCTATATTAAATTCTTTTAAAATATTTTGATTAAAATTGTTTTTGGTTAAATCATTTGTTGCTAAAGTTCTTACAGTAACAGCAAGTGTTTGCATACCTGCGTTACCACCCATAGATGCTACAATTGGCATTAAAAAAGCTAAAACAACCATTTGTTCGATGGTTGCACCAAATAAACTAATACACCAAGTGGCTAAAAAAGCTGTAAATAAATTTAATAATAACCAATTAAATCTTCTTTTTGTTTTTACTAAAACTCCATCAGTAATTTCTTCATCACCTACACCTGCTAGTCTTAAAGCATCTTCTTCAGCCTCTTCTTTTAAAACAGTTAATACATCATCATAAGTAATCATTCCAACTAATTTATCATTTT
This sequence comes from uncultured Pelagibacteraceae bacterium, assembly GCA_902578525.1. GTDB lineage: Bacteria > Pseudomonadota > Alphaproteobacteria > Pelagibacterales > Pelagibacteraceae > Pelagibacter. The sequence continues at coordinate 35,353 of CACHDJ010000008.1, read as the reverse complement.
TATCAACTACACATGCAGAATTTAAATTATAGTTTTCAAATAAATTACCTACTTCTTCTTTATCCATATTCACCGGGACCAAGATTGGGGAGTCAGTCATAATAGAAAGCATTTTTGACTCTCTAGGTGTTGTTAAAACCCTTGAGGATGGAACTGTTCCAATAGGTTTAAAGTTTTCATTAACAATAAATATCTCTAGAAATTCCTCTGGTAATTCCTTATTTTCTCTAAGATAATCTATTGTTTGACCTACACTCCAATTACTTGGTATTGCTGTGAACTCTCTTTGCATAATTCTGGCAGCGCTATCTTCGGGATAACTTAAGCCTTCTAATAAAGCAAATCTGTCTTTGGGTGGTAGTTCACTTAAAATAGAATTTTTTTCTTTCTCTTCAACATTTTCTAAAATTTTGATAGCATCATCAGATTCTAAATTTGTAAGAATTCTGGTTATAGATGATGGAGAAAGATATTTAATAATTTCTGACTGTATAGACTCATTAAGTTCAATGAAAACTTCAGGATCTATTTTAAATTCATTAAGTTTAATTAAACTTTCTCTATTATCTTGACTTAAATGTTCGATTATATCAGCTGCATCAGCTGGGTGCATTTCTTTAAATGAATTAGTAATAAATACTGCATCATTATTTGAAATTTTGTCTGTAAGAACTTTTATATATTCTTTATTAAATTCAAAATTGACTTTTTTATCTTTAATTTTCTTTATTAAAGTCATAAATTTACCTGTTAATTTGTGTGGAACTTTTAATACAAAATAAAAAGAATACAATTTTATAATGAATATTGAGATCAAAAAGTCAATAAAACCTGTAAAATATGAAGATGCTCTGAAATTATTAGAGACAAGATTAAATTTAGTACATGAAAATAAGAGTGACGAATTAATATGGACTTTAGAACACGAACCAATTTATACAGCAGGAACAAGTTTTTTAGATAAAGAGATTTTAGATAATTCTATAAAATTGTTTAAAACTAACCGTGGTGGAAAAATTACATACCATGGTCCTGGCCAATTAATATTTTATTTTGTCATAAATTTAAAAAAAAGGAAAAAAGATATTAGAAAGTTCATATCTGTAATTGAAAACACAATTATTGATACTCTCAATCTATATAAAATAAAAAGTTTTACAGACAAAGACAATATAGGAATTTGGCTTAAAGATAATGGTGAATTAAAAAAAGTCGCTGCTATAGGTGTTAGGGTAAGTAAATGGATTGCTTATCATGGTTTTTCAATAAATATTTATAATGATCTTGACCCTTATAAAAAAATTATTCCTTGTGGAATAGAAGATAAAGGAGTAACCAACTTAAAAAAAATTTCAAGTCTCAAATTCGACAAAATTGAGGAAATTTTAGTTGAAAAATTTATTTTAAATTTGAAAAATTTAAACGTTTAACTTTTAGTAATTTTTTAAAATAATCAGGTAGTAAAGCAGTATAAGTATGCTTGATATTATTAATCATAAATCTAATTTGATAGGAATGAAGCATTAGATTTTTGTTAAATCTTTTATTTGCGTTTGATAATGTATACTTAATATCTCCAAAAATTGGATGCCCTATAGCATATAATTGTTTTCTAAGTTGATGTTTCCGTCCAGTGATTGGTTTTAGTTCTACTAAAGTAGCTTCGGTATTTTTTTTAATTACTTTAAATAATGTTTTAGCCTTTTCAGTAATTTTTTTTTTTCCATCATACCTAATTAAATCATTATTCCATTCCCCAGAATCTTTATCAAGTTCTCCATGACAAATAGCTAAATATGTTTTGTGAACCTTTCTTAATCTAAATAATGATGTTAATAATTGAGCACTTTCTCTAGTTTTAGCCATGATAAAGACTCCAGAGGTATCTTTGTCTAATCTATGAACAGAGTAAGGTTTAGTGTTTTTAAAAATTTCACTATTTGTAAATATATCAATTAAATTTTTTTTTGATTTAGTTCCACCTTGAACTGAAATACCTGAACTTTTATTTAAAACAACAAAATCATCATTATGATGAATAATTTGATCCTCATTCGATTTTACAATTTCTTGAGAGGGTTTAAATTTAATATTTTTTTGAATTATTCGTTCTTTAAAATCTATATTAAATAAATCAATTTTATCGTTAGTTTTTACTTTATGTGAACTTTTGATTTTTTTTTTATTTAATTTAATCTTGCCAGTTCTTAAATTTTTTTCAATTAAACTTTGTGGCATTTTACCTAAAAAATTTCTAACCCATCGATCTATACGCATATGATTAAACGTTGCGTCAACGATATAGGACTTTTTCATGATTTAAAGATTAAGCTGTGACTTCTTTTTTTTCTTCAGCTTTTGATGTATCTTTTTTTTTGTCTTTTTTCTTTTTATCAACTCGTCTTGCCTCTAAATCTCTGTCTACAAATTCAATAATTGCCATTGGAGCATTATCTCCATATCTAAATCCTGCTTTAATTATTCTTGTATAACCACCGCTTCTTTTTTCATATCTTTTAGAAAGAGTTTTTTTTACTTTATTTGCTGAGTTAATATCTTGTAGTTTGGAAACTAACATTTTTGATGTTTGCAAATTTCCCTTTTTACCGAGTGTTATAATCTTATCTGCCTGAGGTTTTAAAAATTTAGCTTTTGGCAAAGTTGTTTTAATTTGTTCATATTTTATGAGTGAATTTAGCATATTTTTTAGTAATGCTTTCCGATGTTCAGAAGTTCTATTTAACTTCTTATTTGACATTCCGTGTCTCATTAAATTGCTTCCTCTAATTTTTTAGACATTTCAGCGATATTATCTGGTGGCCAATTAGGTATTTCCATTCCTAAATACAACGACATTCCTGTAAGAACTTCTTTAATTTCATTTAAAGATTTTCTTCCAAAATTAGGTGTTCTTAACATTTCACCTTCTGATTTTTGAACAAGGTCACCAATATAAATTATATTGTCATTTTTAAGACAATTCATTGACCTTACAGATAGTTCCAATTCATCAACTTTTCTTAATAAATTTTTGTTAAATTCTGGTTCAGTTGAAACTTCTTTTACTGGTACTTCAACTGGTTCATCAAAATTAATAAACATTTTCAATTGATCTTGGAAAATTCTTGCTGAGTAGGCAACAGCGTCTTCAGCTGAGATCGAACCGTTTGTTTCTACTTCCATTGTAAGTTTATCATAGTCGAGGGCCTTGCCTTCCCTTGCAGTACTTACAGAATATGAAACTTTTTTTACCGGGCTGTATAAAGAGTCTATTGCAATTAATCCTAAAGGTGGTTCTTCAGGTTTATTTAGATCTGCTGGAACATATCCTTTTCCAGCGTTTACATTCATTTCCATATGAAAATTTGTATTTTCGTCAAGATTACAAATAACAAGATCAGGATTTAAAATTTCTACATCAGCAACAGGAGTAATATCAGAGGCTTTGATCTCACCTGGTCCTTTTGCATCAAGAATTAATTTTTTAGTTGTTTCTGAGGAGCTTTTTAATGCTAGAGATTTTACATTCAAAACTATATCTGTTACATCTTCTCGAACACCTTTAATAGATGTAAATTCATGTAAAACTCCATCAATTTGTATAGAAGTCACTGCTGCACCTCTAATAGATGATAATAAAATTCTTCTTAATGAGTTACCAAGTGTTAAACCATACCCTTTTTCCAAAGGTTCGGCTACAATCTTTGCATGAGTAAGATCATCACTAATTTTAACATCTAGTTTAGCTGGTTTAATTAATGATTTCCAATTCTTTACATTTATGTTTTCAGTTTCCATTAAACTCTCCTTTTTTTTGGTGGACGCGTACCATTATGAGGCATTGGCGTTGTATCTTTAATAGATAAAATTTTGAATCCTCTAGCCTGTAAAGCTCTTAAAGCCGTTTCTCTTCCAGAACCTGGACCTTTAACCTCAACAGACAATGTTTTCATTCCATAATCCAAAGCTTTTGAAGCAGCAGCATCAGCTGCTATTTGAGCTGCATAAGGTGTTGATTTTCTAGATCCCTTAAATCCTTTTTGACCTGCTGATGCCCATGAAATAACATTACCATTAGTATCCGCAATTGATATTATTGTATTATTAAATGTAGATTGAACATACGCAATCCCATTTAAAATATTTTTTTTAATCTTTTTTTTTTTTGAATATGAGCTTTTATTAACTTTTTTTAAAGATTTTTCTAACTTTTGATCTTTATTTTCAATTTTATCAGTTTTAGCCATTATTATTTTTTAAGTGGTGTTAATTTTTTTCCAGCTATTGCAATAGCTTTACCTTTTCTTGTTCTAGCATTACATCTAGTTCTTTGACCTCTTACAGGTAATTTTTTTCTATGTCTTGACCCTCTGTAACATGCAAGATCAATTAATCTTTTTATACTTAATGAATAATCTCTTCTTAGATCACCTTCTACTTTAAAGTTTTGATCAATAAATTCTCTTATTTTTAAAATCTCATCATCTGTGAGTTCATTTACTCTTTTTTTTTTAGGGATTTCTAGGGATTTACAAATTTTTTCTGAAAATTTATCTCCAATTCCATAGATATATGTCAAACCAACATGTACTAGCTTGTTTTGGGGAATGTTGATACCTGCGATACGAGCCATAAATTTGTGATAATTTTGAGCCTTTTATATAATAAGTTATTTTAAAGTCAACGTCTTATACTTTGATAAAACTATCGATTTTCTTAGTTATTTCGTCAATTTCTAGAGTTCCATCTATGACGTGAAAATTTGGATTTTTAGAATAGAAATCTAGGACAGGCCTAGTAGTTTTCATATAGGTATCATACCTTTTTAGGATAGTATCTAAATCATCGTCTGATCTTTTTTCTAAGATTTTTCTTTTTTCAATTCTTTTAATTATTAAATCCTTATCAACATTGAGAAAAAAAATAAAATCTAATTTTTGGTTAGAAGAATCTAACAATAAATCTAAATTTTTAGCCTGGCTTAAAGATCTAGGATATCCATCAAATATTAATTTACTTTTTTTTTGTGGATCAGATATGACATTTTTTATTAGATTATTTACTATATCATCATTTACAAATTTTCCTTCATTCATATCATTAATTATTTTTTTTCCAATTTTTGTATCTCTTTTAATTTCATCCCTTAGCATCTCACCAGTTGATACTTGAAAACCGTCTAATTTTCTGACTAAATATTTAGCTTGAGTACCTTTTCCAGCTCCGGGGGGACCAAATAAAATAATATTCACTTATTACTATCTACCAAATTTTGTTTTTTTGATTAATTGCTCATATTGAGCACTCATTAACCTTGTTTGAATTTGAGTTACCGTATCAATCGCAACAACAACAACAATTAGAATTGATGTCCCTCCTAAATAAAAAGGAATCGGATATTTTGCTATCAAAAATTCTGGCATCAAACAAACTAAAGTTAAATATAAAGCACCTATAGTAGTTAGCTTTGTTAATATATTTTCTATATATAGAGCTGTACTTTCACCAGGTCTTATTCCTGGGACAAATCCTCCATACTTTCTTAAATTATCAGCTGTTTCAGTTGGATTAAAAGTTATTGAAGTATAAAAAAAAGTGAAAAAAATGATTCCTGAAGCATAAAGCAGCATATAAAGAGGTTGACCCTGTGTAAAATAAGAGCTTAAATTTAAAAAAGTTTCACTATCTGAAAAATTAAAGTTTGAAAATGTTACAGGCAACAATAACAATGCTGAGGCAAAGATTGCAGGTATTACTCCTGCTTGGTTAATTTTTAAAGGTAGGTGTGATGACTCGCCTCCATACATCTTATTACCCATCTGTCTTTTAGGATAATTAATTAAGATTTTTCTTAAGGCTCTTTCCATAAAAACAATAAATAAAATTGTTAAAATCAACAATACAAATATTGCTAAAATCATTACTGTAGAAACTGCACCTGTTCTTCCAAGTTCAAAAGTTGTGACTAAAGCTCGTGGAATTTCTGCTACAATACCAGCAAAAATAATTAAAGAAATTCCATTTCCAATTCCTCTTTGAGTTATTTGTTCACCAAGCCACATTAAAAATATCGTTCCAGCAACAATTGTTGTTACTGTTGAAATTTTAAAAAATAAGCCTGGATTAATAACTAAATTAGCAGAAGATTCTAAGCCGATTGATAAACCATAACCCTGAACAGTTGCTAACAAAACCGTTCCATACCTTGTTATTTGAGTAATTTTTGCTCTTCCAGTTTCTCCTTGAGATTTTAAATTTTTAAAATAATCTGAAACTCCAGTTAATAACTGAACTATAATAGATGAAGAAATATATGGCATTATACCTAAAGCAAAAATTGCCATTCTGCTTATTGCGCCTCCCGCAAAAACATTAAACATTCCAAGCAACCCTTTTTGATTGCCTTCCATTAAAATTTTAAGTTGTTCTGGATCAATACCGGGTAGAGGAACAAAAGTCCCAAATCTATAAACAGCTAATATTCCGATAGTAAATAATATTCTATTTCTTAAGTCATTTACAGAAGATGAAGCGCTCATTATTTGAAAATATTACTTTTTTAATTGAATTGATCCACCAATTTTTTCTAATTTTTCTACAGCGGATTTTGACGCTAAATTAGCTTCAATATTAATTTTATCTTTAATTTCACCGGTACCTAAAATTTTTAATTTAGTTGAGTTTTTATTTATTATTTTGAGTTTTTTTAATATTTCTGAATTCAGAATATCGTTAACTTTAATAGTTTTTTTATCAATATAAGATTGTATCTTATCTAAGTTTAAAATTGCAATCTTATCGCTTGATATTGGATTAAATCCTCTTTTAGGAAGACGTCTGTATAAAGGCATTTGACCACCCTCAAAACTTTTTATTGCAACACCAGATCTAGATTTTTGTCCTTTTACACCTCTTCCCGAAGTCTTTCCTTTGCCAGAACCAATACCTCTACCAACTCTTATTTTTAATTTATTAATTTTATCTCTGTTATTAAGTAAAGTCATTATCCTCTTTTTTCAATTACTTCCGAAATTTTTTTATTTCTTATTGCTGATATTTGTTTAGGTGAATTTTGTTTCATTAAAGCTTTAATGGTAGCTCTAATTACATTATGAGCGTTAGAAGTCCCCATGGATTTAGCCACAATGTCTTTAACACCTAAAACTTCACAAACTGCTCTAACAGGGCCGCCTGCAATAATACCGGTACCCTTAGAAGCTGATCTTAAGATAATTCTACCAGATCCATCTTTTGCTTTAACATCATGATGTAAAGTTCTACCTTCCCTGAGTGGTATGTGAATTAGCTTTCTTCTAGCCATTTCGTTAGCTTTTTTAATAGCATCAGGAACTTGTTTTGCTTTAGCATGAGCGATACCTATTCTTCCGGCTTGATTTCCTACTACAACAAGAGCAGAAAAACCAAATCTTCTTCCACCTTTTACAACTTTTGTAATTCTATTTATGTGAACTAACTTTTCTAGAATATCGTCCGTTTTTTTTTCTTTATGATTTTCCATATTTAAAAATCCATTCCATTTTTTCTTAAAGTTTCTGCAAATACTTTTATTCGACCATGATATTTGTAAACTCCACGATCAAAAAATACTTTAGTTATTTTATTTTCTTGAGCCTTTTTTGCCAGTTTTTCTGCAACAATTTTTGATAATTCAGTTTTATTAACTTTAGAACCTGATTTTATATCTTTTTCAACAGATGAAGCTGATAATAAAGTTATATTTTTACTATCATCTATTATTTGAGCAGAAATATTTTTTGCTGTTCTAGAAATACACAATCTAAATCTATCAATAGATGCAACTTTTTTAACTTTATTACTAACCCTAAAACGTTTTCTAATGCTTGTAGTCAATTTCATTATTTCTTTTTTCCCTCTTTTTTAAGAACATGTTGTCCTTTTTCTCTAATACCTTTGCCCTTATAAGGTTCAATTTTTCTCAAAGTTTTAATCTTAGACACAACTACTCCTACTAATTGTTTATCAGAACCTGATATCTTTAAAGTAGTTTGTTTTTCAACAGCTATTTTTATACCTTCTGGAATATCAAAATTAATATCATGACTATAACCCAACTGAAGATTTAGTTGATTTCCTTTTAGTGCAGCTCTATATCCTACTCCAACTAGCTCTAGAATTTTTTCATAACCAGTGCTTGTGCCTATAACTGCATTATTTATCAAGCTTCTATTCATCCCCCACAAACGTTTAGAATTTGGATCAATCTTTTTAGGTTTTATTGAAATTTCTTTTCCATCATTAATGTTTAAATTAAACATATCTAAATCCACACTTATTGATTTTTTACCTTGAGGTCCTTCAATATTTAAAATATTGCCCGCAAGCGCAACCTTAACTTTTTCTGGGATTGAAATATTTATCTTACCAATTTTTGACATAATTAAAATACCTTACAAATTATTTCCCCACCAATTTTTTGTTTTCTAGCATCCATATCTGTCATAACTCCTTTTGGGGTAGAAATTATTGCAATACCTAGTCCATTATTTATTTTTGGTAGACTATCAGCTCTAGAAAATATTCTTCTTCCAGGTTTTGATACTCTTTCAAAATTACTAATAACTGGATTACCAGAATTATATTTAAGTTCTAATGACAAAATTGGTTTTTTCTCTTCTTCGGTCACTTTAAAATTTTTAATAAAACCCTCATTTTTTAAAATATCTGCAATCTTTAATTTGAAATTTGAAGACGGCAGTTCTACTTTTTTATGGTTTCTAGCTTGAGCATTTTTAACTCTTGCTATCATATCTCCGATTGGATCACTTAAACTCATATTTTCCTTTCTACCAACTTGATTTTACTAAACCAGGTATCTTTCCTTGCAAACCTAATTGTCTGAGTGCAATTCTTGATATCTTTAACTTTCTATATACCCCGTGCGGTCTGCCAGTTATCTGACATCTGTTCATAATTCTACTTTTTGCAGAATTTCTGGGTAATTTAGATAATTTTTGTTGAGCCTTAAATCTTTCTTCTAATGGAATTTTTTTATCCATTATAATTTTTTTTAATTTTTGTCTTTTTTTATAAAACTTATCTGAGAGTTTTATTCTTCTATTATTTTTATTTATCGAACTTAATTTGGCCATTTCTAATTATCTCCTTTTTTAATAAATGGAAAATTTAATTTTTTTAATAATTCATAGCTATGCTCTTTGTTTTTTGATGAAATAACTATTATTATATCCAAGCCTCTAACTTTATCGGCTCTTTCGAAACTTACTTCTGGAAAAATGATATGTTCTTTTATTCCAAAGGAGTAATTTCCAAATTTATCAAAACCATTAGATGATAAACCTCGAAAGTCTTTAATTCTAGGTAAAGCAATGTTTACTAATCTATCTAAAAATTCATACATTTTATTTTTTCTTAATGTCACTTTCAAACCTGCATTTGTACCTTTTCTAGTTTTAAAGTTAGCCACAGACTTTTTAAACTTTGTCACAACTGGTTTTTGACCAGTAATTTTAGACATATCTTCTATACAAGATTTTAAAATTTTAGTATCTGAACCATCTAGGCCAAGACCCATATTTAAAACAATTTTTTCAATTTTAGGACTCATATATAAGTTCTTAAAACCAAATTGATCTTTTAATGATGGTTGAATTTCTTTATAAAAAAGTTCTTTTAATCTAGGTATCATTATTTTTTAGCCTCAGCTTTTTTTACATTTTTTTTTGCGTCTAATAATTTTAAATTTGATATGTGAATAAAGCTCTCTTTAGAAACAATTCCACCTTTTTTTTCTTTGGTAGTTTTTACATGCTTTTTAACCATATTTATTTCTTTAACTTTTGCTCTATTATTGGCTCTGTCAATTTCAATTACTTCACCCTCTTTTTTTTTATCCTTGCCAGCTAGTACTTTAACTTTTAATCCTTTTTTAATCATTAAAGCACCTCCGGAGCGAGCGAAATTATCTTCATCTGACCTCTATTTCTAAGTTCCCTTGTTACAGGTCCAAATATCCTAGTTCCAACTGGTTCACCTTTGTCATCAACTAATACTGCGGCATTATTATCAAACTTTACTTTGGATCCATCGTCTCTATGAATTCCTTTTTTTACTCTTACTACTACTGCTTTGTGAACAGTTCCTTTTTTAACTTTTCCTTTTGGTATAGCTTCTTTTACAGCAATAACAATTGTGTCACCAATACTCGCATATCTTCTTTTAGATCCACCTAAAACTTTTATACATTCTATTTTTTTTGCACCTGTATTATCAGCAACTTGTAATTCTGTTTGTACTTGAATCATTAATTATTTCTCTCCATTACTTGAAACTTCTTATTCTTTGAAAATGGTTTACTTTCTATAATTGAAACTTTATCACCAGTTTTAAATTTATTATTCTCATCATGTGCGTTATATTTTTTTCGAACTTTAATAACTTTTTTTAATACAGGATGAGAAAACTTTCTTTCAACCATTACAGTAATTGTCTTATTTGGTTTATCACTTACTACCACTCCTGTTAAAATTTTCTTAGACATTAGTTTTATCCCTTAAAATAGTTTTCAGCCTAGCAATTATTTTTTTAGTCTCTCCAATTTTTGAAGGATTTGTTATTTGTGAGTTAATTTTCTGAAATCTAAAATTAAATAAATCTTTTTTAAACTTGTTAATATTTTTCATAATTTCATCTTTAGAAAGTTTTTTAATTTCTTGTTTTTTCATTATGCAAATCTTTTAATTGTTTTCGTTTTAATTGGTAATTTTGCTGAAGCTTTATATAAAGCTTCTTTAGCAATTTGTTCTGAAACACCGTCTACCTCAAATAAAATTCTTCCAGGTTTAACTCTACATGCATAAAATTCTGGAGAACCTTTACCTTTACCCATTCGAACCTCTATAGGTTTTTTTGATACTGGTATATTTGGAAAAATTCTTGTCCAAACTCGACCTTGACGTTTCATGTGTCTAGTTAATGCAACTCTAGCAGCTTCTATTTGTTTTCCGGTTACTCTATCAGGTGACATGGCTTTTAGGGCGAATGCTCCGTAATTTATGAAATTTGCTCTTGAAGCATTTCCATGAATTCTACCTTTGTGAGCTTTTCTCCATTTAGTTCTTACTGGCTGCAACATATTATTCTTTAACCTCTTTTGGATTTATCTTGTTTGTTTCTTGACTAAATTCTTTTGCAAATACTTCACCCTTGTAAATCCATACTTTTATGCCAATTATTCCATATGTAGTTAAAGCTTCTGCTTCAGCATAATCAATATCTGCTCGTAATGTGTGAGAAGGTATACTGCCATCTCTTAACCATTCAGTTCTAGCTATTTCATTTCCACCCAATCTACCACTACATGAAACTTTAATACCTTTGGCTCCAAGTCTAATACATGACTGCATAGCTCTTTTCATTGCTCTTCTGTAAGATATTCTTTTTACTAGTTGTTGTGCAATATTTTCTGCAACGAGATATGCATTTGTTTCAGGTTTTTTAACCTCTTTTATATTTAGAGTTACATCATTTTTTGTAAATTTTGAAAGGTTGTTTTTAATCTTATCAATATCACTTCCTTTTTTACCAATTACAAAACCAGGTCTGGAAGTATAAATTGTGACGTAACATTTATTTGAGGTCCTTTCTATCATAACTTTAGAAACACCTGAGTTAATAACATTTTTTTTGATGTATTCTCTAATTTTAAAATCCTCAATTAGATAATTACCAAAATCTTTTTTCTTAGCATACCAAACAGAGTCCCAACCTCTATTCACACCTAATCTAAAACCTACTGGATTAACCTTTTGTCCCATGACTCTCCATTTTTTTTGTCTCAGATAAAATTATTGTTACACTTGAATAAGGTTTCAGAATTGGAGCAGCTCTTCCTTTTGCTCTAGGTCTAAATCTTTTCATTATTATTTTTTTTCCACAATATGCCTCTTTAACTATTAAATTATCAATATCGTATTGAAAATTGTTTTCTGCATTAGCTACTGCTGAACTAATAGTTTTTCTAATATCTTTTGTAATTCTTTTCTCTGAAAATTCTAGGTCTCTAATAGCTACATCAACTTTTTTACCCACTATACTTTTAAGAATTGGATTTAACTTTCTTACGCTTGATCTTATATTATTGTTTATAGATCTTACCGTTTTATCTTTATTCTTTTCAATTTTATTTTTTTTGCTCATAATTATTTTTTAGTTTCCGCTTCTGCAGGTTTTGCTTTTTTATCTGCTGGTGTGTGTCCAAAGAATGTTCTTGTTGGCGCAAATTCACCTAATTTATGTCCTACCATATCTTCAGAAACTGTAATTGGTATAAATTTTTTACCGTTATAGATTAAAAAACTTACTCCAACAAAATCTGGAATTATCGTAGATTTTCTTGACCACGTTTTGATTGGAATTTTTTTAGGATCAGATTTATAATTATCTACTTTCTTCATCAAACTTTCCTCAACAAAAGGACCTTTCCACACGGCTCTAGCCATTACTTAGTGTCCTTTCTTTTATTTCTTCTTTTGACTATAAATTTATCAGTTCTTTTATTATCTCTTGTTTTTAAACCTTTAGCTGACTGACCAGTAGGTGATACTGGATGTCTACCTCCAGCTGATTTACCTTCACCACCTCCATGCGGGTGATCAACTGGGTTTTTAACAACTCCTCTAGTGTGTGGTTTTCTACCTAACCATCTAGATCTACCTGCTTTACCAATTTTAATATTTTTTTGGTCTGGATTGCTTAAAATTCCGATAGTAGCTAATGATCTTGAATCAATTTTTCTTACCTCACCAGAGGCAAGTTTTATTAAGCTATAATTTCCATCAAGACCACTAATTGTAACTGATGCTCCTGCCGACCTCGCTATCTTGCCTCCAGCACCAGGTTGTATTTCAACATTATGAATATTAATACCTGCAGGAATATCTTGTAATGGCATACAATTACCTACTTTGATTTCCTTCTTTGATCCATTTTCTATTACATCTCCAACTTTAATTTTTTGTGGAGCTAAATAGTAAGAGTGTGTATTGTCTTCAAACTTTACTAACATTATGTAGCATGATCTATTTGGATCATATTCAATTCTTTCGACTGAGGCTGGCATATCAAATTTTTTTCTATGAAAATCGACATGTCTATACATTTTTTTGTGACCACCAGAACGATTTATAGAAGTGATATGACCATTATTGTTTCTCCCCTTCATTGAATTTTTTGGAGAGACAAGAGATTTAAATGGTTTTCCCTTCCACAAGCCCGTTCTATCAACTAAAATAGTGCCTCGTGTAGATTTTGTATAAGGTTTAAAAGTTTTTAACGCCATCTAATTATACTCCTGTAGTCAGATCTATACTCTGACCTTTTTTTAAAGTTATTATTGCTTTTTTAAATCCAGAAACCTTAACTTTTTTTCCTCTAGTTAATTTAGTTCTATTTTGTTTATTAATAATATTAATTTTAGTAACGTTAACTTTAAAAATTTTTTCAATATTAGTTTTTAAATTTTTTTTATTCGCACTAGATGGTACTTTAAAAACAATTTTATTTTGTTCTGATAAATTTGTTGTTTTTTCGGTAACAAGTGGTGATAGTATTTTATCGTATAAGTTAAATTTAGCCATTATGAATATCTCTTTTCTAATTCTTTAATCGAACTTTCTGTAAAAACAACTTTTTTGAATTTAACAATATCAAAGGCACTAAAATGATTAATATCAGTTACTTTAACATTTCGTATATTTCTCGCTGATTTTTCGATTTTTTCTTTTGATTTTTTATCTAAAATAATTAATGAGTTTGTGATTTCGAATTTTTTAATTATTATATTCATTTCTTTGGTTTTCTTAATTTCATTGGTAAAGTCACTAAAAACTAATAAGTCTTTTTTGTTATTTTTTTCAGTAATTAATGATGCAATACTTAATTTTTTCTCACTTTTATTTAATTTTCTTTTTTTATAAGCTAATTCTCCTTTAGGACCGTGAGCTATACCTCCGCCAACAAATATTGGTGCTTTTTTACTTGCATGTCTAGCACCACCAGTACCTTTTTGTGCATAAATTTTTGATGTTGGACCAGAAACCTCATTTTGTTGTTTTGTTTTAGCATGTCTTCCCTTGTAATTAGCATTAGTTTTATACAATACACTATTCACTAATTTAGGGTTAATCTTTGCTGAAAAAATTTTATCTAAAACTTCAATAGAGTCCTTTTTTCCATTTAAATTTAATTTATCTAGTTTCATTTCTTTTTCTTTTTATCTGGTGTTTTTTTAGCTGCCTCAGCAACTTTAATTTTTTCATCTATTGTCAGTTTATTAATGTTTTTAACCGATCTTTTAACTAGTACTTCAGAGTTTTTTGAGCCTGGTATTGAACCTTTAAGATAAAGCAATTCATTTTCTAAATCAGTTTTAATTATCTCTATATTTTGCATAGTTCTTAGTTTATCTCCCATATGACCAGCCATTTTTTTTCCTTTAAATACTTTACCAGGATCTTGTCTTTGACCTGTAGAACCATGTGATCTATGCGATACTGATACACCGTGGGTAGCTCTTAAGCCACCAAAGTTATGTCTTTTCATCGCTCCTGCAAATCCTTTACCAATAGTTTTAGATTTTGTATCAACAAACTTAACATCTTTAAAAATCTCAAGACCAAATTCATTTCCCTCTTTAAAATTCTCAGTATTTTCTACCCTAAATTCTTTTAATTTTTTTTTTGCTTCTGTATTTTTTTTTGCAAATAAACCTTTCATAGCTTTAGTAAGTTTAGAATTTTTAATTTTTCCATAACCTAATTGAACTGCTTTATAACCTCTTTTATCTCCGTGAATTACTTGTATTACTCTTGCTTTTTCCATTTTAATGACAGTCACTGGCACAAGAAGACCAGTCTTATAGAACTCTCGAGTCATTCCTATTTTTTTTCCTATTAAAGCTATATCATTCATAATTAAATTTTAATCTCCACATCAACACCAGATGCTAAATCTAATTTCATTAGAGCCTCTACTGTTTGTGGTGTTGGTTCAACAATATCTATTAATCTTTTATGGGTTCTCGACTCAAATTGTTCTCTACTTTTTTTATCAATATGAGGGGAACGCAGTACTGTAAATCTTTCGATTTTAGTTGGTAAAGGAATTGGGCCTTTTATAGTAGCACCAGTTCTTTTTACAGTATTAACAATTTCCTCTGTAGAAGCATCTAAAATTTTATTATCATAAGCTCTAAGTTTTATTCTAATATTTTGCTTTTCCATAATTACCCTGCAATTTTTTTAGTTACTTCATCTTGAACATTTTGTGGAACTTTAGAATAATGATCAAAAAACATTGAATATTGAGCCCTGCCCTGAGACATCGATCTTAAATTGTTAATGTATCCAAACATATTAGCTAAAGGAACCATAGCAGTTATAACTGTGGCATTGCCTCTTTGTTCTTGAGTGCTTATTTGACCTCTTCTACTATTTAAATCTCCAATTACATCCCCCATATAATCTTCTGGAGTTACCACTTCGACCCTCATTACAGGTTCTAGTAATTTTAAACCACCTTTAGTACATGCTTCTTTAAAACAAGCTCTACTCGCTAATTCGAAGGCTAATACACTTGAGTCAACATCATGATGTAAACCATCTAAAATAGTAACTTTATAATCAATCATTGGAAATCCAGCTAAAATTCCACTGTCAGAAACAGTTTCAATACCTTTTTCAACACCAGGAATAAATTCTTTTGGTATAGCTCCACCTTTAATTTTACTTTCTACTTCTCTACCTTTACCAGGCTCTTGTGGTTCAACTAGTAATTTGACTTTTGCAAATTGACCTGCACCACCACTTTGTTTTTTATGAGTGTATTCTACTTCTGACGGATTTTCTAAAGTTTCTCTGTAAGCAACTTGAGGGGCACCTACATTAGCCTCAACTTTAAATTCTCTTTTCATTCTATCAACAATGATATCTAAGTGCAGTTCACCCATACCTTTGATAATCGTTTGACCTGACTCTTCGTCTGAAGTTACTCTAAATGAAGGATCTTCTTTAGCTAATCGACCTAGTGCTTCTCCCATTTTTTCCTGGTCAGCCTTTGTTTTTGGTTCGACAGCAATTTCAATTACTGGATCAGGGAATTCCATAGGTTCTAATAAAACTGGTTTGTCTTCATCACAGAGTGTGTGACCAGTAATCGTGTACTTTAATCCTGCTAAAGCTACAATGTCTCCTGCATTAGCTTCTTTAATATCTTCTCTAGAGTTTGCATGCATTAAAAGCATTCTTCCCACTCTTTCCTCTTTTTCTTTAGATGAATTATAAATACCAGTGCCAGTTTTGATTGTACCAGAATAAACTCTTATAAAAGTAAGAGATCCAACAAATGGGTCGTTGGCTACTTTAAAAGCTAGAGCAGAAAAACCTGCCCCATCTTCAAATTTCATTTCAATCTCTTCTTCTGATCCAGGTTTTGTGCCTTTTATTGAACTAATATCTATAGGACTAGGTAAATAGTTTATAACAGCATCAAGTAATGGCTGAACACCTTTGTTTTTAAAAGCAGAACCAGTTAGAACTGGCACAAAACTGAAATTCAATGTTCCTTTTCTAATACATTTTATTAAGTCTTCCTCTTTAATTTCATCACCATTTAAATAAGATTCCATTAATTTTTCATCTTGTTCAACAGCCATTTCTACTAATTCTGTTCTATATTTTTGAGATATTTCTTTTAAATCATCAGGAATATCCTTGTACTCCCACTCAGCTCCTAAGGCTTCGTTTTTCCAAACTTGAGCTTTCATTTTGACCAAATCTACAACACCTGTTAATGAAGCTTCAATTCCTATAGGAACTTGAATTACCATTGGTTTCGCACCTAATCTATCTTTAATCATGTCAACACATCTAAAAAAATCAGCACCAGTTCGATCTAATTTATTGACAAAACAAATTCTTGGAACTTTATATTTATCAGCTTGTCTCCAAACAGTCTCTGATTGAGGCTCTACTCCTGCTACTCCATCAAAAACAGCTACTGCACCGTCTAAAACTTTTAATGATCTTTCAACTTCAATTGTAAAGTCAACATGTCCTGGTGTATCAATAATATTAATTCTGTGATCCTGCCAAAAACAAGTGGTGGCAGCGGATGTAATAGTAATACCTCTTTCTTGTTCTTGTTCCATCCAATCCATTGTTGCTGCGCCATCATGAACTTCACCAATTTTATGACTTTTTCCTGTATAATATAAAACTCTTTCAGTGGTAGTAGTTTTACCAGCATCTATATGTGCCATGATCCCAATGTTTCTATATTTATCTAATGTATGAGTTCTGGCCATAATTTCTTACCATCTAAAATGAGCAAAGGCCTTATTAGACTCTGCCATCTTATGTACGTCCTCTCTTTTTTTTACTGCTGCGCCCTTTTTTTCGTATGCATCATAAAGTTCATTAAAAATTTTGTCAGACATATGTTTGTCTTTTCTTTTTCGCGCAGAGTCTACCAACCATCTAATCGCAAGCGCTTGAGCTCTTTTACTTTTAACTTCAACTGGTACTTGATAAGTGGCTCCACCCACTCTTCTTGATCTAACTTCTACAGTAGGTTTAATGTTATTAATAGCCTCATTGAAAATGTTTATTGGTTCGTCTTTTGATTTAGTTTTAATTTTTTCTATGGCATCATAAACTATTTTAGCAGCAACTCCTCTTTTACCATCGTACATAATATTATTGATTAATTTAGGAATTATTGTTGATTTGAATTTCGGATCTGGAACAACGTTTTTTTTTGGTTGAGTTTTTTTTCTGGACATTATTTACCTTTTTTAGTTCCGTATAAAGATCTTCTTTTTTTTCTATTTGCAACACCTTGTGTGTCCAGGTTGCCTCTTAAAATATGATAACGAACTCCAGGTAAATCTTTCACTCTTCCACCACGGATTAATACAACTGAATGTTCCTGTAAATTATGACCTTCTCCAGGAATATAAGCTGTTACTTCAAATCCATTTGACAATCTAACTCTTGCTACTTTTCTCAAAGCTGAATTTGGTTTTTTAGGAGTAGTTGTGTAAACCTTAACGCATACACCCCTTTTTAAAGGTTGTTTTTGCAAAGCTGGAACTTTGTTTCTTTTAACTTGCTTTACTCTTTTTTTCTTTAACAACTGATTAATAGTTGGCATAATTTTTTAAATTTTAATTAATATGTTTTTGAGTGAAAATAACTGACAGGTTATTTATGGCAGCGTTTAGTGTCTATGATTAACACTACATTCCAACCAAAAACACCGCCAAAATACTTATTAATTTGACTTTGTCAAACTAAAACTATCTAAGAATAATTGATTTTTTATTGATTTACAGGCGTTTCAGATGGTTCAATTTTTTCTTGTTCTGATAAAAATTCTTTATCATCTTCAATAGCTTTTTTATTCCATTTATTCTTAATATTACCTGTTCCAGCTGGAACAAGTCTACCAACAATAACATTTTCTTTTAGACCATTTAATGGGTCAACTTTACCTTTAATAGCTGCATCAGTAAGTACTCTAGTAGTTTCTTGAAATGAAGCTGCTGAAATGAAAGACTCTGTTTGTAGAGAGGCCTTAGTAATTCCCATAAGTACTCTTTCACCAGTTGCAGGAGTTTTTCCTTCAGTTTTAAGTTTTTCATTAACAATATCAAACTTTATTCTATCAACAATTTCACCAGGTAAATATGTAGAATCTCCCGAAATCTTAACTTCAACTTTTTTCAACATCTGTCTTAATATTGTTTCGATATGTTTATCGTTAATAATTACACCCTGTAATCTATAAACTTCCTGAACTTGATTTACAAAATATTCAGTCAAATCTTTAATACCCATAATTCTTAAAATATCATGGGGCAATGGTTGACCATCTAATAAATATTCACCTTTTTTAATTCTCTCACCTTGATTAAAATTTATGTGTTTTCCTTTTGGTATTAAATAATTTGAAGGTTCTGAACCATCTTCTGGCACAATAGAAACTTTTTGTTTTCCTCTAACCTCTTTTCCAAAAACAACTTGTCCATCATTTTCTGCAATGATGGCACTATCTTTTGCCTTTCTTGCTTCAAATAATTCAGCTACACGTGGTAAACCTCCAGTAATATCTTTTGTTTTTGTAGTTTCTTTAGGTAATCGAGCAATTACATCTCCTGCTGAAACTTTTTGTCCATCTTTTACAGATAAAATTGAATCAGGGACCAAATAATATCTTGCCTCGTTATCGTCTGCTTTTTTAATTACATTTCCCTTTTCATCTCTTAGAGTAATTCTAGGTTTTAAATCTGTACTTTTAGACTGAGCCCTCCAATCAATAACTGATTTTGATGAGATACCTGTTGCATCGTCTGTAGTCTCTTGAATTGAAACTCCATCTATCAGATCAACGTAACTAGCAATACCACTTTTTTCAGCAATAACTGGTGTTGTATATGGATCCCATTCGCATATTTTAGTATTTGCTTTTACTTTATCACCGTTTTTGAAAAATAATTTTGATCCATAAGCAACTTTATAAACTGCAACCTGAACCCCATTATCGTCTTCAATTGATAATTGGGTATTTCTCCCCATCACAATTAAATTTTTCTTAGAGTCTTCTAAAATATTAGAATTAATAATTTTTAAGTTTCCATCATTTTTAGTCACTATTTGAGAGTCTTGTTTAACAGATGCTGTACCTCCAACGTGAAAAGTTCTCATCGTTAACTGAGTGCCGGGTTCACCTATCGATTGGGCAGAAATCATTCCAATTGCCTCACCAACATGAACCATTTTACCTCTCGACAAGTCTCTTCCATATGACGTAGCACAAACCCCTTCTTTTGAACCACAAGTCATCACAGAGTAAACTTTTACAGCTTTTATTCCTGCTGAATCAATTTGATCACAAGCTGTTTCATCTATCGTAGTTAATTTTTTTATTATAACTTCTCCAGTTATAGGGTGTTTGACGTCATCAAAAGCAACTCTACCTAAAGCTCTCTCTGATAAACTTACGACGACATTTCCTCCCTCCAAAATTTCAGAAAGTTCTATGAAACCTGGCTTCTTACAATCACATTCTTTCTTAGTAACTGTTAAATCTTGAGCTACATCACAAAGTCTTCTAGTTAAGTAACCTGAACTTGCAGTTTTTAAAGCTGTATCAGCCAAGCCTTTTCTAGCTCCATGAGTAGAATTAAAGTATTCTAAAGCAGTTAAACCTTCTTTAAAGTTTGATGTAATAGGACTTTCAATAATTTCTCCAGAAGGTTTTGCGATTAATCCTCTCATACCAGCCAATTGTTTCATCTGTGCAGCTGATCCTCTAGCTCCACTATCTGCCATCATGAATACCGAATTTATTTTCAATCCTTCAGGTGTTTTTTCAGTAGCTGAGATACCCTTCATCATCTCACCAGCTACTTTGTCAGTACATTTAGACCAAGCATCTACAACTTTATTATACTTTTCCCCTCTAGTAATTAAACCTTCTGTATATTGAGTTTCATAATCTGCGATTAATTTTTTTGTATCATCAATTAGTTTTGTTTTACTTTCAGGGATTACCAAATCATCTTTACCAAATGAAATGCCTGCTTTAAATGCGTGTTTAAACCCTAAATCTTTCAACCTATCGCAGAAAATAACTGTAGTTTTTTGACCACAAAATCTAAATACTATATCAATTACCTCTGAAACAACTTTTTTAGGCAACAATCTATCAACTAATGAAAATTTTATATCTTTATTTTTGGGTAAAAGGTTTGCCAACAAAAATCTTCCAGCTGTTGATGTATATTTTTCATATTTTTTACTACCTTTTTCATCGACAGTTTCAAACCTTGAAATAATTGTACTATGAACTTTAATTTGTCCTGATGATAAAGCGAATTCAATTTGATCTGCATCTGTAAAATAACCTGCGGACTTATCTGTTAGTGGTTCTTGTGATAAATAGTAAATTCCTAAAATCATATCCTGACTTGGTACAATTATAGGTTTTCCGTTTGAAGGCGATAAAATATTATTTGTTGAAAGCATCAAAATTCTTGCTTCTAATTGAGCTTCCAAACTTAAAGGCACATGAACTGCCATTTGATCTCCATCAAAATCAGCATTAAAAGCTGCGCAAGTTAATGGGTGTAATTCTATAGCATCTCCCTCAATTAATTTAGGTTCAAAAGCTTGGACTCCTAATCTATGTAATGTAGGTGCTCTATTTAATAAAACTGGATGCTCTCTAACTATCAGCTCAAGCGCATCCCAAACAGCATTTGTTTCTTTTTCAACAAGCTTTTTGGCTTGTTTAATTGTGGAAGCTAAGCCTAATTTATTTAGTCTTGCATATAAAAAAGGCTTAAATAGTTCTAAAGCCATTTTTTTTGGAAGGCCACACTCATGAAGTTTTAAATCTGGACCTACAACAATTACCGATCTACCTGAATAGTCAACACGTTTACCAAGTAAATTTTGTCTAAATCTACCTTGCTTACCTTTGAGCATTTCAGCTAAAGATTTTAGTGGTCGTTTACCTGTGCCAGTTATAACTCTTCCACGTCTTCCATTATCAAAAAGTGCATCAACCGACTCTTGAAGCATTCGTTTCTCATTTCTTACAATTATGTCTGGAGCTTTTAAGTCCATTAATCTTTTTAAACGATTATTTCTATTTATTACTCTTCTATACAAATCATTAAGATCAGATGTAGCAAATCTACCTCCATCTAGAGGAACTAAAGGTCTTAACTCAGGTGGGATTACTGGTACCACAGTCAAAATCATCCATTCAGGTTTTTGGCCTGTTTCTATAAATGACTCGATAAGTTTTAATCTTTTTATAGCTCTTTCCTCATTAACTTTAGACTTCGTTTCTTTGATATAATTAGTTAAATTTTTTCTTTCTAAATCTAAATCTAAATTTTTTAGCATTTCTAGAACTGCTTCTGCACCAATTCCAGTTGTAAAAGCCTCATCACCAAATTCATCTTGATATTTTGCTAATTCCTCTTCGTTTAAGAGTTGATTTTTTTTCAAACCTGTCAAGCCAGGCTCTATTACAATAAAGCTCTCAAAATATAAAACTCTCTCAATTTCTTTTAATTTCATATCAACTGCTAGAGCAATTCTGCTTGGCAATGATTTTAAAAACCAAATATGAGCTACAGGAGTTGCTAAATTAATATGCCCCATTCTCTCTCTTCGTACATTAGATTTTGTAACTTCAACTCCACATTTTTCACATATTATACCTCTAAATTTCATACGCTTATATTTTCCACATAAACATTCATAATCTTTTATTGGTCCAAATATCCGAGCACAGAACAGACCATCTTTTTCTGGTCTAAATGTTCTATAATTAATTGTTTCAGGTTTCTTTATTTCTCCGTAAGTCCATGATTTTATTTTTTCAGGACTCGCAAGAGAAATTTTAATACTACTAAAATTTTGAGCTTCTGAAATTTCGCTATTTTTAAAAAGATCTGTTAATTCTTTCTTCATAATTAATTAAGCTCCACATTAAGTGCTAATGATTTTATTTCTTTTACCAAGACGTTAAATGACTCTGGTATACCTGATTCGAAGTTTTCCTCACCTTTAACAATTGTCTCATAAACTTTCACACGTCCTGCAACATCATCAGATTTGACAGTTAAAATTTCTTGTAATGAATAAGACGCACCATATGCCTCAAGCGCCCACACTTCCATTTCACCAAATCTTTGACCGCCTAATTGAGCTTTTCCACCAAGTGGTTGTTGGGTTACTAAGCTGTAAGGACCAGTTGATCTGGCATGAATTTTATCTTCCACAAGATGATGAAGTTTTAACATATAAATTATGCCAACAGTCACAGGTCTATCAAATTTCTCTCCAGTTCTTCCATCCCACAAATATGTTTGTCCTGAACCTGGTAGTTTAGCTAATTTTAACATTTCAGTTACATCTTTTTCTTTAGCTCCATCAAATACAGGAGTAGAAATTGCTATACCATTTTGTAAATTTTCACATAAATCGGTAAATTCAGTTTTGCTAAGTTTTTCAACTTTTTCATTGAATATTTCATCTCCATAAACAGATTTTAAAAATTTCGAAATTTTCTCTGTTTTTTCAATTTTTTTATTATTTTCGTTAACTAATCTTTTAACCTCTTCACCAAATTCTTTACAAGCCCAACCTAAATGGGTTTCTAAAATTTGCCCTACATTCATACGGCTTGGCACTCCAAGAGGATTTAAAACTATATCGACAGGTCTGCCATCTTCTCTGTAAGGCATATCTTCTACAGGGACAATTTTACTAACAACTCCTTTATTGCCATGTCTTCCTGACATTTTATCTCCAGGTCTTAATCTTCTTTTGATAGCAACAAAAACTTTAACCATTTTCATCACACTTGGTAATAAATCATCACCACTTCTAATTTTTAAAACTTTGTCCTCGAATCTCTCAACAATATCTTGCTTAGCTTTGTTATATTGATCTTTTAACTGGGCCAAAGTTGTATCCTCTTTAACTTTCCCAATAGTAATTTTAAAAACATCATTTATTGTTAATTTATTAATATTTTCAAAATCAAGTTTTGTTTTTGTATCTAAATCCTTAATTTTTTTAGTTAGTAATGCTCCTGACAAAATTTGAGCTGCTCTTTGTTTTATACTTCTCTCTAAAATTTCTTCTTCAACTATTTTATCTTGTTGAACCTGATCTATTTCAGCACGTTCTATTGTTATTGATCTTTCATCTTTTTCAATTCCATGTCTATTAAATACCTTCACATCTACTACAGTACCACTGCTACCTCTAGACATTCTTAAAGAAGTATCTGTTACATCAATTGCTTTTTCGCCAAAAATAGATCTTAATAGTTTCTCCTCAGGTCCTGAAGCAGAATCGCCCTTTGGAGTAACTTTGCCTACTAATATATCTCCTGCATTAACTTCTGCGCCTATGTAAACTATTCCTGACTCATCTAGATTTTTTAATGCATCTTCATTCACATTTGGAATATCTCTAGTTATTTCTTCTTCACCTAATTTTGTGTCTCTAGCCATGATTTCATGCTCTACAATATGGACAGATGTGAATACGTCATCTGTAACACATCTTTCTGAAATGAGAATTGAGTCTTCAAAATTATACCCTTGCCATGGCATA
This sequence comes from uncultured Pelagibacteraceae bacterium, assembly GCA_902578525.1. Classification (GTDB taxonomy): domain Bacteria; phylum Pseudomonadota; class Alphaproteobacteria; order Pelagibacterales; family Pelagibacteraceae; genus Pelagibacter. The sequence goes on along the minus strand of CACHDJ010000008.1, from coordinate 11,150 downwards.
AATGCTACAGCAACGTTTTTACCTAAAGCTAATTCTCCCAATCTAGTTGATGGACCATCTGCAATTATATCACCAGTTTTAACTTTATCACCAACTCTTACCAAAGGTCTTTGGTTAATACATGTATTTTGATTTGATCTTTTAAATTTTTGTAAATTATAAATATCTACACTTGATTTTGTAAAATCAGTTTCTTCAGTAACTTTAACTACTACTCTTTTACCATCAATTTTATCAACAACTCCATCTCTTTTTGCAACGATTGTTACTCCTGAATCTAATGCCACATCACTTTCTATTCCAGTTCCAACTAAAGGAGACTCCGGTTTTAAAAGTGGAACAGCTTGTCTCATCATATTTGACCCCATAAGCGCTCTGTTAGCATCATCATTTTCTAAGAAAGGTATTAACGAAGCGGCTACTGAAACAAGTTGTTTAGGAGAAACGTCAATATAATCTATTGTTTCTGGTTTAGATAATAAAAAGTTTAAATTCTGTCTGCAAGAAACTAACTCCTCAATAATCTTACCGTTGTTATCTATTTTTGTGTTGGCTTGAGCAATTGTAAACTTTGTTTCTTCCATTGCTGATAAATATTCAACTTTATCCTGTACAACACCATCTTTTACCCTTTTATATGGACTTTCAATAAAACCATATTTATTAATTTTTGCATAAGTTGATAAACTATTTATTAATCCAATATTAGGTCCTTCGGGAGTTTCTATTGGACAAATTCTTCCATAATGTGTTGGATGAACATCACGAACTTCAAAACCTGCTCTTTCTCTAGTTAAACCTCCAGGTCCTAATGCCGACACTCTTCTTTTGTGAGTAATTTCTGACAATGGATTTGTTTGATCCATAAATTGAGATAATTGTGAACTAGCAAAAAAATCTTTTAGAGAAACTGTTAAAGGTTTTGCGTTAATTAAATCTTGTGGCATTGCAGACTCAACATCAAGAGTAGTCATTTTTTCTTTAATTGCTCTCTCCATTCGATAAACACCAATTCTTGCTTGATTTTCAACTAATTCACCCACTGATCTTACTCTTCTATTTCCTAAGTGATCTATATCATCAACTTCATCCTTGCCATCTCTCAAATCCAACATTTTATGAATAATAGAAATAATATCATCATTTCTTAGGATTGTAATTTTATCAGAACACTCAAGATTTAACCTTGAATTCATCTTAACTCTTCCAACATCAGAGAGGTCGTACCTATCAGAACTAAAAAATAAATTATTAAATATTTGATTAGCAATTTCAATTGTCGGTGGCTCACCAGGTCTTAACATTTTATAAATTTCGGTTATTGCATCATCTTTTGAAATATTTTTATCATTTAGTATTGTGGTTAATAAATAAGGGCCTTTGTTAATCGAATTAGTTACCGATATTTCTAAAGAATGGATATTTGCATCTAAAATTTGTTGTATAATAGTATCATTTAATTCTGTACCTATCTTGAAAGTACCTGTTTCTTCTTCGTTAACTTTAACATCCTTATGTAAAAATTTACCATACAAAGATTCTCGAGAGACTAAAATATCTTTTAATCCATCATTTGAAAGTTTTTTTGCATTGAGGAAGTTAATTTTTTCACCTAATTTAATTACTACTTTTTCAGTTTTAGCATCTATAACTTCTTCAGAAAAATTTTTTGCTTTATAATTTTCTGGATTAAATTTTGTTTTCCATTTTTTTGTTTTAGGATCAAATATATATTGTTCTTTATCGTAAAACTCATTTACAATTTCAGATTTTGTATACCCTAAAGCTAGTAATAAAGTTGTAGCTAAGATTTTTTTCTTTCTATCGATTTTAAAATATAAAAGATCTTTGACATCATATTCAAAGTCTAACCATGAACCTCTATTTGGAATAACTCTACAGTTAAATAATAATTTACCGCTTGCATGGGTTTTTCCTTTATCATGATCAAAAAATACACCTGGACTTCTATGCATTTGATTTACAACAACTCTTTGAACTCCATTAGTGATAAAAGTTCCACTATTTGTCATCATTGGAACCTCTCCCATATAAACCTCTTGTTCTTTAGCTGATAAAATATCCTTAGTATTGTTCTCTTGATTTATTTCATAAACAACTAGTCTTAAAGTACATTTCAACGCAGAAGAATAAGTTAAACCTCTTGCAATACACTCCTCTACATCAAATTTTGGTTTTTCTAATCTATATGAAACATACTCAAGTGTAGCTTTATCATTTAAATCTTCTATTGGAAAAATACTCTTAAAAACTCTATCAAAACCTTTTATTATTTCTGCATCAGCAACAAAATCAGTTAGTTCATTATAAGAATTTTTTTGAACTTCAATAAGGTTAGGTATCGATAAACTTTCTTTAAGTTTACCAAAACTTTTTCTAATATTCTTTTTTTCAGTAAAAGATATTTGCATCTATGTTTTGCAACTGATTAAATAAATTAATCAGTTTTGAAATCTTTCTTAATTAATTTATTTAAGTTCTACTTTTGCACCAGCAGCTTCTAGCTTAGCTTTAATTTCTTCAGCTTCTTTTTTAGGAACACCTGATTTAACCTCTTTAGGTGCACCTTCAACTAAATCTTTAGCTTCTTTTAATCCTAATGAAGTTGCTGCTCTTACTTCTTTAATAACGTTAATTTTTTTGTCACCAGCTGATACCAACATGATTGAAAAATCATCTTTATCTGCTGCTGCTTCACTACCTGCAGCTGCTGCTGGAGCTGCTGCAGTCATTGGGGTAACTCCCCATTTTTCTTCTAATTGTTTTGACAGATCTGCTGCTTCAGCAACAGTCAAACTTGATAAATCTTCTATAATTTTATTTAGGTCAGGCATATTGTCTACTCTTTAGGTTGTGTTTCAGAATTTGCTGGGGCCAAACTACTCATTTTTTCCGAGTGTGCAAGTAAAATACTTACTATTTTTGACGCTGGAGCATTTAAAATTCCTATAATATTGGCTCTAGCTTCATCTAATGTCGGTAAATTAGCAACTTTTTCTACTCCTGCTTGATCTAAAACTTCATTGTCCATTAATCCACCAATAAGTTTTAAATTTTCGTTATCCTTGGCAAATTTAGATAAAATTCTAGCCGACATTATTGCATCTTCTCCAAAAGCTACTGCTGTAGGTCCGGTAAATAAATTTGATAAATCTTTACACTTAGTTTTTTCCAAAGCTAATTTTGTTATTCTATTTTTAGTAATTTTAAAAACAATACCCTTCTCTCTCATTTTTGCTCTTAATTCATCAAGTTGGGGCATAGTCAAACCTTGGTAATGAGTAACCATGATTGCCTTGCTATTTTCAAATTGAGTAGTCATTTCAGAAATATAATTTTTTTTTTGCTCTTTATTCATCATAACTATATTGCCTTACTTAATTTAACTTTATAAGATACACCCATTGTAGATGTAGCAAAAGTATTCTTAATTAAATCACCTTTTAGAGTATTGTTAGACTTTTCTTTTTCTAAAGCATCTAAAATTGCATGATAATTTTTTAGTAATTTATCATCATTAAAAGATTTTTTTCCAATACTTACACCTATATTTCCATCTTTATCATTTCTAATTTCAACTTGACCAGATTTAGCATTTATTACAGCTTCTTTAATATTTTCTGAAACAGAACCAAGTTTTGGATTTGGCATAAGACCTTTTGGTCCTAAAACTTTTCCAAGTTTTGAAAGTTTAACCATCATACCTGGAGTACAAATTAATTTTTCAAAGTTTAATTCTCCAGATTTAATCTTTTCAATAAACTCATCACTACCTACAATATCTGCTCCGGCATTTTTTGCTTCTTGTGACTTATTATCTTCACAAACTACTGCCACTTTTACTTTTTTTCCAGTTCCTCCTGGTAAGTTAACTACAGTTCTGATGTTGACTTCACCCTTCTTCTGTTTATTGTTAATTTGAAAACTTAAATCTAATGACTCATCAAACTTAGTAGTGCAATTCTTTTTAAGTTCAGGTAATAATTTTTCAAAAGATTCCGGATTCAAATCTCTTGTTTTTTTAGGAAGTTTTTTAAATCTTTTTGATTTCATTATTCTTTTACTTCAATACCCATTGATCTTGCTGATCCTGAAATTATTTTTACTGCTTGATCCAAATCAAGAGCATTTAGATCATTCATTTTTTGTTTTGCAATTTCTTCAGCTTGTTTTTTTGTAATTGATGCTACTATAGTTCGTCCAGGTTCATTTGATCCACTTTTTAATTTTGCAGCTTCTCTAATAAAAAAAGATGCTGGTGGTGATTTAATTTTGAAATCAAATTTTTTATCTTTGTAAACTGTAATTTCGACTGGAACAGGTTTACCCGCCATTGATTTAGTTTTATCATTAAATGCTTTACAGAATTCCATTATGTTAACACCACGTTGTCCTAATGCAGGTCCTACTGGTGGTGCGGGATTTGCTTGGCCACCTTTGATTTGTAATTTTATAAATCCACTAATTTCTTTTTTTGCAGCCATTAACTTGCTTTCTCCACTTGATTATATTCTAATTCAACTGGTGTTGGACGACCAAATATAGAAACTGAAACCTTAAGTCTAGACTTTTCTTCATCAATTCCCTCTACCATTCCACTAAACGATGCAAAAGGTCCATCCACTACTTGAACTTTTTCACCAACACTATATTCTATACCAGATTTTGGCTGAGCCACACCATCTTTTATTTGACCCAAAATTTTCTCAATCTCTTTATCTGAAACAGGAACTGGCATTCCTTTAGTACCTAGAAAACCACTTACCCTCTTTATATTTTTAATCATATGATAAATATTGTTGTCCATCTCACTCTTTATTAATACATAACCTGGAAAATATTTTTTTTTTCTTTGTATTCTTTTTCCTCTTTTTACTTCAGTTACATCATGAGTTGGAACGACTATCTCTTCAAATTTCTCAGAAATTTTGGCTTTTTCAGCCTCTTCTTTGATAAGTCCTGCAACTTTATTCTCAAAGCTTGAATGTGACTGAACTATATACCAATTTTTCATCAAATACTCACTTTAAGCAATATATCTAAGAAGTACTTCAGCACTTGATCTAAAAGAAGAAAAAATAAAGACATTACTACTGCCATCGCAAAAACCATCAATGCTCCTTGTAAAGTCTCTTTTCCGGTTGGCCAAGTAACTTTAAAAGCTTCTTGCTTAACTTCTTGAATAAATTTAATTGGGTTTCTCATAATTTAATAATCTTTTATTGGCAGGAGCGGAGGGACTCGAACCCTCAGCCTCCGGTTTTGGAGACCGGCGCTCTACCAATTGAGCTACACTCCTATATAGAGCTTACTCTATAATTTTAGTTACTACTCCAGCTCCAACAGTTCTTCCACCTTCTCGAATTGCAAAATTTAATTTCTCCGACATAGCGATTGGAGTAATCAACTTAACTGTAAATTTAGCATCATCACCTGGCATAACCATTTCTGTTCCTGCTGGTAATTCGACTTCTCCAGTAACATCTGTTGTTCTAAAATAAAACTGCGGTCTATACTTAGTAAAGAAAGGTGTATGTCTTCCACCTTCTTCTTTTTTAAGTACGTATGCTTGAGCTTCGAATTTAGTATGTGGCGTAACAGATCCTGGTTTACAAAGAACTTGACCCCTCTCAATATCAGTTCTCTCAACACCTCTTAAAAGTACACCAACATTATCACCAGCTTCACCAGAGTCTAAAAGTTTTCTAAACATTTCAACACCAGTACAAACTGATTTTTTAGTCTCTCTTATTCCAACTATTTCAAGTTCGTCTCCTGTTTTAAGCATACCTGACTCAACTCTACCTGTAGCAACTGTACCTCTTCCTGAAATTGAAAAAACATCTTCTACAGGCATCAAAAAATCTTTATCTTTTGGTCTGTCAGGTTGAGGAATAAACTCATCCACATTTTTCATTAGTTCTAAAATCGAGTTTTTTCCAATTTCATCATCTCTTCCCTCTACAGCAGCTAGTGCAGAACCTTTGGCTATCGGAGTTTTATCTCCTGGAAATTTATATGAAGTTAATAATTCTTTAATTTCCTCCTCAACTAAATCTATCATTTCTTTATCATCTACTTGATCTACTTTATTTAAGTAAACACAAATTGCAGGAACACCTACTTGTCTTGCTAAAAGAATATGTTCTCTTGTTTGTGGCATAGGACCGTCAGCAGCATTTACTACTAAAATCGCACCATCCATTTGTGCAGCTCCTGTAATCATATTTTTTACATAGTCAGCATGACCTGGACAATCAACATGAGCGTAATGTCTTTTTTCAGTTTCATACTCAACGTGTGCAGTAGAAATTGTTATGCCTCTTTCTTTTTCTTCAGGAGCTTTATCAATTTGATCATAGGCTACAGCTTTTGCACCACCTGTTTCAGCTAAAACTTTAGTGATAGCTGCAGTTAAAGTTGTTTTACCGTGGTCGACATGACCAATTGTACCAATGTTACAATGCGGTTTATTTCTTACAAATTTTTCTTTTGACATTACTTTTATTCCTCACTTTTTTTATAATTTTTTTTTCTTGGAGCGGGTAAAGGGAATCGAACCCTTACATCCAGCTTGGAAGGCTAGCGTTCTACCATTGAACTACACCCGCACAACCCCAAGAGTATCACTCCATATTGTTTCAAATTTTATTGAGTGGTGGAGGGGGAAAGATTCGAACTTTCGAAGACCGAAGTCAACGGGTTTACAGCCCGCCCCATTTGACCGCTCTGGAACCCCTCCTTTTGGGGAAGTGTCCCCTTGTTCAATAAAGCTTCAAACAACACGCGTTTTATATATTTTATTTGTGTAATTGCAATACGAGAATTATTAAGAAAATATAGTAAAAAACGTGTAAAACTAGGTAAAATTTATGAATAAATCATCATTTTTTATTGTAGGTCAACACGCAGTAATTGAAGCACTTAAAAATCCTAGAAGAAAAGTTTTAAGATTGTTTTTAACCGAAGAAAGTAAAAAAAATATTCATAGAAAAAGTCAAAAAAGAAATCTTTTAGAAGATGTAAAAGTTTATTTTAAAACAAAAAAAGAATTAGATAAATATTCAACAAAAGAGGATTTATTACATCAGGGTTATGTAGCTGAAATTGAGCACTTAGAAAGCCCAGCACTAAAAGAGTTTATCAAAGAAAAAAATGATATTACATTTGTTTGTTTAGATAGCGTGTCAGATCCAAGAAATATTGGATCTTTGATTAGGAGTGCAGCAGCATTTAATATTGATGGGATAATAATTAAAGAAAGACATTTTCCTAATCAAAGTAAACTAATGTATAAAGCTGCTAGTGGAGCAATCGAATATGTGAATATATTTCAAGTTTCAAATATAAATTCAACTTTAAAAAATTTAAAAGATAAAAATTTTTGGGTTTATGGGTTTGATGGAAATGGTGATAAAACATTTACAGATATAAAATGGGAAGGAAATAATATACTTTTATTTGGTTCTGAAGGCTCAGGTATGCATGAACATACATCAAAATATGCTGATTTTTTAGTTAAGATTGATATCAATAATAAGATTGAAAGTTTAAATATATCCAATAGTGCAGCTATTGTATTTCACCATCTAAATTTTTTAAAAAAACAAAAATGAAAACTTTTATTCTTTGTGGTGGATTAGGTACAAGATTAGATTATGAAGGTACATTAATGGCAAAACCAATGATTAGAATTGGTTCTAAACCTTTATTGATGCACTTGATAACTAATTATGTAGAACAAGGTCATAAAGATTTTGTTTTTTGTTTAGGCCATAAGGCAAAAACAATTATTGAATATTTTTTAAAAGAAAATAAAAAAAAAATTATAATTATAAAAAAAAAAAATGATTATATAAAATTTAAATATAAAGATTCAAAAATTAATTTTATAGGAAATTTAGTTTATACTGGTCTGAATACTGGAACAGGTGGAAGAATAAAACAAGCATACAAAAAACTTAATTTAGATGAAGATATTATGATGACATATGGCGACGGCTTATCAAATGTTCCAATAAATAAATTAATAAAGTTTCATTACCTTAAAAAATCTGAAATAACTTTGACTGCTGTCAAACCAAAACAAAAATATGGTGTTTTAAAAATACAGAAAGACAGGGTCAAATATTTTGATAATAACAATCAAAAAATTGATGTTTTTATTAATGGAGGATTTTTTGTTATATCAAAAAAAGCTATTAAAAAAATTAAAAATTTAAAAACTTACTGGGAAAGAGAACCCCTAACATACTTTCTTAAAGCTAAAAAGTTATTTGCTTTCAAACACAATGGATTTTGGAAAAGTTTAGATACTTTAAAAGATAAAAATGATTTTAAAAAATTAATTAATACGAAAAAAAAATTGCCATGGAAAATTTAAATGATTTAAAAAAATTTTGGAAAAAAAAGAAGATATTTATTACTGGTCATACTGGATTTAAAGGTACTTGGTTAAGTATTATTCTTAATCTACTTGGCTCAAAAGTTTTTGGTTATTCTTTACCTCCTGAAAAAAATAATTTATTTATTAAATCTAAAATTAAGAATGAACTATCATCAAATATTTATGGAAACATTAAGGATATTAAAAAATTAAAAACTAATATTAAAAGAATAAAACCAGAGATAATTTTCCATCTAGCTGCTCAACCTCTTGTAATTGATTCTTATAAACACCCTTTAGAAACAATAAAAACTAATGTAATAGGAACTGCAAACTTATTAGAATGTATAAGATCAATTCGCTCTGTAAAATCAGTACTTATAATTACAACAGATAAAGTTTATAAAATTGATAAAAAAAATAAAATTTATAGTGAGTTAGATCAATTAGGTGGGTATGATCCTTATAGTGCCTCAAAAGTTGCAGTTGAAACAATCACAGATAGCTACATTAAATCATTTTTTAAAACTTCAATTCTTAAAAATAAGATTTCAACAGTAAGAGCAGGAAATGTAATTGGTGGAGGTGACTTTTCAAAAGATAGACTTGTTCCGGATATTATGAGAGCAATTAACAATAAAAAAAAACTTTCTTTAAGAAACCCAAAAAATATAAGACCTTGGCAACATGTGCTGGATCCTTTAATAGGATATTTAATAATAGCAAAAAAACAATTTAACAATAATATAACTAAAAACTTTCATTCTTGGAACTTAGGACCAAGTAAGAACAATTTTAAGAGAGTAATTAATATTGTTAAATATATTCAAAAAAAGGAAAAATTTAGTTTTCGAATAATTCAAAATCAAAAATTTAAGGAAACAAAAATTTTAAGGCTAAATAGTAGTAATGCTAAAAAAAAGCTTAAATGGTCTAACAAATGGAGTCTCTATAAAGCGTTAGATGAAACAATAAAATGGAATAGCCAAATAAAAAAGGGAGTTCCAGCAAAATATATATGTGAACAGCAATTTTTAATGTATATAAATAATAATTAGAATCTAGATAAAACAAAAAACCAAATAAATTATGAATAAGATTTCTTACGGTAAAAATGTTTATGATAGGAAAGAGATTAGTGCAGTTTTAAAAACTTTAAAAGTGTCAACTCAAATGGGTAGATCAGTTAACGCTTTTGAAAATAAAATTGCAAAATTTTTTTCTAAAAAATTTGGTTTAATGGTTAATTCTGGTTCTTCAGCACTACTTTTGGCTTTAAAAGTAATGAATTTAAAAAAAAATGATGAAATAATTGTTCCTTGTTTAAATTTTGGGACTGCTATCTCATCTATTATGTTAAGTGGTTTAACACCTATTTTTATTGATTGTGAGGTAGAAACTCTTCAAATAAATGTTAGTGCAATAGAAAATAGAATTACAAAAAAAACTAAAGCTTTATTAATCCCCAACTTGATTGGAAATATACCTAATTGGAAAAAAATAAGAAAAATAGCTAATAAGTATAATTTGTTAATCCTAGAGGATTCCGCTGATACACTAGGTGCTACTATTAAAGGAAAGTCTAGTGGAATATATAGTGATATTTCTATTACAAGCTTTTATGGTTCTCACGTTATAAGTTGTGCTGGAAATGGTGGTATGCTTTTAACAAACAATAAAGATTATTTTACCAAAGCAAAAATTCTTAGAAGCTGGGGAAGAATGTCATCATTAATAAAAGACTCTGAAAATATTCATAAAAGATTAGGTATTAAGCTTAGAGGTATTGATTATGATAGAAAATTTGTTTTCTCTGAAGCTGGTTATAATTTTGAACCATCTGAAGTTGGAGCATCATTTGGAATTGTTCAATTAAATAAATTCAATAAATTTAAAAAACTTAGAAATATAAACTTTAAGATGCATTATAATTTTTTTAAAAAATTAGATAATTACTTTATAGTTCCTAAAATTGAAAAGGATGTAAAAACTAATTTTTTAGCCTATCCAGTAATAATGAAGAAAAACTTAAAATTTAATAGAAAAGATCTTCAAATATATTTAGAAAAACACAACATACAAACAAGGCCTATTTTCAGTGGTAATATACTGAGACATCCTGCATTTTCTAGTTTAATTAATAAACGTAATAAATTAGAAAATTTTAAAAACTCTGATTATATAATGAAGTATGGAATTCTTATAGGATGTCATCAAGGATTAAAAAAAAGTGATATTAACTATATACATAAAAAAATTCTAAACTTTATTGGATAATGAACTTATCAGATTATACTCTTAAATTTTTACAAAAAAAAAAAGTAAAAGATGTTTTTTTAATTACAGGAGGAGCAATTTCATTTTTAGTTGATGCCTTTTCAAGAAATAAAAAAATTAGATACACATCAGTAGCTCATGAGCAAGCTGCTGCAATGATGGCAGATGCTTATTCGAGACAGGGTCCTAATTTTTCTTGTACAATGGCAACTTCAGGTCCAGGCGCAACAAACCTTATTACGGGTATTGCTTGTTCATTTTTCGACTCTATTCCCTCTCTTCATATTTGTGGTCAAGTAAATACATATGAGCAGCAAGACGGTCATAAATCTACGAAAAAGGTCAGACAAGTTGGTTTTCAGGAAACTAATATAGTAAATATATCAAAACCAGTAACAAAATATTCATATAAGATTAAAAAAGCTTCTGAAATTAGATTTGTTTTAGAAAAAGCTTACCATATAGC
>CACHDJ010000007.1 GCA_902578525.1 uncultured Pelagibacteraceae bacterium | reverse complement strand
TCTGCTTTTGTTTTCAAAAGTCCTAAATCTGTACCACAAACAGGTTCTGTTAAACACATCGTTCCACTCCATTTACCTTCAACTATTTTTGGTAAATATTTATTTTTTATTTCTTCAGATGCGTGATGATTAATACAATTATATGCTCCAATACTAAGTTCACTATACAGCTTAAATGATAGACTGGCAGCTGATAACATTTCATCAAAAAATGCACTAACAGTTTTGGGCATTCCTTGGCCACCATACTTTGGATCACAAGACAATGAAGTCCAGCCATCTTCTATATATTTTTGATACGCTTCTTTGTATCCTGGAGGAGTTCTAACTACTCCATTTTCTAAAACAGCTGGATTTTCATCTCCAACCTTTGCAAGTGGAAGTATTAAATTTTGATTTATCTTTGCAGCTTCCTCCAAAATGTCTTTTACAAGATCTGGGCTAACTTCTTTATATTTTTCTAATTCATTATAATTTTTATTATCTCTTAATTTTTCAAAAAGAAACATCATATCTTCAACAGGCGCGGTATAGCTTGGCATAAAATTAGTTTAAGATAATTAATAGATTATTGCAATTTTGAAATTATCGCATCACCCATCTGGGAAGTCGAAACTTCTTTTTTTCCAACTGATAGAATATCTTTTGTTCTCAAGCCGTCATTTAGAACATCTTGTACAGCTTTTTCTAAGACTTCTGCCTCTTTATCAAGGTCCAAAGAATATCTTAAAGCCATGGCAAAACTTAATATTGAGGCTATTGGATTAGCAATTCCTTTGCCAGCTATATCAGGGGCTGAACCATGAATCGGTTCATACATAGCTCTCATTTCGCCATCTTTATTTTTTGAACCTAAAGATGCTGAAGGTAAAAGTCCTAGAGATCCTGTAAGCATTGAAGCTTGATCCGACAACATGTCCCCAAACAGGTTATCTGTTACAATAACATCGAATTGTTTTGGGTTTCTTAATAATTGCATAGAACAATTATCAGCTAGCATATGACTTAGCTCTACATCTTTATATTCTTTATCATGTAATGTTTGAACTTCCTCTTTCCAAAGTTGTCCTGCCTCCATTACATTTGATTTTTCACATGATGTAACTTTATTTGATCTTTTTTTTGCTAAATCGAAAGCAATTCTAGCCACTCTTATTATCTCACTACTAGTATATGTATGAGTATTAATTCCTTTACGCTCTCCATTTTCAATTGGCTTAATTCCACGTGGTTCTCCAAAATATATTCCTCCTGTTAATTCTCTCACAATCATAATATCTAAACCTGAAACAATATCTGGTTTAAGTGTAGAGGCGTCAACTAATTGTTTAAAACAAATTGCTGGCCTTAAATTAGCAAAAAGTTTTAATTCTTTTCTAAGCTTTAATAAAGCTCTTTCAGGTTTTTTTGAAAATTCTACATTGTCCCATTTAGGACCGCCAACAGCACCCAACATTATTACTGCACTCTCTAATGCTTTGTAAAATACCTCATCTGTAATAGGTGTGCCATGCTTGTCATAAGAACAGCCCCCAGCTAGGTCTTGATCTATTTCAAAATCAAGAGACTTTTTACTATTAAACCAAGTAATTATTTTTTTTACTTCCCTAATTACTTCTGGACCAATTCCATCTCCAGGTAACAATAATATTTTTCTTTTTTTAACTTTAATCATTAAATATCCAAGGTTTTTTATCTTTTAAATCCTTCTCAAAATTTTCTATTTTATTTGATTTCTTTAAAGATAAAGCTATATCGTCTAGTCCTTCTAATAGACATTTTTTCTTGAAAGGGTCTACTTCGAATTTTATTTCACTATTTCCATAAATTATTTTTTCTTCATTAAGATCTATAGAAATTTCTTCTTTTCTATTTGCATACTCTAATAATTCTTTAATTTTTCCGTCTCCAAGAATTATAGGCAATATTCCATTTTTAAAACAATTACTGTAAAAAATATCAGCAAAACTTGAACTAATTACACAGGTAATTCCAAAATCTAACAATGCCCATGGAGCATGTTCTCTTGATGAACCACAACCAAAATTTTTACCAGCAATTAAAATCTTTGAATTGTCATAAGGGGTTTTATTTAAAATAAAATCATTAATTTTATTACCTTGATCATCATATCTCATCTCAAAAAATAAATTTTTGCCTAAACCAGTTCTTTTAATAGTTTTTAAAAATTGTTTAGGGATGATCATATCTGTATCAATATTAACTATTGGTAAATGAGCTGGTATACTCTTTAATGTGTTGAATTTTTGCATATTATTTTTGATACTTTCTAACATCATCAAGATTTCCAGATATTGCGGCTGCGGCTGCCATACCTGGACTTACTAAATGAGTTCTCCCGCCTCTACCTTGTCTTCCCTCAAAATTTCTATTTGATGTCGATGCACATCTCTCTTCTGGTTTTAATTTATCAGCATTCATTGCTAAACACATTGAGCAACCTGGTTCTCTCCACTCAAATCCTGAACTAACAAAAATTTTATCTAATCCCTCTTGTTCTGCTTGTTCTTTAACTAATCCTGATCCTGGAACAACCATTGCCTGAACATGAGAGGCTATTTTTTTATCTTTTAGAATTTTTGCAGCCTCTCTTAAATCTTCAATTCTCCCATTCGTACAACTTCCAATAAAAACTTTATCTATTTTAATATCTTTAGCATTCATATTAGGTTTTAAACCCATATAATTTAATGCTCTTTCTAATGAATTTTTTTTATCTTCATCCGTCTCATTTTGTGGATTTGGAATTTTTTCATCTATTGTAATCACATCTTGAGGAGATGTTCCCCAAGTTACCATTGGTAAAATTTCATTTGCATTAAGATTAATTTCTTTATCAAATTTAGCTCCTTCATCTGTTTTCAAATTTTCCCAATATTCTAAAGCTTTATCCCAGTTTTTTCCTTTTGGTGACATTGGTTTGCCCTTTAAATATTTGAATATCTTTTCATCAGGTGCAATTAAACCTGCTCTAGCACCACCTTCGATGGTCATGTTGCAAATAGTCATTCTTTGTTCAACACTTAACGATCTAATCAAATCACCAGCATATTCTATCACACAGCCAGTTCCTCCAGCGGTACCAATTTTTCCAATTATTTGAAGTATTACATCTTTAGAAGTAACTCCCAGTGGAAGTTTACCATTTACATTAATTCTAAAATTTTTTGCTCTTTTTTGTACTAACGTTTGTGTTGCTAAAACATGTTCTACTTCAGATGTACCAATTCCAAATGCTAAGGCACCAAATGCTCCGTGAGTTGCTGTATGACTATCTCCACAAACTATAACAGTTCCTGGCTGAGTAAATCCCTGTTCAGGTCCAATGATATGAACAATCCCTTGTCTTTTATCATCCATGCCAAATAACTGGACACCGAACTCTTTGCAGTTAGACTCTAAAGTATCAACTTGAATTTTTGACTCTTGGTCTGAAATGCCTTTAGATCTATCTGTTGTAGGAACATTATGGTCAGCAACCGCAAGAGTTAATTTAGGATGTCTTACTTTACGATTAGAATTTCTAAGTCCTTCGAAAGCTTGCGGACTTGTTACCTCGTGAACTAAATGTCTATCAACAAATAATAAAGCTGTTCCATCATCTTGCTGATCGACTAAGTGATCATTCCATATTTTATCATAAAGAGTATTGGGCATTGAAAAAAAAATTATTTTTTTTCTGTTGAGCTTTCTGATTTCTTTTCTAGCTTAACAGCAGTTTCAACTTTAGGAGCTTTTTCTTTTTTAGTTTCTGTTTTTGGAGTTTCTTCTTTTTTAGCTTCTACCTCTAATTCTTTAGTAACTGGAGCCAACTTTTCTTCAATTGTCTCCTCTGATTTAACATCAATATCAATACCAATTTTTTTTCTAATTTTTTCAGCTATTCTAGCAGACTTACCTGTTCTATCTCTTAAGTAATAAAGTTTAGCTCTTCTAACTTTTCCTGAACGAATTACTTTAATTGAGTCAATTAAGGTTCCATATAAAGGAAAAGTTCTCTCAACACCTTCTCCAAAAGAAATTTTTCTCACAGTAAATGAGGAGTTTAAGTTTCTACTTTTTTTAGAAATACAAACACCTTCAAAATATTGAATTCTTTCTTTTTTACCTTCAGTAATTCTAACACCAACTTTAACCACATCTCCAGGAAAAAAATCAGGAATTTTTTTTTCTGAAAGAATTTTTTTAACGTTATATTGGTTTATTTCTTCTATTGTTTTCATTTTTATATTAGACAATTTATCTTTTCTTATATTTTTGCCACAAATCTGGTCTTCGGTCGCGTGTTATAGCCTCTGATTGAGATAAACGCCAGTCTTTAATTTTACTATGATCACCAGATAATAAGACTTCTGGGACTGATTTTTCCTCCCAAATTTGAGGTTTTGTAAATTGTGGATACTCTAAAAGACCATTTTCAAAAGTTTCTTCAGAAGCTGATTTTTGATTACCCAAAACACCTGGTAAAAGTCTCAATACACTGTCTAAAACTACTAAAGCAGCAGTCTCTCCACCTGACAATATATAATCTCCAATGCTTATTTCTTCAATATTTCTTGTAGCTAAAACTCTTTCATCAACTCCCTCAAAATGTCCACAAATTAAAGAAAATGATTTTTCTTTAGATAAATCTTGAGCGAGCTTTTGATCAAATTTTTTACCTTTTGGTGAAAGATAAAAAATTCTTTCTCTTTTACTCACATTTTGATCAATGGAATTTGCTAAAACATCTGGTTTAAGCAGCATACCAGTTCCACCACCGTATGGGGTATCATCAACTGTCTTATGTTTATCTTTTGCTGCATCTCTAATATTAATCACATTCAAGCTCCACAATTTTTTAGCCATTGCTTTTCCGTAAAGACCTTTGTCTAAAGGCCCAGGAAAAATTTCTGGATAAAGTGTAAATATTTGAGCCTGCAACATAAATAAACTTACTATTATTTCTTGTCCCCTTTAGGAGCTTCTTCTTTTTTAGCTTCTGCTTTAGGAGCTTCTTCTTTTTTAGCTTCTGCTTTAGGAGCTTCTTCTTTAGGAGCTTCTTCTTTTTTAGTTTTCTCAGAACTTTCTTTTTTTCTATCTTTTTTTGGAATTGCTTTTTGTGGGTTATTGCCATTTGTAGGCATAGGCATTAATTCATTTTCACCTAAAATCCTTGCTACTCTTGTTGTTGGTTGTGCTCCTTGACCTAACCAATATTTAATTCTATCAGCTTCTAATCCAATTCTCTCTTTTTTTTCTTTTGGTAACAATGGATTAAAGAAACCTACTTTTTCTATAAATCTTCCGTCTCTTGCAAATCGACTGTCAGCTACAACTACTTTATAGACAGGTCTTTTTTTTGTACCACCCCTTGATAATCTTAACTTTAACATTTACTCTCCTTTTTCTATTTTAATTGATTAAATAATTCTGGAGGTATTCCTTTATCTGACATACCTTTCAGATTTCCTTTTGACATCTTTTTCATCATTTCAGACATCAATTTAAATTGCTTAAGCAATTTATTGATAGTGGCTGGGTCTGTGCCAGATCCATTAGCAATCCTTTTTTTTCTTGAACCATCTATAATTTTTGGGTTCTCTCTTTCTTTTTTTGTCATTGATAAAATTATAGCTTCATTCTTAGAGATAACACTTTCGTCAATTCCAGCTGCATCCATTTGTGATTTAACTTTTGAAACACCTGGCATGAAAGACATAATGCCTTCTATTCCACCCATTTTTTTCATTTGTCTTAGTTGAGTTAAATAATCTTGCATTGAAAATTGACCTTTTTTTAAATTTTCTTCTGTTTTTTTAATATTCTCCTCACCTAAATCTTGAGCTGCTTTTTCAACAAGAGATACAATGTCTCCCATCCCAAGAATTCTATTTGCAATTCTATCTGGATGAAATACCTCAAGATTTTCAACTTTTTCACCTATACCTAAAAATTTAATTGGTACCTGTGAAATAAATTTCATACTAACAGCTGCTCCCCCTCTAGCATCACCATCTGCTCTTGTTAAAATTATTCCAGAAAGACTTACTGTATTTTTGAACTCTTTTGCTACAGATGCTGCAACTTGGCCAGTGAGCGAATCTGCAATTAGAAAAATCTCTGCAGGTTTAATTGTATTTTCAATTTGCTTAATCTCACTCATCATTTGTAAATCTATTTGAGTTCTACCAGCAGTATCAAATAATATAATATCAGCACCGTTTAAATTAGCGGCACTGATTGCTCTTTGACAAATATCATTTGGTTGTTGTCCCTCAATTATTGGAAGAGTTAAAATATTATTTTGCTCACCTAAAGATTTTAATTGTTCTTGAGCAGCTGGCCTATATATATCTAAGCTAACCATCATTACTTTCTTTTTTTTTGTTTTTTCAAGATATCTAGCAAGTTTTGCGGTTGTGGTTGTTTTACCAGAACCTTGTAGTCCAACTAGCATCATTGGCACTGGAGGAACTGCATTAAGATTTACATCGTTATTTTTTTCACCTAGTAAACTGACTAATTCATCATAAACGATCTTAACCACCATATCTCCGGGTGATGTTGATCTAATTATTTCTTGTCCTAAAGCTTTTGGTTTAACTTTTTCTATAAATTCTTTTGCAACATCTAAAGAAACATCAGCTTCAAGTAAGGCTTGTCTAATACCTCTCAAACTTTCATCAACCTGATTTTCATCAAGTGATGGGGCTTTTTTTAGAGAAGAAAAAATTTCTTCAAATTTATTTGTTAAATTTTCAAACATATTTATTTCACACAGCAGTAATCGCACTAGTGGGCGAACCCTCGCTAACTAGTGTCGATCTCTTTGTTTCCAAAGACACCGCAAATTTAACGTTTTTGCGGAAACTGCCACAAACTATAATAGAGGTTCAAAAAGTCAATAAATAAGTTAAATAACTATATATGAACATAAAAGCTTTTAAAATGGATGGATTAGGTAATGATTTTGTGATCATTGATAATAGACAGAAGATTACAGAATTATCGAAAGAGCAAATAATTAAAATTTGCGATCGAAATTATATAGGATGTGATCAATTAATACTAATTGAAAAAGATAACACTTCTGATGCTAATTTAAAGTTTTTTAATTCTGATGGTAGTGAGTCTGAAGCATGTGGCAATGGTACGAGATGTGTTGCGGACTTAATATCAAAAGAAAAAGAAAATAAAACTATAAATTTAAATACTATATCTGGAAATTTAAAATCTAAAATATTGGGAAATAATCTTGTTACAACTGAGATAGGAAATGCTAAAACTAAGTGGAATGAAATCCCTCTTTCTGACGAATTTAATACAAAGAACTTAAATATTAAGATTTGTGATTTGAATAACAAAGAATATTCTGGTGGTACTGCTATAAATGTTGGAAACCCTCATATTATTTTTTTTGTAGAAGAAATCAAAAATTTTGATATCAAAAAAATTGGACCTCAAATTGAAAATCACAAGATATTTACACAAAAATGTAATGTTACAATTGCTAAAGTTATAAATAGAAATTTAATTAAAGTTAAAGTATGGGAAAGAGGTGCTGGATTAACGAAAGCATGTGGAACAGCAGCATGTGCAACAGCATTTGCTGGCAAATTAAATAACCTTTCCGATAATAATACAGATATTGAATTCGAGACTGGAAAGTTATCAATTTTTATAGATGATAAAAATTCTATTCATATGAAGGGACCAGTTTCAGATATTGAAGAAATTTCAATAAAATTATAATGGGAATATTTGACAAATTTAAAAAAGGTTTTCAAAAAAGTGCTTCAGCATTTTCATCTGGCCTTAAAGAAATAATTGTAAAAAAAGAAATAGATGATGAAAATCTAAATAAAATAGAGGAGTTTTTGATACAATCTGATGTAGGAGTTGAAGCTGCTTCAGAAATAAAACAGATACTTTCAAAAAAGAAAGTTGATCCTAATAAAGATTTAACAGCAGAAATAAATCTCATTTTAAAAGAATACATTATAAATTTAATGAAGCCCTTAGAAAATAGTTCATTTTTTATTAAGAAAGATAAACTTAATGCAACTTTAATTTCTGGAGTTAATGGTGTTGGTAAAACAACAAGTATTGGTAAAATTGGTAAAATTTTGAAAGCTAATGGTAATAAAGTTATGTTTGCAGCTTCAGATACTTTTCGAGCTGCAGCAATTGAACAATTAGAAAATTGGGCTAATAAAATTGACGTTAAAATTACTAAATCATCACAAGGATCTGATCCAGCATCAGTAGCGTATAAAGCTATCGAAGAGTCAATAAATGATAATTTTGATCAAGTTTTAATTGATACAGCTGGAAGACTTCAAAATAAAAAAAATTTGATGGATGAATATAAAAAGATTGCAAATGTAACAAAAAAGATAGATCAAGAAGCACCTCATGATGTAATTTTAGTTTTAGATGCAACATCTGGTCAAAATATAATCAATCAAGTTGAAGAATTTAATAAAATTATTCCAATAACAGGTATTATCATGACAAAATTAGATGGAACTGCAAAAGGTGGAATTCTTTTGGCTTTAGCAAAAAAATATAAGCTTCCAATTATTGCTTTAGGATTAGGTGAAAAAGAAGATGACCTACAAATATTTGAGGCCCAAAAATTTGCTGAAGCTTTTACTCAATCTAGTTAATTAAATTACTTGATATTAGTGGTTTGTAAAAACTACATTTATAAATATCTTCAAATTTGAAATGACCACAATTTTTAGCAAATGAAGATATAATAAAATCGAATTTCCCGTTGGTCGGATATAATTCTAATTTTTTTTCTAAAATATCAAATTTGAAATTAGCATTTAAACTTTTAACTGCACTAATCATAACTAAAGTTTTATTATCTTTTAACAGGTAATATGCAAAATCATCAGGAAATACTGGAAAATCATATTCTTCAAGGTAATACTTTGCATGAGACGGGAACCACTCATAAGAAATTAAAGGAGATGAAGTTTTTGTTTTATAATCATAAATATAAAGATCTTTTGGGTAATCATTTATATAATTAGCAGTTTCACCTTTGGCTAAAATTGATTTTTCTCTTCCCTTAAAATACAAAGCAAAATGTTCATTATGAGAATTCATTTTATCTATATGAAATAAATCATCTGCTAAAAATTCTTTATCTTTTGCTGTAGCAATTATATTTATTGAAAAAAGAAAAATTATTAAAATGATTATTCTGCTCATATTAATAATTTAAAATATAATGTTGAGTTATATTTGTTTGGAATGTGGCTTAATTTAAACTTTTAAGAAAAGATTTAAGTGTTAATACTAAGTTATCATCATATTCCATCATATGATCGTCATACTTTGTAAAGTAAGAGTATTTAGGCTCATTTGCTATTTCATAAATTTTTTTACCCATTGTAAAGGGAACTATTTGATCTTTTTCACCATGCATAACTAAAATAGGTGAGTTTATTTTTTTAATTTTTTTATAATTTTCAAATTTGTCCTTAAGTAGCAAACTAACAGGGATGAAAGGATAAAATTTTTTGGCAGCATCGACCATAGAAGTAAATGGAGTTTCTAAAATTATCCCTGCAAAACTTTTGTTTTGAGCTAGATGTGTTGCTATTCCTGTCCCTAAAGATTCTCCATATAAAATTAGATTTTTTTCATCTACTCCCTTTTCTATTACCCAATTAATTGCACTTTTACCATCTTCATAAAGTCCTTTTTCAGAAGGTTTACCATTATTTCCACTAAACCCTCGCCAGGCTATGATCAAAAAATTAATATTCATATCTTGAAAATGATTAAGTTTATGAATTCTGTTTTCTAACGACCCTGCATTCCCATGAAAATAAATTAAAGTTTTAAAGTCTTTAAGATTTTTTTCATGATACCATCCAAGTAATTCAATATTATCTGAAGTTATTATTTTAACTTTTTTTATATCTACTGAAATTTTGTCTCCTGAATAATTATTTTCATTTGGATGATAAAGTAAATTTCGCTGATAGAAGTATAAAAATACCAGAACAAAAAAATATAATAAAAAGATAATTAAAAATAATTGCAATAAACTTTTCCTAAATTTTTTGAACATTTTTTTTCTTTGCTAAGTATACACCAATGAATACCAAAACTGTTCCTATCAAATGATAATCTTCTAATTTTTCTTCAAATAAAAAATAACCATATATTGCTCCATAAATTGTAAAAATATACAATGTAAATCCGGTTAGAGAGGCACCAAGTTTTTTTTGTGTAATAGTATAAAGTGTGAATGCAATGATACCTGGAGAAATAGCTGCAAAAATTACCCACATAAAAAATTCCTCACTAAATAAGGTTTTTTCAAAAAAAATTTCCTCTCCTATATAAAAAGGAAGTAAACTAACAGCACCAAAAAATGCAATTAAAGTAAATCTTTGAAAAATCTCAAGTTTTGATTTCCAATAAAACAAATAAATTGAATACAGTGCCCATCCAATAGCAGCGGCCAACATCCAAAGATCACCAATTGTAAAATTAAGATTTATCAATAAATAAAAATCACCCTTTATAATAATTGCTAAGACTCCAATCAAACAACTTATA
The DNA here is from genome assembly GCA_902578525.1 of uncultured Pelagibacteraceae bacterium. Taxonomy (GTDB): domain Bacteria; phylum Pseudomonadota; class Alphaproteobacteria; order Pelagibacterales; family Pelagibacteraceae; genus Pelagibacter. Next base: position 35,311 of record CACHDJ010000007.1, on the reverse strand, counting down.
AGACCGATAATCTTGATTAAATTAATTTTTTCATTGAAAAAAATACTAGAAATCAAAATTATAAATATTGGTGAAGATGTATATATAATTCCCATATTGGTAACTGTAGTTGTTTGACCAGCTAAAAAAGGGAACGCGCCACAGATACCACACCCAGTTGCTCCTAAGAAAAAAAGTTTTTTATATTCTTTTTTTAAAATTTTATAATTTTTTTTTAAGGCTACATAAGTAAAAGGGAGTAGAATTAAAAAAACTAATGTCCATCTCCAAAATGCTAGGGAGATTGGTGGAACATATTCAACTCCACCTCGGGCTACTACTAGGTTTGACGCCATAAAAATAGGTTGAATAAATAAAAGAGAGAATGCAAAAAGATTATTAGTTTTTGTACTCAATGATTTAATTTTGAATTATCTATTTTTTTTTTTCGAAGAAGGCCTCATAAACCATCATAAAAATTGCAATACCCATTAAAATATAAACTGGCAATACATCAAAAAAACCTATCATTGGCGATCTAGTTAATGTGGTAGCAAGACCAACCAAAAAAGCTATTGCAAGCAGAGAACCTAAAAATGTTGTGAATTTTTGCATTTAATTATTACATTCTTTTTCTAACCAATTAGCAACCCCTAAAAATCTATGATCATCATAACGATCACCTACTAGCTGCACTCCTAAAGGTAAATTACTATCACCTTCAAGCAAAGGAAGTGAAATACAAGGAGTTCCTAAATAAGACCAAACTTTATTGAATTCTGCTGTTCCGGTGCTCTTCAAGCCTTTTGGCGCAACTCCAGGACTAGATGGTGACAATACTCCATGATAATCCTCAAAAACTTCTTGATAAGACTCATAGCTTCTTTTTTTGAAATCAATTGCCTCAGCATATTCTTTTGCTGAATACTTGTTGCCCTTAGCTATAGCAGTTTGCATATATTTAGATAATTTAGATTTATATTTTTTATAATACAAAGCAAAATTATTTGCTAGATCGGTTTCATGAATAATTTGATGATATTTGTGAATGTCTTTAAAATATGACGGAGTGTCAAATATCTCTATATTTTTAAATGACTTAATAAAGTATTCAAATGACTCTCTAGATTTTTTATCAATTATTTTCCAATAATCTGACTTATAAAAAATAAATTTTGGTTCATATGTGGGTCCCTTCTTTGTTTCCTCTAAAATGTTTTCTGATGAATAATAAATAGTTGCTGGGTCATGATGATCTTTTTTAATTAAAACTTTAGCTAATAAAGCAACATCTTCAACTGTTCTACCAAACATGCCTATATGATCTAATATATAAGAAGTTCTTAAAACTCCATTTCTTGAAATCAAGCCATAGCTCGGTTTGTATCCAACTACACCACAATAGGAAGCTGGTCTAATAACCGATCCACCAGTTTGTGATCCAATTGAAAGAGGTGTCATTAAAGATGCAACAGAAGCTGCTGATCCACTTGAAGAGCCACCAGGAGTTCGGGAATAATCGTGAGGGTTAGTTGTTTTTGGTGGCCCAAGATATGCCAATTCAGACGTAGATGTTTTGCCCATAACAATTGCTCCAGCTGAATGCAAAAGTTCAACTATCTCGGCATTTTGTGAATAAGATTTACCTTTTCTTATCGGGGTTCCACACTCGGTTGGCATATCTACAGTTCCAATGATATCTTTAATGGCTACAGGTACTCCATGAAGTATGCCAACTGATTTTCCTGATCTTCTGTGTTCATCAGCATCAGCTGCTTTCTCTAATAAAATTTTTTTATCAAAGTGTGCCCAAGCTTTTATATCTTTTTCGAATTTATTTATTCTTTCAATATATTGTTCACAAACCTCAACAGAGGTTAATTGACCTTCTTTAATCTTTGAGGCCATCTCCTCAACACTAAGCGAAAATATATCAATCATTTTTAGTCAGCAAACAATACGTCTGGTAGCCATAAAGCAATTCCAGGGAACATGTACATTAAAAACATTCCAAAAATAACTATACCTAAAAAAGGCATAATGCCTCTAAATATTTCCATCAATTCTACGTTTGTTTTTTGAACTCCTTTAAGATAATATGCAGACATTGCCATTGGTGGAGTTAAAAAAGAAGTTTGTAAATTTAGTGCAATTAACATAGCAAAGAAATACGGATTAACATCAAATATTTCCAACAAAGGTAAAAATATTGGAACAAATATAATCAAAATTTCAGTCCATTCTAAGGGCCATCCTAAAAGAAAAATTATAATTTGAGTTATTACCAAAAATTGCCATGTGGAAATATTAATTGACGTAAAGAAATGTTCAAATACTTCATGTCCACCTAGATAAGAAAAAACAGAAGAAAAAGTCCATGATCCGATGAATAACCACATAATCATCGCTGTTGTTTTTGCTGTTAGAAAAACTGACTCTTTAAAATTCTGCCATTTAAGTGTTTTGTAAAACCATGATAAAAGAATTGCACCAAATGCTCCTGCTGCTGCTGCTTCTGCTGGAGTAGCGATCCCAGCTAAAATTGTTCCAAGCACTAACATTATCAAACCAAATAAAGGCACAAAGGATACTAGTACTTCTTTTAAAATTTCAGCTCTTGGTGGTATATCTTCGGCAGGCGGTCTTGGGGCTATAGAAGGATTAAGCCATGCTCTAGTAACTGCATATGCAATATATAAACCAGCTAACATCAAACCTGGAAAGATTGCAGCTGCAAATAATCTAAGTGGTGATAATTGTGCTATAACAGAATAAACAATTAACATGATGCTTGGTGGAATTAAAATTCCCAAACAGCCACCAGCACAAATTATTCCCGATGCAAATTTCTTATCATATCCTGCTTTAACCATTGCTGGCCAAGCAAGTAAACCCATCAAAGTTACTACAGCTCCTATTATGCCTGTTGCAGTAGAAAATAAAGTGCAAGTTATTAATGCTGCTACTGCCATTGATGCTGGTAACCTATGGGCTGCAAGTCTTATAGCAAAAAATAATTTAGCTACTATACCAGCTCTCTCAACCAAATATCCCATGAATAAGAAAAGTGGTACCGCAGTTAGGACGTTGTTATCCATAACAGTATAAGTATTCTTAACGAACAAAGAAAATATTCTGTTATCAAAGAGATGATCCATTAAAACTGGATCATAGTAAGCATAATATCCAAAACCTATTCCCATTGCCATTAGAGTGAACGCTATTGGGAAACCTAAAAGTACAGCAAATAAAAATACACCCATCATCAAGATAGCTACTTCAGGATTTGTAAGACTAAACAGCATTTTCTTTATCTTCCTTTTGTGAAGTTCTCATTAATATTTGTTCTGTCTCTTCTGCTACAACTATTCTTGCAGGCCATTGTCCAGATTTAATACAAAGTATTGATCTAAACACTTCGCTTATTCCTTGGATAATTAACATGATACCAGCTGCAGGTATCATAGATTTAACCATATAAATTTGAATTTGAGCAGGGCTACTCCAACTAGTTTCTTTTATTTTCCAAGCTTGAGCTGCATATTCATAACCATAAAAAGCCAAAGCTACAACACCTGGAAAAAAGAAAAGAAAGTAAAGTACCAGATCTATCCAAGCCTGGGTCCTTTGACTAAATAGTCTATAAATCACATCCCCTCTTACATGAGCCTCTGTTGCTAAGCAGTATGCACCAGACATCATTAAGATTGCTCCATACATTTGCATACTAAAATCAAAATTCCATAATGTAGGGGCATTAAAAACATATGCCATTACCACTTCATAAACCGTTCCACCCATTAAAATAACAATACACCATGAGAAAGCCTTACCCATAGAAGTGCTTAGTGTGTCTGCAAATTTAATGTAAGATGTCATCATAGTTTAAGAAATATATTAAATTTAAGTAAAAAAAAAGGGGGTTTTTAAACCCCCTTTTTTTGAATTATTTAAATGCTAATTAAATTTTAACTTTAGCAATTGGACCAAACTCATTTTCATAAGCTAATTTGTAGTTCGGTTGATTCATCAACAGATACTTCATTGTTCTCTTAGCATATGCTTTCTGAGACGCTATAATTTTCTTAAAGAAAGGATCTTTCCCAGAAAATTCAGCAACTATTTTATCCCAACCTTTTAACTGTTCAGCTAAAATAGCATCAGATGTTTGGTAAACATTAACCTTGTGCTCATTCATCAATTTACCTAAGTCAGTTGAATATCTAACTAAAGCTTTGAAGTAATTATCTGAGTTTGCAGCATAAGCAGCATTTTTCAAGATAGCTTGATGAGCAGGTGAAAGGCTGTTGTATCTTTTCTTATTTACCGGTATCTCAAACATTTCTTGAGATTGATGGAAACTACCTAAGTGGTAGTGTTTAGATACATCTTGCATTCCAAACTGTGAGTCTGATGTTGGGTTGTTAAACTCTGCAGCATCGATCAAACCAGTTTTCATAGCTGGTTGAATTTCACCACCTGGTAATTGTCTTACAACCATTCCCATAGCAGTCAAAACGTTAGTCGCTAAACCAACTGTTCTATACTTCATACCTTTAACATCAGATACTTTTGTTACGTTCTTTTTGAACCAACCAAAAGGTTGTGCTGGCATAGGCATATGAAAGAATCCAATGTAATCAAATCCTACTGAAGCTACTGCTTCTTCATACAGTTTTCTTCCTCCACCATACTCCATCCATCCCATAACTTCTTGAGATGACATTCCATATGACGGACCAGTTCCAAAAAGTGAAGCTGCAGCGTTTTTACCATACCAATATGCTGTCACCCAGTGACCCATATCAAGGTTACCATCACTTACAGCTGCTCCAATTTCTGAAGTTTTTACAACTGAACCAACTGGCTGAAGATCAATCTTTAAAGATCCTCCAGACATGTCGCTAACCATTTTTGCGTAGTCTCCTGCCATTTCAAAAAAGATATTAGCTCCTGAAGGCCAAGCTGCTTGCATCTTTAATGTAACTGGAGCTGCATGAGCTATGTTAGGCATTGCAACTGTAGCAGCTGCAACTGCACCAGCTTTAGCTGCAGTCTTAAAGAACTTACGTCTTGAAGATGTTTTTATCTTCAATGATTTATTTTCTTTTGTCATTATTTCTCCTAATAGTTAATTAACTTCAATAATTTAAGCATAGTTTCTCATTAGAGTCTTGAAAAAAATCACGCATAATAAAATGATTAATTGAAATTTTTTCTACTAGGAGTTGTAACTTTATTATTCTGGTAACTTTATCTCGACGGATATCTTTGAATACCACTCAGAAACATTCAAAATTTGGTCCTCTGTTAGCATTTGAGCAATTAAGCTCATTTGTGGATGATTAATTTTTCCTGATTTATACTCTTTCAATTTAACAACTAAATAATCTTTATTTTGTGCAAAAATATTAGGAACTAAAGCTGAGTTACCACCTGAAACAGCCCTACCATCTACTCCATGGCATGCAGCACAAATAGTTTCCGCAACTTCCTTACCAAGCTTTATTTCATTAGATAAAGAAATATGAGGGAAAAAAAGAAAAATAATAAAAAACTTAATTAAAAAATTTTTTTTCATTAATTCATCATAGTAAAACTAATTAAAGTTATTGCCTCTATGAGTTTTGCTTCACCTTGTTTCAATTTTCCTGCATCACATAAGGCTTTTCCTTCTTCCTTCAAATTTTTTATTTTCTTTAGTTTTTCTTCGGTATATTTATATTGCTTTTTACCATAAGCTCTCTCTGACTCTTTCCAGATTGACTTTTGATAATATTGACAAAGATAATCTGGTGAATTTAAATAAGCCTTATATTCTTGTTCGGTCATACACTTGCTTTCTCTTATTTGTTTAAATTCTCCGTCCTCAGTCCATTTAGAAAATCCTGAACATACTTTTGTATTACTTTCGCTAGATGCAAAAGAAACTGAATTAAACAAAAAACTTAAAAAAAATAAAATAATAATCTTTTTCATATTTGTACCCTCTATGTTTATGTAAAAAAAAAGGACCAGTTTTAATTAACTGGTCCTTTTTAAATCTATTGACTAAGCAGGACTATCGTAAGTTATCCTATATATAACTCCAGCTTTGTCGTCAGATACTAGTAATGATCCGTCAACATACTGTTGAACATCAACAGGTCTACCTAAGTAAGTACCCATTTCAGTCATCCATCCTTCAGCAAAAGGTTCTGTTTTTTTAGCATTACCTTTTTTGTCTAAGTATGTGACCATAACTCTTGCACCTCTAGGCTTAATTGCGTTCCAAGAACCATGCTGAGCACTAAAGATTGCGTTATGATATTTTTTTGGGAACATTTTTCCAGTATAAAACATCATTCCTAGATCAGCTGCATGAGCAATCATTTCAACTTGAGGCTTGCAATAATTGTCTGCGTACTCTTTAGGAATTGACTTATCTTTATACTCATTAGTTCTAACTTCTCCACCTCCAGTATAAGGATGTCCATACCAAACTTTTGGGCCTAATGCGCAGGCTTTGTTCAGTTCTCCTGGTGGTGTTTCATCTCCCATTCCATCAACTTGGTTATCAGTAAACCATAGAGATCCATCTTTTGGATTAAAAGCATGTCCAACTGAATTTCTTATTCCAATTGCAACTACTTCTCTTTCTAGTTTTCCTGGGAATCTATTAAATCTAATCATTCCACCAATTCCAACTTGATCATAAAGAGGATATTTATCAGGACCAGCAACGTTGAATGGCTGACCTAAACTGACATAAAGCTTGTTGTCTTTAGGTCCTATCGCACAAACTCTTGCAGTGTGATTGTAAGACTCTTCCTCTACTGGAATTAAATCGCCTTGATCGATTATTGGTATAGCTACAGTATCAGGACTTTCCATAAAGTATTCTGCTGCTGGAAACCATAAAACTCTGTTTCTCTCAGCAATGTAAAGATGTCCATCAGCTGAGTAACAAGGACCATTAGGTATGTCAAATTTTACTGTTGGAGCAAACTGCTCTACAGTATCTGCAATATTATCCATGTCCCTATCAGTTGCTTGCCATACTCTTGTTTTTCTTGTTCCAATCCAAACAGTACCTTTGTTTCTACTAACTGCCATGTGTCTAGCGTCAGGAGCAACAGCAAAGATTTCAATCTTAAATCCTTGAGGCATTTTAATATTTGGAAGAATATTCTTCTCTATGTTTGCTCTATATTTTGTATTCTGATCAATTACATCAGCCACAACATCTATTCCAGTTTTTTTAAAACTACTAAGTTTTTTAATAGCTTCCTCGTCACCGGCAGAATTAACATTAGTGAATATGAGAGCAGAAAATAATAAAGAAGATAATAAAGTAAGTATTTTTTTCATAGTATATCTCCGCTTTCCTCTCTTTGTTTTTGTTACATTATTGCTGAATTAAATTACAAAGTGTCGCACCATTCAAGAGATTAGAATCTTTGATTTTATTACAAATTTAAAAATTTTTACTATCTGAGATTGTATAGTTTTGAAAACTTTTAGTTTACTTTATTAGTACAATTGCCTGTCCTAAAAAATTCTTCAATATTATCAATTGCTAAGTTTGCCATAGCAATTCTTGTATCTTTTGTCGCACTTCCTAAATGAGGTAATATGAAAGCTGACTTTATTTTTAAATATCCTGGGTTTAAGTTTGGTTCATTTTTATAAACATCTAAACCCACTGCATATATTTTTCTTCGATTTAAAGCATCAATTAATGCATCATCGTCAACTATATCTCCTCTAGCTACGTTGGTTATTACTGCTCCTTTTGGAAAGAATTCAACAGTTTCTTTATTAATCATATTTTCAGTTTCTTTAGTAGCAGGACAGCAAATAGATAACACATCTGAAACTGAAAAGAGGCTTTTTATATTATCATGATAAGTTGCACCATCTTCTTTATCCTCATTTAATTTTGATCGATTATGATAATGGATTATCATTCCTAAAGATTTGGCTATTTTTGCAATCTTTTGACCTATTCTTCCCATACCCAAAATTCCTAATCTTGTGCCTGTTAATTGTTTACCAATTAAATAATCTGCAGACCATTTCCATCCACCTTCTCTTGCAGATTCTATTCCTTCCGAAGCCCTCCTACAAGCACCTAATATTAAAAGTACTCCAATTTCTGCAGTAGCATCAGATAAAACCTCTGGGGTGTTTGTAACAGCTATGCCTCTTTTTTTTGCTGCGCCTAAGTCAATATTTCCAAATCCAACTGCAAAGTTTGAAATAATTTTTATTGTGTCTGGTAATTTATTGATTGTTTCTTTATCCATTTTATCTGTAAGTGATGATAAAATACCATCACAACCTTTACTCATTTCAACTACTTTTAATTGTGAATATAACTCATCATTAGTGTTAAATATTGGATCAAAAGTTTTTGATGCTTTATCTTCACTTTCTTTAATTAATTTTCTTGTAATCAGAATTTTTTTCATAAAATGTTTTTAGATTATTAGTTAAGATCGAAAATCTTGCCTGGATTCATTATATTATTTTTGTCAATACTTCTTTTTATCAATTTCATTAGCGGAATATTATCGGGATGTTCTTCTAATAAGTATTCTTTTTTATGAAGCCCTACTCCGTGTTCGCCTGTAATTGTTCCATTCAATTCTAATGCCTTTCTGATCAATAAATCATTAAATTCTCTTATTTTTTTATACATTTCTTTATCTGCTGGATCAAAAGGTAAAAGCACATGAAAATTTCCATCCCCTAAATGACCTACCATTGGAGCTCTTAATCCAAATTTTTTTGCCTGCTCTTCAGCATAATTTACACATTCAGTTACATTTGAAATTGGTAAACATACATCTGTTGAATAAACTCTTCCGTTATTAATTAAAGCTTTCACAGAATAATATACATCCCATCTTGCTTTCCAGAGTTTGTTTCTTTCCTCTAAATCTTTCGCCCACTTAAAAGAACTCCCTTTATTATCTTTTGATATTTCTTCGACAATTTTAATATTCTCATTATTGGAAGTCTCAGATCCATGAAATTCAAAAAATAAAGTTGGTACTGCCATTATATCTTTTAATTTTGAGTAATTAATACTAATTCCCATTTGATCACTGTTAAGCATTTCAATTCTTGCAATCGGAACGCCATATTGAATAACTTGCTGAGCAGTTTGAACAGCATTTTCTAAAGTTGGAAAGTGACATACTGCAGCCATGATACTCTCGGGTATAGGTGATAATCTTAATTGAACTTCAGTTATAATTCCCAAAGTACCCTCTGAACCTATGAATAAATTAGTTAAATTATAACCTGCTGAAGTCTTTTTAGTTCTGCTACCAGTATTTATAATATCACCATTTGGCAAAACTACAGTTAAACCAGAGATTACAGTTTTCATAGTTCCATATTTAACAGCCATTGTCCCTGAGGCGGAAGTAGAAGCCATACCTCCTATTGCAGCATTAGCACCAGGATCAATTGGAAAAAAAACACCATCTTCTCTCAGGTATTCGTTTAGTTGCTCCTTAGTTACACATGCCTGAACTCTACAATCAAAATCTTCAGCATTGACACTTAAAACTTTGTTCATTTTTTCCAAACAAATTGTAATTCCTTTATCGTTGCCAACAACATTTCCCTCTAGAGATGTTCCTGTGCCAAATGGAACTACTGGAATTTTATGTTCATTACAAATTCTAAGTATTTTTGAAACTTCCTCATTAGTTTCTGGAAAAACTACTGCTTTAGATAAAATAGGATCATAAGTATCTTCTCCTCTTGCATAATTTGCTCTTGTAGACTCTGAGGTTGAAAATCTTCCATTAAATATTTTTTTAAACTCTGCTTGAATTTGCTCATTCATGAAAAGAATATTAATAAAAATTTAATCAAAAATACAGCTTATTTAGCTAACATTTTCTTTATGTTTTCTAAAGCTTGGGAAATATTGTCTCGAGAAGCAGCAAAACTAAATCTAACATAATTTTGGCAAGTTTCTCCAAAAGCAGAGCCCGGTACTATTGCTACCCCTGCTTCATGCATAGCCTTTCTAGCAAATTCAGCTCCATTCATACCAGTACCAATTACCTTAGGAAATGCATAAAAAGCTCCTCCAGGTAAACTACATTCTACACCAGGTAAATCATTTAAACCTTTATAAATTAAATCTCTTCTTTGAGTAAATTTTACCATCATTTCATCAATTGAATCATCTGGTCCGTCCAATGCGGCAATTCCAGCAAATTGTGCAGCAGCGTTAACACACGAAACACTGTTGATTAATAATTTATTAACATGATCAACTAAGTGTTGCGGCCAAAAACTCCAACCAAGCCTCCATCCTGTCATTGAATAAGCTTTACTCCATCCTTCTAATACTATCAATCTTTCTCTCAACTCTGGATAATTAAAAAATGAAGGCATTTCTTTTCCATCAAAAATTTGTCTGCTATAAATTTCATCACTAAGTATTGTCACATGGGGATATTTTTTGAGACCGTCAGCTAAAACATCAATTTCTGATTTCTCAACAAAACTTCCAGTTGGATTATTCGGATTAATTAAAATTAACAATCGAGTTTTATCTGTAATTAAAGATAATATTTTATCTGGATTAAATTTTAAATCTTTATCTTCTGTTAAGTCATAAGGAACTGCAGTAGACCCCGTGTAATTTATCATTGACTCATAAATTGGAAAAGCTGGTGTAGGGTGTATAATTTCTGCACCTGGTTCACCAAAACATTGAATGGCATAATGCATTGTCGGTTTTCCACCTGGCATAATTAAAATTCTTTCAAAATCTATATCAACATCGTAACGCTTTTTTATCCACCTTGTTACAGCTTGCCGACATTCCGGAATACCATTTGACATAACATATCCATGGTGTCCATCATCTAACGCCTTTTTGGCAGCTTCAACAACATGCTTTGGAGTTTTAAAATCTGGTTGTCCCAATCCTAAATGGATCATGGGCTTTCCTTGGGCTTCTAATTTTTTTGCTTCTGCAAGAACAGTAAATGCAGATTCAGTTCCTAATCTTTCTAAACTTTTTGCTAATTTCATACTTTACCCCTCTCTATTTTCTATATATTAATTTTGAACTATTCAACTCTTTTAAATTTTTACAGCCCATCAAAATCATATTTCTGTTTATTTCATCGTGCATATTTTGTAATAATTGCTCAACACCTTTTTGACCACCTGCGGCTAAAGAGAACAAAAACATCTTCCCAAAGCTACAAGCTTTTGCTCCTGCAGCTATAGCTTTTAATACATGTGTGCCTCTTCTAACTCCTCCATCTAAAATAATTTCTAGTTTATCACCAACTGCATCAGAAATTGCCTTAACTTGATCAAATGGTGACCTTGATCCATCAAGTTGTCGGCCTCCATGATTAGATATCATGATAGCTGTACAACCAATATCAATTGCTCTTTTTGCATCTTCAACTGACATCACACCTTTAAGTGCAAAAGGACCATTCCATTTTTTTGCGCAGTATTCTGCATCTTTCCATCCCATCTGTGGATCATATTGCTCATTGATATATTGAATTACAGACTTAGCAATATTTGTGCCTTTATCTGTTTTCTTTTTTACATTTGAAAGCTCAAATTTTTTTCCAGTTAAATAATTAAATACCCATTTTGGTCTCATTGCAAAACTAATTAAGCTATTAAACGTAAGTTTTGGTGGAGTTGTAAATCCTGTTCTATGATCTTTTTCTCTATTACCAGCAACTAATGTATCTACAGTTAAACACATAGCGTCAAAACCAGATCTTCTAGATCTATCAATTAAATCATCTGAAATTGATCTATCTTTATGAACATAAAGTTGAAATAATTTTGGACCACTTGAAATATTAGATACTTCCTCAATTGTATTGTTTCCCATTGAAGACATACTGTAAAAAGTATTAAATTTTTCAGCAGCTCTAGCTGAAGCTCTATCTCCATCAGGATGATAAAGTCTTTGCATAGCAGCAGGTGAAAGAAAAATAGGCATATCTATTTTTCTTCCAAATAAAGTAGTTGATAAATCAGGTTTGCCAACACTTGCTAGAATATTTGGAACTAAATCACAATCTTCAAACGAGTCTGTATTTCTTCTCAAAGTTGATTCATCATCAGCACCTCCATCTATGTAATGAAAAATTGGTGATGGTAGTTTTTTTTTTGCTAATTTTCTAAAATCTTCAAAATTATAACAATCTTTTAAACTCACTATCTTCTAAATCTTAGATTGCTTCTGTTTAGATCACTGATCTTTGTACAACCCATTAATTTCATATCTCTAACTAACTCTGACTTGTACTTTTCAATAGCTCTTTCGACACCGGCCTGACCTCCTGCCGCTAAAGCGTAAAGATATAATCTACCGCCTGAACAAGCTTTAGCTCCTAATGATAGCGCTTTTAGCATATGTGTTCCTCTGTGAATTCCACCCTCACAGATCACATCTAACTTATCACCAACAGCATCAACAATTTCTGCAAGTTGATCAAATGGAGATCTTGATCCATCAAGCTGCCTTCCACCATGATTAGAAACCATTATACCGGTACATCCAATATCTACAGCTTTTTTAGCATCCTCTACACTCATTATGCCTTTAAGAGCAAAATGACCTCCCCATTGAGAACAAAGCTTTTCAGCATCTTTCCAATTCATAGATTGATCTAACATAGTTGAAAAATAATTTCCTATCGAGGAATTTGTACTTGTGCCCTCTTTTACAAAATCTTGAAGGTGAGGTAATTCAAATTTACCTTTTGTTAAATAATTTATTCCCCACATTGGTTTGGTAGCAAAACTAAATAAGCTTGATAAAGTCAATTTAGGTGGAGAAGTAAATCCAGTTCTTAAATCTCTTTCACGATTTCCTCCAGTAATAGTATCTACTGTTAAAGCCATTACATCAAATTTAGCAGCTTTAGCTCGCTCCAAACAAGAGTCATTTAAGCCTCTATCCTTATGAAAATAAAACTGAAACATTTTTGGTGTATCTATCATGGAAGAAATTTCTTCAACACTCACCGTTGCTAGAGCTGAAACACCAAACATTGTATTAAATTTTTTTGCTGCTTTTCCAACAGCTCTTTCACCATCATAATGAAAAAGTCTTTGTAGTGCTGTCGGCGAAAGATAAAAAGGTAAATCTAATTTTTTACCAAAAATTGTTGTGGATAAATCAACATTCTCAACTCCTCTTAAAACATTTGGAACTAAATCAACATCATCAAAAGCACTTGTATTTCTAGCATATGTAATCTCATCATCAGCTGCTCCATCAATATAATGAAAAATAGGTGATGGAAGTTTCAGCTTAGCAAGTTTTCTAAAATCACCAAAATTGTGACAATCTTTTAATCTCATTATCATAGAATGTTTTCTAAAAGTTTTTTATAAAATTAAACATATAACTATTTGCCCCAGGATTTTTATCTCCTAAACTGGCGTTAGATACATGATTATATGAAACTCCAAGACTTGTATTATTAGAGGCTGCGTAAGACAATTGGACTTCAGATTTAAATTCTAAAACATGTCCTAAATCTTTACCGTCACCCTCATGATAAAGTCCTGGTGCAAAACTAGGAGTAAATTCTAATTTATTTCCCATATCTAAATTCCATTCAATCCCAGTGTAAATATATGCCGCAGAATTTTCTGTTATAAAGCCTCCAGTAATTGGAGAAACTTTTCCTAAAAAAGTATTTCTAACAAGATTTTTATCTTGATGTTGAAATCCAATTAAATATGCACTTTGCTTATCATCACTAAAGTCAAAATTGCCAGTAAAAAAATTTAATTGATATTCATTATTTTGTTCAAATGCATTTAACTTTGTAGATGAGAACAAAATGAACAAAATTATACTAAATTTTTTAAAAAACATGACTATTCCTAACAGATTATTTATTAATGTTTATTAATTTTTTTTAGGATTATTGCACCACCAAATAAAAAGATCAATATAGGCAGAAACCACAAAAAATAAGTGTTTTTATTCAATTGTGGATCATACAAAATCCACTCACCGTATTTTTCGATTAAAGATTTATAAATTTGATCCTCAGTAAAGCCTTCATTAATTTTATTTTTTACAATCAGTTTTAAACTAATAGCAAATTCAGAATCAGAATCATAAACTGACTGACCTTGACAAATTAAACATCTCAAATTTTTAGTAATTTCTTTTTCAAGCTTAATTTCATCTGCTCTCAAAAAATTAGAGGAGAAAAGAATTAAAATGATTAAAAAAAAATTTAGAAGTTTCATTTTATATAATTTTTGATCTCATCAATTAATTTTAAATTTAATGGGCCAATATATCTTTTTACAATTTTATTATCATAAATCAGAAAACTTTCAGGCACACCAAACGCTCCCCACTCAATAGCCTTTGTTCCATCTCTATCTAAAAGTATCGTAGAATATGGATTACCTAATTCATTAATAAATTTATTAGCATTATTTAAATTATCTTTATAATTAAGTCCTATGATTTCAATTTTTTGATTTTTACTCAAATTAATTAATAATGGATGTTCGTCTCTACAAGGTAGACACCATGAGGCCCAAATATTCAACAAATAATAATTTTTTTTATTAAAAATATCTGATGAATTTACAGTATTTTTTTTTAAAAATATTTCTGAGCTAAACTCTGGAATACTTTTTATATTTGCCTTAGGAGTGTATAGATTTGAATTACTTAAACCCTTGTATAAAATTACAAACACAAAAAGAAAAAAAATTACAATTAAAGAATAAATTATTCTATTTCTCATATTTTTTTTTATTTAAACTTAATATTCCCCCTAAAGAAATTAATAATACTGAAACCCAAATCCAAATCATAAAAGGTTTTACTTGATACCTTATATTGAAATACTCTTCATTTTTCACAGTATTCATCGTGATAAACTTATCTGAAAAAAGATTAGTTTTAATATCGGCCTCACTAGTAACAATATTAGGCTGATTATAAACTCTTAATTCAGGCTTTAACTCATCTTTTTTTTGATTATGTATAATTAAGAAATTTCCTTTAAAAGATACATAATTTTTTTGTTCAAACTTTTTTAAATCATTAAAAACTATTTCAAATTTATCATTCTTAAAACGTTCACCAACTTTTAAATTTGTTATCAGTTCACTTGAAAAAATGTTATTTAGCAAAATACTTAATATCAATAAGCTAAATCCAAAATGAGCCACATTCTGATGAATATTTTTAAGTTTTTTTAAAAGAAAATCCCTAATAGTAATAGAAAATAAATAAAAAGCGCTTCCAATTAAAATTGTATTAATCAAAAAATTATCTTTAAAATTCTTAACAATGAAAAAAGATATTAATAAAGAAATAATAAAAAAAATAAGTAAATTTAATTTTCCTTCCAATCCTCCTTTAATCCACTTTAATTGAGGACCTATCGCCATAAAAATTAAAAATGGAATTAAAAAAGGTATTATAAGTTTATGATAAAATGGAGGACCAACCGAAATTTTTTGGGAAGATATAACCTCTAAAAATATTGGGTAAACAGTTCCAATCAAAATAACAGACAAAAAATACATCATAAACCAATTATTTACTAAAATTGATGTTTCTTTACTTAGTAAAAAAAATGAGTTTGAAACTTTATTATCAGTTTTGTGATAAATAAAAAAAATAAACAAAGAAATGAAAATTAGAATAAATAGAAAAATTAATATAAACAATCCTCTTTCTGGATCATTTGCAAATGTGTGCACTGAATTTAAAATTCCAGAACGAACTAGGAAAGTACCACACATACTGAGAGTGAATGTTGCAATAGATAGAATTATTACCCAAGAACTAAGGATAGATTTTTTTTCTAATATTATTATGGAATGTAATAAAGTTGTTAAAGCAAGCCAGGGCATTAAAGAAACATTTTCAACAGGATCCCAAAACCAAAATCCACCCCAACCAAGTTCATAATACGCCCAAATAGAACCTAACAAAATTCCTAAAGTTAAAAAAACCCATGAAATTAATATCCAGCTTTTAATGTGAATGGCCCATTCTTTGGTAATATAATCTAAAGTTGTTGCTGCTAACACACTAGAAAAAATAATAGAAGATCCAACATAACCTAAATATAAAATTGGTGGATGAATAGCTAATGCAGGGTCTTGTAAAATTGGATTGAGGCCTAATCCTTCATTTGGAATAGGAAATATATAATTAAATGGATTTGAAGATTTAATTAAAAAAATAAAAAAACCTATAATAATTATTTGTTGAAATAATAATGTAAGTATTCTGTACTTTTTTAAAAGACCTTTGGATTTAATTAAAAACAGAAAAATAAATAAAGTTAAAACTACTAACCACAACAATAAGCTTCCTTCATGATTTCCCCATGTTCCTGATATTTTATAAAATAATGGTTTTGTAGTGTGAGAATTATTAAAGACAGTTTCATTACTAAAGTCAGAATAAACAAAAGAAAAAACTAACCCTAAAAAGCTTATAATCACTAAAAATAACTGAATGAAAGAAAAAGTTATAATTTTGGGATCTAATACTGCATCTGTTTTAAAATTTTTAATTGAAAAAAAAAATATTGGTAAAGAAATAAAAAGTCCAAAAATTAAAGAGTAATAACCTATAAAACTATATAACATTTATTTATTCTCCAAAGCTGCTTTAACCTCTGGTGGCATATAATTTTCATCATGTTTAGCTAAAATTTTTGTAGCTTCAAAAAAAATTTTATCTTTCAGATACCCCTCTGCAACTACTCCTTTTCCCTCAGAAAAAAGATTTGGAACAACTCCTGAGTATGTCACATTAATTTCACTCTTTAAGTCAGTAATAATAAAATTAACTTGATTAGATTTAATTTTTATAGAATCTTGTTTTACCATTCCTCCAATTCTTATTTTCTCATTTCCAAATTTTCCTAGCGATTTTATGTCTGAAGGAGACTTAAAATAAACAACATTTTCTTCAAGAGATTTTAAAACTAAAAAAACTGATAAAATTACTGATAATATTATTGCAACGATAAAGAAAAATCTTAATTTAACTTTTCGACCATACATGGTTCAAAGGTTAAATAAATTGGTTGCTAGATAAAATTTCTTTATTTATAATTTGAGACTTAGCAGTTTCTGCTTTTTTAGAGTCTAGGGCTCCAAATTTAGATAAGAATTTATTTCTTTCTTTAACATATTGAATTTTTGTAATCAGAAATAAAGTAGTAATACTTATAAATGTAAATAAAAATGCAGACCAAACATAAAGCCCGTATCCATTCATGTTTAAAAATTCACTTATCATAATCTATCTAAACCTTTATTTTTAATTTTTATCAGTTCTGTATTATATTTCATCAAAAAAATTAGCAAAGAAAACAAGACAAATGCCGCAGTCATTATCAACAATGGAAATAACATTGAGGAATGTATTGAAGATTTTGATAAAATGTTAATTGAAGCGGGTTGATGCAATGTGTTCCACCAATCAACAGAATATTTTATTATTGGAACATTAATTATTCCTAGAATAGTTATAATTGTTGTAATCCTTAAAACTTTTTCTTTATCTTCATAAATTCTCCAGGCAATTAAGAACATTAGATAAAACAATCCTAAAATTAACATTGAAGTAATTCTTGCATCCCAAGCCCACCAAGTTCCCCATGTAGGTTTTCCCCAAATAGAGCCAGTGACTAGAGCAACAATATTAAATAATAAACCTGAAGGAGCTAAACTTTTTGCAATTAAGAATAAATTCATATTCTTAAAAATATAACCACACAAAGACAAAAAAGTTATTGAAGAAAATATTCCAAGTGAAATCCATGCTGCTGGAACATGAACATACATTATTCTAACTGAATCACCTTGTTTATAATCTTCAGGTGAAAAAATCAAAGCTTCAAGCAACCCAATTGAAAAAACCATAACAAATAAGATCATCACATATTTTGGTGCTTTTGATGTAATAAGAAAGATTTTACTAGGATTAAAAAATTTAAACATAAATAATTGTAAGAAGCTTTTATTACGAAAAATTTATCTGATCAAGAATGTAGAGGGAGATAATTTAGAGAAATAATTTAACACTCTTGACCAGATATATTCTAAACCTACTGTATCTCTATGTCTGAGATTTGAACCAATTGTGTTAAAATAATGATTTTTTTAATTTGAAGGCTTAAAGTAACTAGAGCCTCTTTTACCAGAGAAAATTTCCTCAATTAAAGGGTGTTTAATGGGCTCTTCGGAGTCGTCAAATAAAAGATTTTGTTCCGAAACATATGCCTCATAAGTGATCTCATCATTCTCCGCTAATAAATGATAAAATGGTTGATTTTTTCTTGGTCTTACATTTTTTGGTATTGATTGATACCATTCCTCAGAATTATTAAACTCAAAATCAACATCATAGATTACACCTCTAAACTCAAAGTGTTTATGTTTAACAATATCTCCTATTGAGAATTTAGCTTTTTGAATTGCCATTAACATTAGTATGGGTATTTTAAAATTAAAATCAATAAGAAAAATTTATAATTTTTGTATAAATACTATTTATGTTAATATCTTTAAAGTGAGCAAATCTTTTTTAAAGTTTCTAACTGACTTTGGGCCATTAGTAATTTTTTTTTACTACTACTATGATAGTGGAAAAGATTTAAGAATAGCTATACCTCCCTTTATAGTTGCGACAATAATAGCATTAGCAGTTATGTGGTTTTTAGAAAAAAAAATACCTAAAGTTCCTTTATTAAGTGGAATTTTAATTACTTTTTTTGGAGGATTAACAATTTATTTTAATAACCCAGTTTTTATCTACATTAAACCTACAATTATAAATCTTTTATTCGGATTTGCTTTAATAGTTGGAAAATATTTCACTAATGAACCAATTCTAAAAAAACTTATGGGGAAATCAGTATCGTTAACCCATGAAGGTTGGGAAATATTAAATAAAAGATGGATTTATTTTTTCTTTGGTTTAGCAATATTAAACGAATTAGTTTGGAGAACACAATCAGAAGAATTTTGGGTCAATTTTAAAGTATGGGGTTTATTACCTATAACTTTTATTTTTACAGCTTTCCAGATAGGATTAATTAACAAATATAAAGCTAATGAATAATAATTTAAAATTAATAGTTAATAACATTAATAATAAAAAAATTGAGGACAAATACTTTTTTGAAAAGAATGAACTAAAAATTATTTTAGATTTATATGCCAAAATGGTCTCAGAAGGATCTTGGAAAGATTATGGACTAAACATATCAAGTAAACAAGTAGGATTTAGTGTTTTTAAAAATGCTGCTGAAAATGAGCTTTATAAAATATGTAAAAATTTCAAACCAAAGAATAAAAATCTTAAATATTTAATCACAGATACAAGTGGAAAAATACTAAAGAATTCTTTTGATTTAGAAATACTTTTAAAAAATATTAATTGGAAAAAGCTACAAAAATAAAATTATCGTCTTTGACCAAAGAGTCTAAGAAGCATTATAAATAAATTAATAAAATCTAAATAAAGAGTTAAGGCACCCATAACTGCTTTTTTGCCTACTAACTCACCAGTATCACTTGCCGTATACATGTTCTTAATTTTTTGAGTATCATAAGCTGTAAGTCCAACAAAAATTAATACTCCTAAAATAGAAATAACAAAATACATCATTGAAGATTTCATGAAAATGTTAACTAAAGAGGCTATAATAATTCCTATTAGACCCATCATTAAAAAAGAGCCTAATTTAGTCAGGTCTCTTTTAGTAGTATAACCATATAAACTCATTGCTCCAAAAGTAGCTGATGTTATAAAAAATACCCTTGCTACACTCGCACCAGTATAGACTAAAAGTATCCAAGATAATGATAGTCCCATCAATCCAGCAAATATCCAAAATACCATCTGAGCTTTATAAGCACTCATTTTATTGATTCCAAAACTCATATAAAAAACTATTCCTAACGGAGCCAACATCACTAGCCATTTTAATCCTGAAAAAAATAGTGCATTACCTATGCTTGTAAATCCTGTGATTGCACCAGAAGAATCTGTTACAACTGACATTTTAAAAGATATTAGGGCAATAATTCCCGTTAATAAAATTCCAGTTGCCATGTAGTTATAAACTTTAAGCATGTAGGCTCTTAAGCCTTCGTCCATAACTGCTGTTGACTGTTGAGCTGCTTTTGCCCGAGCTAAAATACCTTTTTTATCAAATTCCATATTGAAAGAAATATATAGTCTTTTACTAATTATTCAAGATACCTTAAAAGATAATAAAAAGAAATTAATTCTAAAAACCTTAATGAATTACAAAAAATTAGGAAATACAGACATAGAGGTAAGCACAATTTGTCTCGGTACAATGACTTGGGGCGAACAAAATACTCAAGAAGAGGGTTTTGAACAAATGGATTATGCTTTAAATCAAGGAGTAAACTTTTGGGATACTGCGGAAATTTATTCTATTCCTCCAAAAGAAGAAACTTTTGGAAGCACTGAAATCATAATGGGTAATTGGTTTGAAAAAACTAAAAAAAGAGAAAAAGTAATCTTGGCCTCTAAAGTTTGTGGGCCAATGAGAAAATATGTCAGAGGTGGTGGAAATCAATTTGGAAAAAAAAATATTACTGAAGCATTAGAGGGTAGTTTAAAAAGATTAAAAACAGATTATATAGATTTATATCAATTACACTGGCCAGAAAGAAATACAAATTTTTTTGGTAAATTAGGTTATGAACACGGCGATGATGGAGATTGGACTAAGTTTGAGGACATTTTGGAAAATCTTCAAAAATTTATAGAACAAGGAAAAATTAGACATATCGGTTTATCAAATGAAACTCCCTGGGGACTTTCTAAATTTTTAGAAATATCTAAAAATAAAAATCTTCCAAGAATGCTCTCAGTTCAAAACCCTTATAATTTACTCAATAGAACTTACGAAATTGGTCTTGGGGAAATGTCTGTTAGAGAAGAAGCTGGTTTGCTAGCTTATTCCCCTTTGGCATGTGGATATCTTTCAGGAAAATACAGAAACAATAAATTACCAAAAGGTTCTAGAATTGAGCTCCATAAAGATTTTTGGACTAGATATAATAAGCCTAACGCAGACAAAGCAATTGATGCATATTATGAAATATCAAAAAAATATAAGCTAGATTTAGCCCAAATGTGTTTAAAATTTTTAGAGATACAGCCTTTTGTAACTTCTGTCATAATTGGGGCAACTACGATGGATCAGTTGAAAACTAATATAGAAAGTGTAAATATAAATTTAACTGATGAAATTATCCAAGAAATTAATGAAGTTCAAAAAATTTATCCAAATCCATGTCCTTAATTAAAAAAATTTTATTAATATTTTTTGTCTTTACATTTCTATCTATAGTTCCTGCTAACGCAGAGGATTTAAAAAAAATTGGAAAATTTAAAGATTGGCAGACTTTAGTCATTATTGAACCATCTGGAAAAGTATGTTTTGCTCAATCATCACCTGTTTTACAGGCTCCTAAATCAAACAAAAGAGACGCAAGACTGTTTGTAACTTTTAGACCAAGTGAAAAAATTAATGATGAAATAAGTGCAAGTCCAGGCTATGAGTTTAACAAAAATAATTCTGTAGTTGCACAATCTGGGAAAAATAAAATTAAATTTGATATTTTACAACAAGGTTTTGCTTGGATTGCAGATGAAAAGATTGAAAAAAAGATGATCAAAATTATGAAGAAAGGTTCTAGAATTATGATTACAGGATATAATCAAAAAGGATCTCAAACTATAGATCATTACTCACTTTTGGGTTTTACAAAAGCTTATAAAGCTGCAAAAACAGCTTGCAGTTAATAAATGAAATCAAAGAAGAAAATAGTTCTAGCCTACTCTGGAGGCTTAGATACATCTATAATTTTAAAATGGCTTCAAGAAAATTATAATGCTGAAGTAATTTGCTACACTGCAGATATTGGCCAAAAAATTAATAGAAGAAAAATTATATCTAATGCTAAAAAATTTGGGGTTAAAAAAATAATTATAAAAGATTTAAAGAATGTTTTTGTAAAAGATTATATTTTTCCTATGATCCGGGCTCATGCTATTTATGAAGGTAATTATTTACTAGGAACTTCAATTGCAAGACCATTAATTGCGAAAGATCAAATAAGAATTGCAAAAAAATATAAAGCATATGCTGTATCTCACGGTGCTACTGGAAAAGGAAATGATCAAGTTAGATTTGAACTTGGTTATCATTATTTTGGGCCAAAAATAAAAATAATTGCACCTTGGAGAATATGGAAATTAAAATCTAGAACTGATTTAATTAGTTACGCAAAAAAAAATCAAATACTAATTCCAAAAGATAAAAAAGGAGCTTCTCCTTTTTCAGTTGACGATAATTTATTTCATACTTCAACTGAAGGTAAGGTTTTAGAAAACCCAAAAAATTCTGCACCAGAATTTATTTTTCAAAGAACTATTTCACCTGAAAAAGCTCCAATTAAATCAACCTTAATTACAATTAATTTTAAAAATGGAGATCCTATAGGAGTTAATGGAAAAAAATTACCTCCTGCAAAATTACTTGAAAAACTTAATGAATCAGCTGGAAAAAATGGAATAGGTAGAGTTGATCTTGTAGAGAATAGATTTTTAGGAATTAAATCTAGAGGAATTTATGAGACTCCTGGAGGAACTTTATTGATTCATGCTCATAGAGCAATCGAGTCAGTTACCTTAGATAAAGAAACAATGCACAAAAAGGAAAATATAATGTCAAGATATGCTGAACTTATTTATAATGGTTATTGGTATTCTAAGGAAAGATTTAGACTTCAAAAAATTGTCGATTTAAAGAAAAATAAAGTTAATGGCTCTGTTAAACTTAAGCTTTATAAAGGAAATATTACTATAGTTTCTAGACAAACTAAAAGTTCTGCTTATTCATTAAAAAAAGTTTCTTTTGAAGAAAATAAAACATTTAATAAATTCTATGTTGAAAGATTTATTAATTTTCATAAGAAAAAACTACGTTCTTAGTAAGCTTTAGGTCAATTTAGCATTTGTTTAATTTATGAGAAACTATATCTTTCAAGAATGGAATCATTTAAAAATTGGATGAGAGAAGCAGCTAATATTTTGTTTGATGATAGTAAAAATGATTTAAGAGCTCTTCCAAAAACTGTCAGACTACAAATTCTTTTAGTCTTAAGTTTTATCTGGACTACTGTTTTTAGTTTATACGTATTTTCCTACACTACTTTCGCATTTGGTTGGGCAGGACTTTTCGTTGCTCATATTGGATTAATATTTGCAGTTTATACTACATTTAAGCATTTTCACAGAGCTGAAGAAAGTTCAACAAGTGTTTTCCAAACAAAAAATTTTGATCCATTTAAAATAATGGTTATAGTTTTTGTAGTCGTTTTTATCTTTGTTTTTTCTAAAGGTATTGAGGTTCTAACTAGCCCAAACCCCTATTCTTATTCGATCCCTTATGATGGATCCAAAAAATCAGTGTTTGAAAAATGGTTACCATTTAGTAAAGATAAGTAATGGAAAAAATTGCTAAAAATTTACAACTAGTCCTTATGGTAATAATTTTAATAAGTACTGTAATTGCAGTTGGAATTGAAATAAATAAAATGTTTATAGCTAAATCGATAACCTTAGCTGATTTGCTATTAATGTTTCTTTATTTAGAAGTATTGGCAATGGTTAGAGTTTTTTGGGACCAGCAATCCATAAGTATAACTTTACCTCTTCTAATAGCAATCACTGCACTTGCGCGATTTATTATTCTTCAAGGAAAAGAAATGGATCCAACAGCATTAGTTTATGAGGCAGTAGCTATAGTTCTCATCGCTGGTGCAATTGTCATCTTAAGATTAAGACATAGTGATAAATTAGGTCTTAAAAGAAAAAAAAATAAATAATCTTAATGAATTTTGGCACATCAAGAGCTTCGGCTATTGAAAAGCTAAATAATTTTGTTGAGCAAAATTTATTTGAATATTCAAGATTGAGAAATTTTGATTATGGTCCAGATAATAGATCAAATATTTCTTGCCTTTCACCTTATATTACTCATGGAGTTGTATCGGAATTAGAAGTAATCAAAAAATCATTAAGCAAATTTTCATTCTCTAAAAATGAAAAATTTATTCAAGAAGTTTTATGGCGAACATATTGGAAGGGTTGGTTAGAATTAAGACCTAATGTTTGGACTGATTATTTAAACGAATTAAAAAAAGTTCGTGAAGAATTTAAAGACAATCCCAATTATAAAAATGCAATAGAAGGTAATACGATCATCGAATGTTTTAATGAATGGGTTAAAGAATTAAAAGAAACTAATTATTTACATAATCATGCAAGAATGTGGTTTGCAAGTATCTGGATTTTTACTTTGGATTTACCTTGGGAACTGGGTGCAGAGTTTTTTATGAAACATCTTTATGATGGAGATGCTGCATCCAATACTTTAGGATGGAGATGGGTTGCTGGAATTCAAACACAAGGGAAAAATTATCTAGCTAGTGAATGGAACATTAAAAAATTTACCAACAACAGATTTATTAATATCAAACTTAATGAAAATGCTCCTCCGAAAACTAGCGATAAAACTTATGCTGCATCAAAATTGGAGTTTAACAATCCTCAAAATCTTGAAGAAAAAAATCTTCTTATTTTTGAGAATAATTTGTCTTTCGAAATAAGTGATTTTAAAGATCAAAAATTTAAAAAGGTTTTTTTAATTTCTAATAAAAATGAAAACCGAACCATAGAGCTCAGCGAAAAATTAGTAAAATTTAAAACTAAATTAATTGATGATCAAAAAAAGAGATTAGAAGAAAAATCAATCAATACTGAAATTATAGATTTAAGTGAGATACAGGATATTAATGAAACTTCTTATGGTTTATATCCTACAGTTGGTGAAAACCTAGATTTTATAAATTTAAATAATTTAAAAATAGAATTTCTGTATAGAAAATTAGACCAATTTTCTTGGAAATATTGTAATAAAGGTTTTTTTAATTTTAAAAATTATATTCCAAAAATAATTACAACTTTTAATTAAAACCACCTAAACATTCCGATAATTCCAGCCGTCGCATAAAAGAATTGTAAAAATAATATTCCTCTATGACCACCCCTATAAGCCCAAATTCCAATTAAGATTGCAGATATAAGTAATAAACAAAAACCAAAGAACTCTATGCCAATATTCATAGCTACAAATAATGAGTACAATATTGCCGTAATAACCCCTGCCCATTCAAAAAATTTATTGTTCATATTATTTTTTTAAAATTTTCATAAAGAATCTTAGAATAATTATTCATATCAGTCATATTATCTTTTGAAGCATTATCAAATTTTTCTAATGCTCCATCTCCTAATTGATCTTCAAGAGCCTTTTTATACTCTGGTACACATCCCCATTCGTTGACTGTTGTGTCTTTAATTTCGATATGAAACTGAATACCATAAGCATGATTTTGATATTTAAAAATTTGATACTTAGTAACAGGTGATGAAGCTAATAAAGTTACATCTTTATAATTCTCAATGCCCTGTACTTCGTAGGAATGCCATTGTAAACTTTTTATTTTATTTGGAAATTTAGAGAATAAATTATCATTATCTTTTTCTTTAGAAAAATTAATATCCATAATCCCTATTTCTGCTCGTTGAGATTTAACTACTTTGCCACCAATAACCTCACCTAACAACTGACAACCCAAACAAAAACCCAAATAAGGTTTTTTTAAATTAATAACAAACTCTTTAATTGCTTTTTTTTCCTCTATCAACCAAGGATAATCCTTTTCCATAAACGTATCCATTGGGCCACCCATACAAAACATACCATCAAATTTAGTTAAATCGTTTGGAATTTTTTCACCTTCATCTAACTCTATAGTGGTTAATTTAAATCCATCATCTAACATTAAATCTTTGATGTAACCAGGATCTTCTATTTTAATGTGTTGTAATACTATTATATTCACTAAGTTTAACTTAGCTTAGAACACTTCTTTGAACAATATTTTACTCTATCCCAATTTAACTTCCATTTTTTTCTCCAAGTAAAAAGTCTTTTACAAACTGGGCAGGTTTTAGATGGTAAATTTTCTTTTCTCATTAAATTGTATTTTGTTTAATAAATTTATTGGCCTCAGATAAAATTAATTTTTTTCTATCCGTTTTCATTTTATCAAAAATTCTTACCATCATTGATAGTCTAGGGTTTGTTAAAAAAAATTTTCTATTGCGATCTATAAATCTCCAATAAAGACCATCCATTGTATTACACCAATCTCCTTTTTTAAAATCCATCATTTTCATAAAATAAGCGGATCCACAGATATAAGGTTTAGTTGCAAATATCCCACCATCACTGAATAAGCCCATACCATAAACATTGGGAACCATTACCCAATCAGATGAATCTACAAACATTTCCATAAACCATTTGTAAACTGCGATTGGTTTAATCTCACAAAGGTTCATGATATTAGATAAAATCATTAATCTTTCAATATGATGCGACCACCCATTGTTTAATGCATTCTTAATGGCATAGTCTAATGGTGGTAAACCTGTTGTTCCCTCGTACCAAGATTTTTTCATTTTTCTATTTTGTTTAAAAAAGTTTCTTGTTTCCATTTCCTCTGAGTAAGTTTGATATATTCCACGCATAAATTCTCTCCAACCAATTACTTGTCGAATATAACCTTCTAGAGAATTCATTCTTATTTTATTTTTTTTATGAAAGTCTAAGATTTTTTTAATAATAAATTCAGGTGTTATTAGTCCTAAATTGACATATGGACTTAAAGCACTATGGAATAAAATATTATCTTTCTGATCTACTGCATCTTCATAATCACCAAATAAATTTAATTTTTCTTTTATAAAAAAATTTAGGAGTTTAACCACATCATCAAATTCTGTTGCTAACCAGAAGTTTTCTGTACTACCTGGATGATCTTTAAATAATTTTTCAACAATAGGCTTTAACTTTTTTGTATGATTAGTTTCATTAACTTTAGGAAACTTTGGTATTGAAATATCTTTTGGTAATTTATTTCTATTATCTTCATCAAAGCTCCACTTACCTCCAATTGGATTACCATCAGCGCCAATTAATATTCCAGATTTTTTACGAACTTCTTTGTAAAATGTTGCCATAAAAGGTTTCTTAGATTTCCTTAAATAGTTTTTAAATTCATTTCTTGAATTCAAAAACATTGGCGTTTGAATAATGTTCCATTTGATATTTCCTTTTTTTAAGAATTGTGAAATTTTCTTTTCAAAAAACTTATCTTCAATTTCAAAACTAGTAATTTCAGTGATTTTTTTTTGATTAATTATCTTTTTTAATTTCTTTAAATAATCATCTTTAAAATCCTTATCCTCTATTTTTAAGTAATCTAATTTGAATTTATTTTTTTTAAGACTGTCTGCATAAGATCGCATAGAAGATAAAAATAGTAGGATTTTTTGCTTGTGATGTTTTTCATAGGTGCATAAACCATTGTCTTCCGCCATAAAAAACAGGTGGTCTTTTTTGAAGCGGTCGAAGTATTTTAATGGAAATAATTGATTACCAAGTATAAAAAATAATTTCATAAATAAATATAACTAATTAAAAATTTTATGTCAGAAAAATATCTTATTTTTGGTGCGACAGGATCTATAGGATCAAGTTTAGCTGAACAATTGAAAAATTCAGGAAACGATATACATTTAGTAGCAAGAAATGAAAATGAAGTTAATACAATTGCAGAAAAGCTAGGATGTACTTTCACTGTCGTAGATGTTCTTGAAGACAGTTTTATTGAAAAAGTGAAATCAGATATTAATGATATTAAAGGTATTGCTTATTGTGTAGGCTCTATAGATTTAAAACCACTAAGAATGGTTAATGAACAAGATTTTAACAAATGTATGAAATTGAATCTTTATTCAGCAGTTGAGGCTATCAAAGGCTATCAAGAAACTTTAAAAAAAAATAAAGGTTCTATTGTATTATTTTCTACAGTTGCTGCCCAAAGAGGATTTACAAATCATGCTATTATTGCTTCAGCAAAAGCTGCTGTTGAAGGATTGACAGTATCATTAGCTGCCGAATTCGCGCCAAACATAAGAGTAAACTGTATTGCGCCTAGCTTAACAAAATCAAAAATTGCCGAACCTATGTTAAAAAATACCTCAATTGCCGAAGGTATATCTAAAGCTCATCCATTAAAAAGATTAGGTGAAGGTAAAGACTCTGCATCTCTTGCAAAATTTTTAATTACTGAAGATAGCTCTTGGGTAACTGGTCAAATTATTGCAGTTGATGGTGGTAGATCAAAATTGTCATAGATTGAAAAAATACTTTTTATTAATAATTCTTAGTATTTTTTTTTCTTCTAAAAGTTATTCGGAAAATTATAAATTTAAGAAAATAATAGATCTCAATGATCCATGGGGATCTGCTTTTATTAATGATAAAGAAATAATAATTACTGAAAAAAAAGGTAAAATTAAAATTATAAATATTATTTCAAAAGAATTTTTTGAAATAAAACATAATCTAAATTTTCTTGAATATGGACAAGGTGGAATATTAGATATTATTTACCAAGATAATGAAATTTGGGTATCATATTCAGAAAATAGAGGTGATTGGAAAACAAGCACATCAATAGCAAAAGCTAAATTAAATGAAAAAGAATTAAATTTTAAAAATATTTTTCAAGCAAATCCGCCTATAGACTCTGGTTATCATTTTGGTTCAAGATTAGTTATTAAAGATGATTATCTGTATGCATCGGCTGGTGAAAGAGGTCAAGGAATGATTGCTCAAGATCCGACAAAACATCCAGGTAGTATTATTAGAATTTATAAAGATGGCAAGATCCCTAGGGATAATCCTAAGTTTGAAGGTAAAAATCTTTGGTTACCTGAAATTTACCAAATAGGAGTTAGAAACCCACAAGGTTTAGCTTTGTCACCATATGATGGAAAGATTTATTTAAGTAATCATGGAGCTAGAGGTGGTGATTGGTTTGGTGAAGTTAAAAAAGGAGAGAATTATGGTTGGAAAATTTTAGGCTGGGGTGGAAAAAATTATACTGGCACTGAAATTGGTCCTAAATGGAAGCCTGGCTTTACTAAAGCTATTCAATACTGGGTACCCTCAATTGCAACAAGCGCTATTACAATTTATAAAGGAGAGGAGTTTAAAGAGTGGAATGGTCATGCTTTGATAACTTCGCTTAAAGATCAATCTTTAAGAAAATTAGACTTTAATGATTTATCTAATGTAGATGAAACAATTATCTTTAAAAATAAAATAGGAAGAATACGAGATATTCAAATTCATCCAATTAGTGGAAAAATTTATTTTTTAGCAGGTAATAAACTATGGTTGATGGAAAAAAGTTAATTATCTAAAATTTTTTTTTTAGCTTTTTCAAATTCTTCTTGTGTTAAGACTCCACTTTTCAAGAGTTCATTTAATTTATTTAATTCACTAGTTAAATTTTTAGAATCATTTAATGAATTTTCTGTTTCTTCGTTAGTTTCATTTTCTAAATTAGATTTGTTAGCACTTTTAGCGCTAAATCCAGTCATGATTGCCCTACCCCCTAAATAAATAACAAAAATTAAAATAGGAATTATTAATCCAAAAAAAATTATCTTTTCCATGATTTAGTCTTCATCTTCCTCTCGCCATTTTTTTTCATACATTAACCAAGCTGCATATATTACTGAGAATGTTCCAACAATCATACCATAATCAAATCCTGTTTGTTGATCAAATAAGTACCAACCTAACTGCGTTGCCCCAATAGGGGGAATAGTAAGTATAGCCATAAGAATAGCTATTCTATAAGGGTATTTAGGTTTTTTCATGCACCAACTTATCAAATAAAGCTTATTGATTTAAATATTAAATTTGCGATCTTTTGAAACAGTCGATAGTATTTTTAAGCAAACAAGCAATAGTCATGGGTCCAACTCCACCAGGAACTGGAGTTAATGCTTTTGCATTTTTAGAGACTTGATCAAAATCTACATCCCCTACAATGCCTTTATCAGTTTTATTAATTCCAACATCAATTACAATTGTATCTTTTTTAACCCAGTCACCTTTTACAAGTTCAGGAATGCCTACAGCAGCAACAATAATATCTGCTTCTAAACATTCAGCTTTTAAATCTTTAGTTCTTGAGTGAGTAATCGTAACAGTGCAATTTTCTTTCAAAAGAAGTTGAGCCATTGGCTTTCCATTAAGGTTAGACCTCCCGACTATAACTGCTTTTTTTCCATTTAAATTTGGCTCTATCTTCTTAATTAATAAATAACACCCTAGTGGAGTACATGGTACTGAGCTTTCATAACCTGAAGAAAGATTTCCAACATTCATTGGATGAAAACCATCAACATCTTTCAGAGGATTAATCATTTCAATTACTTTTTGTTTATCAATATGCTTTGGAAGTGGTAATTGAACTAAAATTCCTGATACAGTTTCATCTTTATTTAATTCTTGGATTTTATTCAATATCACTTTTTCTTCTACAGAATCTGGGTATCTAATTACATCGGACTTTAATCCAACTTCGTTAGCAGATTTTTCTTTATTTTTAACATAAATTTGGCTGGGTGTTAAATCTCCTATTAAAATTACTGTTAAGCCAGGGACTTTACTATATTTAGCTTTTAATTCTGAAACTTCCTTTTTAAGTTCCTCTCTTAATTCGGCGGCTATTTTTTTTCCATCAATCAAAATCATAAATTTATTAGAATATTATCGGCGCGATGTAGAGTTTCATACACATTTCTATAAACCAAATCAATAGAAGTAAAATAATAGGTGATATATCTAATGATCCTAAGTTTGGTAAGAAACGTCTTATTTTATTCAATATTGGATCTGTAAGTCTATAACTAAACTCCAAAATAGAGTAAACAAATCTATTCTGTGTATTTAGAATATTAAAAGCTACCAACCAACTTACAATTACGTTTGCAATTACAACATAAGAATAAAGTTTTAATATTTGTAAAACCAAATAAAAAATAGCTATCATTTTTTTTCAATATAAATTGAAGAACTTGGAAATGCGAATGATGCATTATTACTTTCTACGATTTGTTTAATTGCAATAGCTAATTTTTCTTTTACTGAAAGCCATTCGTTCCAGCTTCCAGACTTTGTAAAACATCTAACATACATATCGATTGAACTATCTGAAAACTTATCCACTCTTACTGCAATACCTATGCTTGTGTTAAAGTCTTCGCTTTTATTTATATGATCTTCAATTTTATTTCGGATAGTTTTTAACTGATCAACTGTTGTGTCATATTGAAGAGTGATGATCCAGCTTATTAACCAATTGGAAGTTTCACTTACATTAACAACCGCATTTTCTGCAAACTGAAAATTTGGAATTATGGCTAATGATTTATCGAATTTTCTAATTGTTGTTGATCTAAATCCAATTTTTTCAACTATACCCTCTATTATTCCATCAACTAAAATCCAATCACCTATTTTAAATCTTTTTTCAACAAGAACCAAAATTCCTGAAATTAAATTTTTAAACAAATCTTGAGCACCTAACGCAACGGCAACACCAAACAATCCAAGACCAGCAATAATTGGTCCTATCTTTATTCCCCATAATTCGAGTACTGCTGCAAGTCCTAAAATAAATATTAAAATTTTTAGAGATTTTATAATCCAGCCAATTAATTCTCTTGTTAAAAGTTTATCTAACCCACTTAAAATATAAGAAATTGGCTCAATGATTTGATGAATAACCCAAAATATTAAAATAGTAATTAGAGTTCTATTTATTGTATCAGCTACTTCTCGACCTTCATTTGAAAATGTCATATAATAACTTGCTATAAAAAAACCTAAAACAATTGGTAAAAATCTTGCTGGTCCTTCCAGCGCCTTAACAAAAGTATCATCTAATTTATTAGTTGTTCTTTTTGATATTATCTCTAATTTTTTTATAATTAATTTACTAATTAAACCTCTAAATATTAAAAATATTAGAAATATCCCTATTCCTATTAAAATTTGAAAAATATCTACTCCAAGAATTCCTTTATTCCATACAGATAAAAAAATTTC
Source organism: uncultured Pelagibacteraceae bacterium (assembly GCA_902578525.1). Classification (GTDB taxonomy): domain Bacteria; phylum Pseudomonadota; class Alphaproteobacteria; order Pelagibacterales; family Pelagibacteraceae; genus Pelagibacter. The sequence goes on along the minus strand of CACHDJ010000007.1, from coordinate 3,164 downwards.
TGAAAAATTATTTATTATTTCCATGACTAAATTTTATATAACAAAAACTCCTCTTCTCCAGGGTTAAAAAGAAAAATCTTTTTCCATTTAATTTCATTCAATATTGATGAGGTTTTTTCGCCTAAACACATTAAATTAGTATTCTTAAACAGGGTTTCTAGCTTATTTAGTTTGATGAATTTCAAAAAGCTAGAAGCGCTATTTTGGGAATAAACATAAACAATTTCAGGTATATTATTCTTAAGAGCATTAATAAAATTTTCATCAAAAATTTCATTATGACTTGTTTGATAATTTGTAATTCTTTTTATGTTATACCCTTCTTTTAATAATTGTTGATCGAGATTTACAGAAATTGTTTGACCACTTACATAAATTAGTTTTCCATTTTTTTTATTAAAATTTTGTAAAATTAATTCTTTAAGATTTTCAACATTTCCTTCAGCAGCAATAACATTTTGAAATCCAACACTTCTTGCTTTTTTTTCAGTAGCATTACCCACACAAAAAGATAAACAATTTTTATCAATTTTTTTAATATCTAAAAATTTAATAGCATTAGCACTTGTAAAAATAATCGCTTTGAAATCTGAAAAATTAACCTCTTCATAATTTACTTTTTCTATCTTTAATAATGGAAGATGTGATACCTGATGCCCTAAAGATTTAAACTTTAAAATCATCTCGGAACAATCTTCTAATGGTCTAGTCAATAAAATATGCATTTTATCTTTTATGAGAATTATTTGATTTAATTTTTAATATTTGCCCCACTTCATTTCCTAGCTCTTTTGCATTTTCAACCTCTGAGGATTTTTTCTCATAAAATCTTTTTGTACCATCTAAAGAAAAAAGTTCTGCCTCTAAAGTTATTTTGTTACCCTTTATTATTGCATGAGCACCAACGGCTGTTTCACAATCACCTTCTAAAACTTTTAAAACATTTCTTTCAGCTTTTGCTCTTTGATAAGTTTCATTATGATTTATTTTTTTCAATAACGAGACGATTTCCTTATCTTCTTCTCGACATTGAAGAGATATAATTCCTTGTCCTGCGCTTGGGATTATATCTTTGACTGAAAATATCTCTGAAATCTGATCATTTAATTTTAAGAGTTGAATTCCTGTGTAAGACAAAATTATAGCATCATATAATCTATCTTTTAATTTTTTGATTCTTGTGTCAACATTTCCTCGAATAATTTTGCAATTGAGGTCTGTTCTAATATTTTTAATTTGAAATTCTCTTCTGAACGATGAAGTTCCAATTATTGAATTTGATTTTAATTCTTTTAATCTTTTTTTATCATTCGTAATTAAAATTTCTCTCGGATCATTTCTTTCTAAAAATGTATCTACAATCAAACCTTTGGTTTCTAAGACAGGTAAATCTTTTAAAGCATGTACTGCTATATCAATATTTTTTTCTTGAAGCTCTTTTTCAATATTTGAGGAAAATAAACCCTTGCCTCCAAGCTCAGATAACCTAACATCCTGAACTTGATCACCCTTTGTGGTAATTCCTTTGATTAAAATATCTTGATCTTTTAAATTTGTATTTTCAATAATTTTATCCTTGGTAATTTGTGCATAAATCAATGCTAACTTACTGCTTCTTGATCCAATTGTAATTTTCTTATTCATAAATAAATTTATTTCTTACTTGTATTGAGATTGTACAATTAATAAAAACTATTTGAATGAGTAAAAAACCTTTAATTCTCGGGATTGAGACAAGTTGTGACGAAACAGCTGCATCCTTAATAACCGAAAATGAGCAAGGAATGCCTATAATTTTATCAAATGTTATTTCAAGCCAAATTGATGTTCACAAAGAATTTGGTGGAGTAGTTCCAGAACTAGCTGCTAGATCACACATAGAAAAAATTGATTGGATAGTTCAAAAAGCAATTAATGATAGTGGAAAAAAAATTGAAGAAATTGATGCTATTGCCTCTACGGCTGGTCCCGGTTTAATAGTATGTTTGTCAGTTGGCTTAAGCTTTGGCAAAGCCTTGGCCTCATCGTTAAATAAACCTTTTATAGCTGTTAATCATTTAGAAGGACATGCTTTAAGTCCAAAACTTGACTCAACTTTAAATTATCCATACTTACTTTTATTAATTTCAGGGGGACATTCACAATTTTTAAATGTTCAAGGTCTTGGAAAATATAAAAGATTAGGAACAACTATTGATGACGCTTTGGGTGAGGCTTTTGATAAAACTGCAAAACTTTTAGGAATAGAATTTCCTGGTGGACCACAAATTGAAGTTCTAGCAAAAAAAGGCAATCCAAATAAATTTAATTTACCAAAACCTATATTTAATAAAGGTGGATGTAACTTGTCTTTTGCTGGACTTAAAACTGCAATCTTGAAAATATCTAAAGATATAAAAACGGAACAAGAAAAGTTTGATCTTGCTGCATCATTTCAAAAAACGGTTGAAGAAATTTTATATAAAAAAACTAAAATTGCTTTTAAAGAATTCGAAAAACAAAGCAAACCTAAAGAAAAAGTATTTGTAATTGCAGGAGGTGTGGCTGCAAACAAAAATATCAGATCTATGCTAGTAAATTTATGTAATAAACAAAATTATAAAAGTGTGTTTCCTCCTATAAAACTATGCGGAGATAATGCTGCTATGATTGCAATAGTTGGTTTAGAAAAATTTAAACTTAATCAATTTAATACTCTAGATTATCCTGCAAAACCAAGATGGCCGTTGGATGAGAATGCTGCTTTTCTAAAAGGTGCGGGGGTACAATTATAATGAAATACTGGTTACTTAAATCTGAACCAGATGTTTGGTCTATTGATCAACAAAAAAAAACAGGTGCAAAAGGTGCTTCTTGGGATGGGGTAAGAAATTACCAGGCAGCAAAAAATTTAAAATCAATGAAAAAAGGTGATCAATGTTTCTTTTATCATTCAAATATTGGAAAAGAAATTGTTGGAATAGTTGAGGTTATTAAAGAAGCATACACAGATAAAACCGATAAAACTGATCGTTTTGTTGCTGTAACTGTTAAATATATAAAAAAATTTGATAATCCAGTTAGTCTTGAAATAATCAAAAAAAATAAGCAATTAAGCCATTTATCTCTTATTAAACAAAGCAGATTGTCTGTGATGCCAATTGACTCTAAAAGCTGGAAAATCT
>CACHDJ010000006.1 GCA_902578525.1 uncultured Pelagibacteraceae bacterium | reverse complement strand
TCATTATTTACATTAATAAATTTTTTTTTTAATGCAGAATACAAAACTAAGGGTATTAAAGATGAAATAATCAAATAAAGATATCTAATTGAATCATCTCCTAAAATTTTTGATAAATTTCCTATCAATATATAAAAAGTAGGTAAATGTAACGCATGTGGATTTGAAAAAAAATTTATACCAAAAAAAAAATCCTGCTTAAATGCCTCTATAAATTTTTCTGCCTCTAGATAATCGTGCTGTCCACCACCACTTGAGTCTTCACCAAAATATAATGAAAAAATGAGAGATAAAAAAAAGAAAAAAAAAAGTGATAGCTTTTTATTAAAAATTGACATCAAAATTATCTAATTTCTTTTTTGATCTGTTCTAATTTAATTTTTTTTTCAAGACTGCTGTTTGAATTATATAAAAGTTTAAGAGATATTTTTTTTTGAGATCTTACATTTACTTTTTTTACATTTCTTACTTCATAATTATCTGCAACTGCACTTATGGGTCTTTTAATGGGGTTTAAATTTCTAATACTTATTAAAGATTTATCGTTAACTATCTTTCCCTTCCATCTTCTAGGTCTGAAGGGGCTTATAGGCGCAATAGATAATTTTTTTGAATTAAGGCTTAATATTGGTCCATATACAGATAGATTATAAGCTGTGCTACCAGCAGGTGTTGAAACTAAAACACCATCTGAAACCAACTTTTTTATAATTTGTTTTGATCCATATTTAATTGATAAAGAAGCTGCCTGTCTACTTTGTCTTAATATAGATATCTCGTTTATTGCTAAAAATTTTTTTTTCTGTTTTGATTTAGAGTTAACAGTCATTTCTAATGGTGAAATAGAAATCATTTTTGCTTTAGAAATGTTTTTTAAAATATTTTTTGATGAAAATTTATTCATCAAAAAACCATAGTTCCCAGAATTAACTCCATAAAAAAACTTATTATTATCAATATTTTTTTTTAAGGCTTGAAGCATAAAACCATCTCCACCAATTACAATTATAAGATTATTAAAAATAAATTTAGATTTATTAATTTTATTCTTTATTAGTCTTTTAAACTTTATAGATTTTTTATTATTATCAGAAATAATATGAATTTTACTCATTAACTATGGTGCCCTCGGCCAGACTCGAACTGGCACTCCGCAAGCGGCAAGGATTTTAAGTCCTTTGTGTCTACCAATTTCACCACGAGGGCATTGCTGAAAAAGTCTTGGTTTTGCATTATTTTTTATATTCTTGTCTTAACATAGTCCAATAAAAAATAATAGAAAAGTCTAAGTAGGACAAAATTAATGATGAATAAATATCTTTAATAATTATCATTATACCTAATGAAAAAAGATATTGTCAAATCTCACTTAAAAAAAAAAGCACAATCAAAGCTTGCTTTATCAATTAGCCTATTTATCGTGCTTTTAACCTCAACTGGGTACATCTTTAATTCTAAAGGGTTAATTTTTTTATTCTATATTTTTTGTTTTGTATTTCTCTACAATTTAGTAATCAACTTCTTATTAGAAAAGTTTGATATTAAATCATGATTAAAACACTCATTAAATTAAAGATATTAAAATTTGTACTAATTGGTGGTGTATCAGCTTATGCTTTTAAAAGATATTGTGATCAAAAAAATGAAGTAAAAAGTAAAAAAGATAAGAAAACTTTGCTTCTTACTCGATAAAAATTTTTATTCTTTTACACTTCCAGCAGTTAAACCACTCACAAGATATTTTTCAAAATATATGAAAATTAAAAGTACTGGCACAGTTACTATGACTGATCCGGCCATTAAATATTGACGAGGAGTCTCGGCATCTCCACTTAAATATTGAATAGCTCTTGATAAAGTAAAAGATTTAGGGCTGTCTAAAAACATCAAAGAAAAAAGGAATTCATTCCATGCTATCATAAAAACGTAAAGAGCTACGGATGCAATAGCTGGTAAACTTAAAGGAATGATAATTTTTAAAATTATACCAAACCAATTTTGACCATCCATTATACCAGCATCTTCAATTTCTTTAGGAATACTTTTAAAATATCCTTGCAACATATAGATAGCGACTGGCAAGGTTGTAGCTGTATAAACAATTAATAGACCAAAGATTGAGTTTCTTAATCCGAGTTGACTAAACACAGTATATAAAGGGATCACTAATACTATAGCTGGAAACATATAAATAATTAAAATCGATGTAGATAAAAAGTTTTTTCCAAAGAAATTTAATCTAGCAACTGCGTAAGCTGCAGGGATTGCAAATAATAATGTCACAATAACAGTTCCGATTGAAACAGCTGAGCTTATTAAGATATATCTTCCAAAATTATATGTTTCAAAAATAACAAAATAAGACTTGAATAGCTCACTTAAGCTTTTTGTAAAATCTAGACTAAAATCTAAAGGATTAACTAATAAAGCTATCTGAGTTTTAAAACTTGTAACAAGCATAATGTAAAATGGAAATAAAATTACAAATGCAAAGAAAACAATGCCAAATAAGGTGATAAAATCAAAAATAATTTTTTCAGATATAAAATCTTCCTTCAAAGATTGTATACTATACTTTTTGAGTTTGTTCGTAAAAAATAAGGTTATTAAGAAAACTCCAAAAATATACCAATATGGTGATGTTTCATTTAAATAAAAATATAAAATTGAAAATATCAATGATAATGAGAAAATCTTTACTAAGTGGCTTAACTTATTACCGATTAAAACAAATACTAATGATAACAGGATACCAATTATGAAAACAGGTGTGATGTTTAAATTAGTAAAACTTAAACCCTGCAAGGTAGACATAATCTTCCAAATTGACAAAATACATGAGAGAAAAAAAGACGAAATGATCAAAAATATTGAAAGAGATTTAAACTTCATTTGCTCTCTTTCCAATTAATCTAAAATAAATAACCATGAAACTAAGAAGTAACATTACAATTACTATTGAAACAGCAGAGCCCATCCCAATATCTGATACCGCAAAGCCTTGTTGATAAACATTAATAGGTAACGTTCTTGTACCTGACGCTCCACCCGTTAATAAAAAGATATCCTCAAATTTATTAAAGTTCCAAATAAACCTAATCATAAATAAGATTGAGATGATTGCTGTAATTTGTGGTAGTGTGATATGAATAAATTTTTGGATTGGGCTTGCACCATCCACATCAGCTGCTTCATACAAAGTTTGTGGAATTGCTTGTAATCTTGCTAAAATAAAAAGAAAAGCGAGTGGAAAATAACGCCAAATTTCAAAAAATATTACTGTAGTTAAAGCCAGCCTTAATTTAAATTCAAAACCTAAAATACTCATTGTTATATATTTTTGGCCTAATAAATTTATTGGGGTCTCTATAATATTAAAATTAACTAATAATGCGTTTAAAGTTCCGCTATTAGGATCTAGTAATAAAGTCCATGTATAAGCTAAAGCAACCACAGGACCCACATAAGGAAAAAGTAAAATACCTCGCATATAAGTTCGACCTTGAATATTTTGATTAACTAATTGAGCTGCTAAAATTCCAAAAATTATTGCTCCTACAGTGCCAAAAAAAGTGAAATAAAATGTAGTTAAAAGCAATTCAACAAAATTATTTTCATAAAAAACTTTTTTAAAATTTTCTAAAGTAAAATTTGTAGTTAGTAGTGGATTGTCTGCTTTTCCACTTAAAATTGGTTTTTGTGATTTAATTATTTTTTTATCAATTTTTTCTCCATTATTATGCTTTATATTTATCTCAAAATTTTCTCTATATTTTGCTTCCCAATTTCCAAAATTACAAATCACCTTTTTAGATTGAAAGTTGCATCTTGGATCTAGATTGATTGGTGAAATATCTTTTGGAAATTTATCTTGAAACTGAACATTTCTAATTTCTTGGATTAATGAGCTGTTTCGTAATTTATAAACAATTTTTAATTCCGATTGTTTTTCTGAAATTGATTTTACAATTTTTTTAGCTCTGGGTTCTGGAATTCTAATATCTTTTAATTCAATATCTTTAAAACTTATCCAAACATTTGCAAATATTGGAAATAATACAATTGCAAATACTAGTAAGACTGCTGGTAAAACTAAAGTGTAGGCAGTTCTTTTTTCTAATTTTGATAATGAATCACTCATAATAAAAAGCGGATAATAAAATATTATCCGCTCTTTATAAATTTATTATTTAAAACTTAGCTAATTCAGCGTTAATTTTCTTAACTGCTTCATCAACTGAGATTTGATCATCAATATATTCTCTAGTGATTCTGTTTAAGAATTGAGAATTAATGATTTTTGATGCTCGAGATAGTTCGCCCTCTTTAACACCCCATCTGTTTGCAGTATCTAAACCCGCAACGATATTATCAATAACATCTGCTGAATAAAGATCAGTTAAAGGTGCTTTTCTATCAACACCTACTGGTAATTTACTCCAAGCTTTAGTGTAAGCACTAGGATCACTCTTGTTTCCTCTTCTTACTGGAAATTTTCCTTCCGGAGCTATTCCTAATGTTGCTGTATAACCCTCACTCATAGAATACTCTATGAATTTTTTAGCTTCATCAGTGTCTGCATCCGCAGTGATACCAAAGTATCTTACATCAGCCCAAGCAGCACCCTTCTTGTTGTTAGGTCCACTAAAATTAGTAATGAAACCAGTTTTAGAAGCTAACTCAGGGGATGTTGGATCACTATTTATAGTTGGAGGAGCGGAGTCTCTTAATCCTGCTAGCTCATCCATAATAAATGGAGACCAAATAATCATTGGTGTCTTACCAGCAAAGTATAGAGCTCTAGATTGTTTCCAGAATAATTCTCCTGGAGGACTTGCTTTAGCAATTACTTTGTAAAATTCTAAAGAATTTTTTAAAGCTTTACCTTGCTTTTTAGTTCCACCCTTTTTAACGAAATTAACTCCATTAGCTAAAAGTACGTGTTCAAGTACTTGGCTCATAAAATTTTCATCTGTTTTAGTAGCTGCTACAAAACCAAACATATCACTACTTGATAGTGTATTAACTGCTTTAACTATGTTTGCATATGTAGTTGGTGGTTCTAAACCAGCTTTTTCAAATAGATCTTTTCTATAAACGACCATTTGTGTCCATCCATCAACAGGAACAGCTGCAATTTTTGAACCTTTCTTAGCCATGTTCAATGCTCCAGGTGCAAATGTTTTTTTTCCTAACGATTTTACTACGGCATTATTTGCGTCAACATCTAATATGCCTGCTTCAGCCCATGGTAAAACATATTGTAGAGTGTGATAAATCACATCTGGTAGATCTCCCGCTGCTGCTGCCGCAGTAGCTCTTGTTCCAAGATCTTTTTCTTCAATTGGTATGACCTCAACTCCGATACCTGTTTTTGCTTCAAAAGCTTTTGCCATTTCCTCTTGTTTTGCCATTCTTGCTGGTTGGACTTCTGTAGTCCAAAATTTTATATCTGCAAAACTAGTATTAGAAATTAAAAATACTAACACAGATATATTGATTATGATTTTTTTAATCATATGACCCCCCTTTTTTTTATTGCCATAAATCTAGCAGTGTAATAAATTTTTGACAACGATTAATGTTATAGTATTACATAATGGGTATCTAAAATCCTTTAAAATTTTATAATGTCAAAAATTGTAATAAAAAATCTCGAAAAATCTTTTGGTGATAATAAAATTATAAATAATTTCAATATCGATATAGAAAATGGAGAATTTATTGTTTTAGTAGGTCCTTCAGGTTGTGGAAAATCTACTTTATTAAGAATGATATCCGGACTAGAAAATGTTGATCAGGGAGAAATTTTTTTAGATCAGAAATTAATAAATAATATTCTTCCTTCCAAACGTGAAATTGCAATGGTGTTTCAGTCCTATGCTTTATATCCACACATGAATGTTTTTGAAAATTTGTCCTTTGGCTTAAAGATGGAAAAAATTCCAAAAAGCGAAATTGCTCAAAAAGTCAATAGTGCTGCTGCCATACTTCAAATTGAGGATTTACTTAATAGAAAACCTAAACAACTTTCGGGTGGACAAAGACAAAGGGTTGCAATTGGTAGAGCAATCACAAGAAATCCAAAAGTTTTTTTATTTGATGAACCATTATCAAATCTAGATGCAGCTTTAAGATCTGAAATGAGAGTTGAAATATCTAAATTACATAAAAAACTAAAATCAAATATAATTTATGTTACTCACGATCAAATAGAGGCAATGACGTTAGCTGATAGAATCGTAGTTCTTAATAACGGAAATATCGAACAGTATGGAACACCTAATGAAATTTATTCAGACCCTAATAATATTTTTGTTGCAGAATTTATAGGGTCACCAAAGATGAACATTATTAAGATTAATAAAGAACAAATTTTCAATTCTAACACATTAGAATTGTTCAATAGTAAAATAACTTTTAAAAATTTTGAATTTAATGATGAAATTTATCTAGGTATTAGACCTGAAGATATAAGTATAAAAAATGATCAAGAAATTCAAGTAGAGGTTAAAATTGATCTTATAGAAAATTTAGGTTTTGAAAAAATTATTTATACAAAATTACTAGAAAACCAAATTATAATTAAGTCGTCAGAAAATATTAACGAGCAATCACTCACCATATCTTTTTCAAAAGATAAGGTTTTATTTTTTGATAAAAATAACAATAGAATAAGATAGATATCTTTGAGTAAAAAATTTTCATTAATTATTTTTACTGATTTAGATGGCTCATTACTACACAGAGATAATTTTGAATTTGATGAAATAAAAGATTATTTAAAAAATCTTATTGATGATGGGATAATTATAATTCCAAACACTAGTAAAACTGAAAGAGAAACTGAAGAATTTTTAAAACAACTGGGCTCAAAACTTCCTTTTATATCTGAGAATGGGTCTGTAATCAACGGATTAAACTTACTCAAAAAAGATTTACCACAAAAATTAATACTTAGTAGAGACAAGAATGAGTTGTTAAAAATTTTTAACAACGAGGTACCAAAAAATTTAATCATAAAATGTAAATGGATATATTTAATGGATAAAAATATTCAATCTAACATTTTGGGTTTATCAAAAGATAATCTTGACTTTGCATTAGACAGAAAATTTACAATTCCTTTTATTTTTGAGGGTACTAAAAATGAAAAAATTGAATTAAACAAAATCTTAAAAATTTTAGGATTAACATTACAAGATGGAGGCAGAGTAGTTAATCTCTGTGATAATGTTAATAAAGCTAAATCAATGCAAATTTTTCTTAGATTTTTAAAAAAAGATAAAAAAAAAATAAAAACGATTGCTGTTGGAGATAACTATAATGATTTGGATATGTTAAAAAATGCAGATATTGCATGTTTGGTGTTCAATGATCAATTTAAACAAGATCTAATAAACCTAGATAATTTAATAGTTTCAAACAAGCCATCACCTGAGGGCTGGGCTGATGTGATTAAAACGGCACTAGTTAAAATCAGATATAAGGACTAAAAGTCCGCCATGAGTGATTTTTCACAAAACGGTGTAATCTCAACTTTACATGACTTTGGCACTAAGTCTACGTCAGTCATAGAAAATGAATTATCAAAATTTTCAAAACAAAGAAAAATGGAATTAATTTTACCATGTCTTTATTCGGAATTAGAAGGTAAGGCGTTACCAAAAATAGTAGAAGAGATAAGTAAAACAAAATATTTAGATCATATAATTATTGGATTAGATAAAGCTAACGAAATCCAAGCTAAAAAAGCTTGGAAATTTTTTAAAAAATTAAAATCACCCTTTTCGATTCTTTGGAATGATGGACCAAGTTTAAAAAAACTTGATCAAGAATTAAAAAAAAACAACCTTGCACCAAGTGAACTGGGTAAGGGTCGGAATGTTTGGTATTGCATAGGTATGTGTATAGCAAGAGATAGTGCTCGTTCAGTTGCTTTACATGATTGTGATATAAAAACCTATGATAGAAGAATGCTTGCCAAACTCTTCTATCCAGTCGTAAATCCCCTATTCAACTTCGAATTCTGTAAAGGATATTATCCAAGAGTTGCAAATGAAAAAATGAATGGAAGAGTTGCCAGGTTACTAGTTTTTCCATTACTAACTGCATTAGAAAAAACTATTGGCAAAAGTGATTATTTAGACTTCATGAAATCATTTAAATATCCTCTTGCAGGTGAGTTTTCGTTTAGGCGAAATGTTTTACCTGAATTAAGAATATCTTCTGACTGGGGAATTGAAGTTGGAATTCTATCTGAAATGCAACGAAGTTTTTCTCCTCAGAATATCTGCCAAGTGGATTTAGCAGATACTTATGATCACAAACACCAAGTACTATCAATTGAAGATGAAACTAAAGGACTATCGAGAATGTCTATTGATATTATCAAAACTTTTATAAAAAAATTAGCAACTCAGGGTAATACTTTTAGTAGAGAAAAGTTTAGATCGTTAAAAGCAACTTATTATAGATCTGCATTAGATTTAATTGATATATATAGAAGCGATGCTGTTATGAATGGTTTAAAGTTTGATTCTCATAACGAAGAAAAAGCAGTTGAGTTATTTGCAATGAACATAATGAAAGCTGGGGAGGCATTTATTCTTAATCCTATGGATACCCCATTTATACCAACATGGAGTAGAGTTAAAAGTGCTATACCAAATTTTCTAGGAAGACTTGAAAAAGTAGTTAATGATGATAATAAAAAATATTATTAATGTTAACTCAAAAAGATCAGAAAAAAATAAGATTAAAACTAAATAATATTTTCAAATTATATTCATCTAAAAAAGATATTGATAATTTTGAAAACGAAATAGTTCATATAATCAAAAAATTTAATCAAAACAATCCAAAAAAGAAAAAGAATATTTCAGAGGAAACTTCATTAATAATTTGTTATGGAGACAGTGTATATTCAAACAAAAAAAGTTCTATCAAAGTATTTCAAAATTTTTTTCAAAAAAAATTAAAGAAATATTTTAATACAATTCACTTTTTACCTTTTTATCCCTCAAGCAGTGATAGTGGTTTTGCTGTAAAAGATCACTATAAAATTGAAAACAAACTTGGTAATTGGTCTGATATAAAAAAGATCTCAAAATCAAACAATATTATGGCTGATGTAGTAATTAATCATTCATCAGCAAGAGGTTTATGGTTTAGAAATTTTTTAAAAAATAAAAAACCAGGTAAAGATTATTTTTTAAAAGTAGATTCTAAATTTGATACTTCAAAAGTAATAAGACCAAGAGATCATAGATTATTAAAAAGAATAAATATTTTTAATAAAAAAGAATACCTTTGGAGAACTTTTAGTGCAGATCAATTAGATTTAAATTTCAAAAATCCATCCGTATTATTAAGATTTATAAAAATTATGATTAATCTTATTAATCATGGGGTAACTGTTTTTAGGTTGGATGCTATAGCATATCTTTGGAAAGAGAGTGGTACAAAATGCATAAATTTAAAACAAACACATGAAATAATTAAACTTTTAAGAATAATTTGCAGTAATTTGAATGTAGGAACTATAATTGTTACAGAAACGAATTTACCCGAAAAAGAAAATTTAAGTTATTTTGGTAAAAGTGATGAGGCTCAATGGATTTATAATTTTTCCCTTCCTCCATTGCTAATTCATGCTTTTTTATTTGAAAATAGTTCTTATCTAAATCAATGGAGTAGAAAACTTCCAATTACAAAAAAAGGAAATTGCTATTTAAACTTCATATCGTCTCATGATGGAATTGGAATTAGACCTACAGAGGGAATATTTAACAAAAAAATATTAAATAATTTTCTTAAAAGACTAAAAAAAAATGGATCAAAATTTTCTTATAGAAAAGTTAAAGATAAATCAAAAAAAGTATATGAAGCAAATATAACTGTTTTTGATGCACTTAAAAAATCAGATTATGATCCAAAAGGAAAATTTTTTTTAGAAAGATATATTTCTGCACATTCAATTATGATTTCTTTTGAAGGAATCCCTGCTGTATATTTTAATTCTTTGTTTGGAAAATCTAATGATGAAGCTAAATATATAATAACTGGAAATAATAGAGACGTTAATAGGTATAAATGGAATTATAAAAATATTTCAAAAAAACTTGATAATAAAAATTCCAAACAAAGCATATTTTATCAGAAAATTTCAAGTTTACTTAGTGTCAAAAGAAAACAAAAAGCATTTCATCCAAATGCATTAAGACAAAATGTAAACCTTGGCTCAAAAATTTTTTCTTTCAAAAGAATAAGTATCAAAAAAAAACAAACTATAATTTGTATTACAAATTTGTCATCAAAATTTCAAAAAGCCAAACTTAATAGAATTTACCATAATTGGAAAAATCTAATTGGACCTAAAATAGAAATAAGAAATAAACTTTTAATATTAAAACCCTTTGAAACAATTTGGTTAAGTAATAAATAAATATCTTAAGTCCCTTTTTTATATGATTTTACATCGAGGATATTAACGAATTTTATGGGTAATTATGATAATATTTATAATTCGTCAAGATAAATATAAAAAATTTTTTATTTTAACTCGTAAGTTACTGGTCTAGTACTTGTTTAATTATATGTATAAATTAATAAATATATTCAAAAAATTTATTCCTTATTACTTTTGGATTGAGATTATTTCTTATTATCAACTTATTAAATTTAAAATAACAAATAAATATTCTTGCAGAGGCTCAATTGATGAAAAATTAATTAATCTGATAAATGCAAAAAAAAAGGGTGTCTATTTAGAAATAGGTGCATATAATGGAATTTCAGAGTCTGTGTCTTTGAGATTTGAAAAAGAACTTAATTGGAATGGAATTCTAATCGAACCCAATCCAATACATTTTAAATATTTAAAAAAAAATAGACCAAAAAATCTTTGTCTGAATTTTATATGTTTAAGTAAAAAATTTCTTAAAAAAAAGATATTTTTAAAAAACTTAAATCAAATGTCGTATATCGTAGATGATGATAATAAATTGTATTTTAATAATTATCCAGCTAAACGTATTGAAGTGTTGGCTAAAGAGACCCAATCTGGAAATTTTAAAAGCTATAAATGTAAAGTTGAAATTTTAAAAAATATTTTTAAAAAAAATAAAATAAAAAAAATCGATTTAGCTATTATTGATGTTGAGGGCTCTGAGATAGAGCTTCTTAATGGAATAGATTTTTCAAAAACAAAAATCAATTATTTGTGTATTGAAAGCTATAATTTTAAAAAACTAGATAAATTTATGAAAAAAAAAAGATATAAGTTTATCAAAAAGTTACATAAAGAAGATTATGTTTTTAAAAGATTAGGTATTTAAAATCAAATATCAAATGATATTTTAATATCGGGTGATCTTTTTGAATTAGGATGATCAAGATTTTTTAAAGGATAATCTTTATCATTAGATTTATCATTGGTATGAATTGTTTTTTTTGAAAAAGTTAATTCAATTACTTCAGGAAATTTATCAATCTCTTTCACTGAATAATTGTTAGCATGTATATGAACCAGATGTAAGCTAGAACTAATTTTATTTATAAATTCAATAATTTTATTAAAATTTTTCGTTAAATTATGAAATTCAATTACAATTCCTTGAAACTTGTCTTTATATAAGATGATATCTTCTAAAATTTCATATTCAAATCCTTCAATATCTACCTTCAAAAATAATTTCTTATTATTATTGAAAAAATTTTGAATAATTTCAGTTAAACTTATACAGTTTTTTCCTTTACCAATTTTTTTTAAAAAAAATCTGTTTTTTTTGTTCATCCTAAAAAAAAGTAAAAAATCAACATATTGAAACATTTTGTAGAGTTTTTTAGGCTTAAATATCTTAAGTTGTAAAAATTTAATCAAATCATTTTTAAATTTTAATAACCAAAAATTATTATCTATAGAATAGTCATAAGCAAAAATATTTGCTGAAGATTTTTTAAAAAAATCTTTTTCAAAATCCCAATTATCACTTATTCCAAAAGATATTAGCGTATCTGAGGACTTTACGGTTTCAATTGGTACCACATATCCACCGTCGTCAATTGACCCCAGTCTTATCAAATCTTCGTTATCAACAAATATTGGTTTAAATTCTTTTGGAAATTTTACCATTTGTTTTTACTTTAAAGCTTTTTTAAGAAATTTTTTATCAATAAGACAATCCTTATATCCTTGTATAATGGTATTTAAATAACGTTCAGTTGGAGATCTAAATTTTGTTTTTTTTAACATTGTATAAGTCATTACTTTTTTTCGATAATAATAAAAATAATGCTTTTTATATAAAGTGGGATATTCTTCATAAATATCTAATTTTTTTTCATCGCTTTTAGAAATTTCAAATAACCCTCCTGGTACAATTGAATTTTTTTTTGGCTCTATATCTGCAGCCCTATATTTACTTCTAAAAGTAAGCTTAAAATTTTTTAAATTAATTCTTTTTAAAAAAATACTATCTTTGCATCTTCTTTTCATTTGAAAATGATTTAAATTACTACCATATGCAAAATAAAGCATCTAGCGATCTACAATTTCTATTTTTTTTTCACTTACAAATTTTAGTATTTGTAAATTACATTCATCAATTTTAGATTGATTTTCTGAACGCAAAACAATTGAAACTCCTAACTTACCAGCGTGGAAAAATGGATAGCTTCCTATTTCAACATCCTTATTATTATCTTGAACTTTGGTCAGTGAATTAGCAATTTCACTTTCAACTGTTCTTAAGCTTATCGTTTGACTCAAGATAGGTTCCCCTCCTACAATCTTATTTTTTAATCCACCTAACATAGACTTTAATATCGATGGTACGCCAGGTAGACAAAAAACATTTTCTATACTAAAACCTGGAGCTCCACTAGTTGGATTTAAAATTAGTTCAGCGTTTTCTGGCATCATTACCATTTTTTGTCTTCCTTCATTAAATTCACCAGGTTTATAATATGCTTCTAAAATTTTAAATGCCTCCTTGTGTATTTCATATTTTAATCCAAATGTTTTTGAAACACTCTCTGCTGTTATGTCATCATGTGTAGGACCTATGCCACCTGAGGTGAAAACATAATCATAATTTTTTCTTAAAACATTTAAAGTATCTATTATCATTTTTTCAACATCAGGAACTATTCTTACTTCTTCAACTTTTACTCCGATTGAATTAAGCCATGTAGCTAATGTTGAAGTATTAGTATCCTTTGTTCTTCCAGATAAAATTTCATTACCTATGATTAATATTGCGGCATTAACTTTTGTGTTTTTTATCATTTTAAATGTATAATTTAGTCATGGAATTTACCAAGTCTTTAATAAAAGGCAAACTTGTCAAACGTTATAAACGTTTTTTTGCAGACGTTAAGCTTAATAAAGAAATTGTTACCGCTCATTGTCCAAATACAGGATCGATGATGGGATTGCTAGATGAAGGAAATGACGTATATTTGCTTCCAAATAACGATCCTAAACGAAAGTTAAAATATGGTCTTGAAATTATAAAAAGTAAAAAAAATTTAGTAGGAGTAAATACTCACTTTGCAAATAGGATAGCACAACATGCTTTTGAAAATAATCTTATAAGAGAACTTAAAAATAATGATTCCATTAGATCTGAGGTATTTTTTAATAAGGATACTAGATTTGATTTTTTAATTGAGAAAAATAAGGTTAAAAGCTTTGTTGAAGTTAAAAATGTTACTCTTTTTAGGGATAATAATACTGCCGAATTTCCTGATGCAATAACTTTGCGAGGTTCAAAACATTTACTTACTCTTATTGATGCCATAAAAAAAGGGTATAAAAGTTACTTATTATTCTTAGTTCAAATTCAAAATATGAAATATTTTAGAATAGCTAAAGATATTGATGAGGAATATTATAAAAATTATTTAATTGCTAAAAAAGCAGGAGTTAACTTTTTAGCTTATAGATGTGATATAAGTTCAAAGAAAATTTATATTGATAAAAAACTAAAGATTATAAATGACTGATTATAAAGAAAAGTTTGAAAAAATGAGAATAGCTGGAAAGTTAGCTGCTCAAACTTTAGATATGTTAACAGATAACATTGAAGAAGGTATTTCTACGGATCATATAGATAAATTGGGTTATGAGTTTATTAGAGATCATGGTGGATATTCCGCCCCACTTTATTATAGGGGATATACAAAATCTTTATGCACATCTATCAACCATGTTGTATGTCATGGTATTCCTTCAGATAGAATTTTAAAAGATGGAGATGCAGTTAATATAGATGTTACGGCTATTGTTAATGAACATTATGGTGATACTAGTAGAATGTTTTGTATCGGTAATACTTCAGTCAAATTAAATAATCTAATTGATGCTACTTATGAATCAATGATAAGAGCAATTAAGATTCTTAAACCTGGGATCAAATTGGGAGATATAGGTTATGAAATTCAAACTTTTGTAGAGGATAAAGGATTTTCTGTTGTAAGAGATTTTTGTGGTCATGGAATTAGCACAACTTTTCATGAACCTCCAAATATTTTACATTATGGTAAAAAAAATACTGGAATGGATTTGAGACCTGGTATGACTTTTACAATAGAACCAATGATCAATGCAGGTAAATATGATACAAAGATGTTAAATGATGGTTGGACTGCAGTTACAAAAGACAAATCTTTATCAGCACAATTTGAACATACGATCGGTATCACTGAAAATGGTTATGAAATCTTTACAGAATCTGTTAAAGGTTATTCAAAGCCCCCATACTTTAATTAATGATTAAAAGATATTCTCGAAAAGAACTTGCTGACATATGGTCTGAGGAAAATAAATATAAAATTTGGCTAGATGTCGAAGTGGCTGCTGCACAAGCAATGGAAAAGCTTGGACAAATACCCAAGGGAGTTTCCGCAGTTGTAAGAAAAAAAGCTAGAATAAATGTTAAAAGAATTCATCAAATAGAAAATCAAGTCAAACACGATGTAATAGCATTTTTAACTTCAGTAACAGAAAAAGCGGGAATTAAAGCTAGATACTTGCACCAAGGAATGACCTCATCAGATGTATTGGATACTAGTTTTAATATTCAAATGGTCCAATCAGGTAAAATAATCCTTAAAGATATTGATGGGATTTTAAAAGTTTTAAAAAAACAAGCTAAAAAATATAAATTTACACCTTGTATGGGTCGAAGTCACGGTATACATGCTGAGCCTATTACTTTTGGACTAAAATTGGCATCTTTTTACGAAGAGTTTAAAAGAAATAGAAAAAGATTAATTGATGCTATAAATGAGGTTTCTACTTGTGCTATTTCAGGAGCAGTTGGAACTTTTGCAAATATTAATCCAAAAGTTGAGCAACATGTAGCTAAAAAACTAGGTTTAAAGATTGAACCAATTTCTACACAAGTAATTCCAAGAGACCGACATGCATTTTATTTTTCAGTTTTGGGAATTATTGCTGGATCTATTGAAAGAATTTCAGTTGAAATAAGACATTTGCAAAGAACCGAAGTTTATGAATTGCAAGAATATTTTTCAAAAAATCAAAAAGGTTCATCAGCTATGCCTCATAAAAAAAATCCAATCTTGAGTGAGAACTTAACAGGACTTTCGAGAATGGTTAGAAGTGCAGTTTTGCCGGCATTAGAAAATATTGCTTTATGGCATGAAAGAGATATCTCTCATTCTAGTGTGGAAAGAAATATTGGCCCTGATGCAAACATTACAATTGACTTTGCTTTAGTCAGATTAACTAATATTTTAAATAACATGATTGTTTATCCAAAAAAGATGTTAGAAAATTTGAATTTAACTAAAGGTTTAATTTTTTCTCAAGAATTAATGTTGGAGTTGACTAAATCTGGTTTAAGTAGAGAACAATCATATAAAATGGTCCAAAAATATTCAAAAAAATGTTTTGCAGAAAATTTGAATTTATTAGATGTCATTTCAACAGATAAATTCATCATGAATAAAATTAATCAAAAAAAATTAAAGTCTATATTTAGTTATTCTAAGCACTTTAAAAATGTAAATTTAATTTTTAGAAGAGTTTTTAAATAATGAAAAAAGGTAAAAAATTATACGAGGGAAAAGCTAAAATTCTTTATGCTACAAATGATAAAAATTTAGTTATCCAATATTTTAAAGATGATGCTACTGCTTTTAATAATCAAAAAAAAACTACAATAGAGGGTAAAGGTGTTTTAAATAATAGAATTTCTGAACATATACTCTCAAATCTTTCACAAATTGGAATTAAAAATCACTTGGTAAAAAGACTCAATATGAGAGAACAAATTATAAAGTTAGTAGAAATTATTCCTATAGAATTTATTGTTAGGAATGTTGCAACTGGTTCTATTACAAAAAGATTAGGTATTGAGGATGGTACAGTTTTAAAAGAACCTTTAATTGAATACTGTTTAAAGGATGACAAATTGGGAGACCCTTTAGTAGCAGAAGAGCATATTATAGCTTTTGATTGGGCATCAAAAAAGGAAATAGATAAAGTTAAAAAAATTATTTTAAGAATTAATGATTTCATGATTGGCATGTTTAGAGGTGTTGGAATTAAATTAATTGATTTTAAATTAGAATTCGGAAGAATTAAAATTAACTCAAAAAACGAAATTATATTGGCTGATGAAATTAGTCCTGATACATGTAGACTTTGGGATAGTGTTACTGATAAAAAACTTGATAAAGACCGATTTAGAAAAGATTTAGGAGATTTAATCCCAGCTTATACAGAAGTGGCTAAAAGACTTGGAATTCTTCATGAACAATCAAATGTTTCGGCTGTAAACGTTACAAAATTATCTTCTATTAGAAGAAAAAAATAATGAAAATTTCTGTAATTATAACCCTCAAAAAAGATGTTTTGGATCCACAAGGTAAAGTTATTCATCAAACATTAGATGGAATGGGTTTTAATAATATTACTGAAATAAGGCAAGGAAAGTATTTTGAAATAGATACTAAAGAAAGTGATATTAAAAAAGCTAAAGATAAAGTTGAAGAAATGTGTAAAAAACTTTTGGCTAATCTTGTCATCGAAAATTATAAGATTATTGATACATAATAATTAATGAAATCATCAGTAATTACATTTCCAGGATCTAATTGTGATAGAGACATGGATGTAGCTCTTAAAAAATTTGGTTTTAAAAATAAGATGGTTTGGCACGATGATTTAGAACTTCCTAAAAGTGATTTAATAGTACTTCCAGGTGGTTTTTCTTATGGGGATTATTTAAGATGTGGAAGCATGGCTTCTAAATCAAAAATAATGAAATCTGTGATTAATTTTGCAAACTCTGGTGGACTAGTAATGGGAATTTGTAATGGTTTTCAAATTTTAGTTGAAACCGGTTTAGTTCCAGGTGTTTTATTAAGAAACAAATATTTAGAATTTATTTGTAAAAATGTTTTTGTGAAAATTAATAATAAAAAAAATACTTATTTTAAAAATTTAGATAATAATGTTTTAGAATTTCATATTGCACATAATGAAGGAAATTATTTTTGTACAAATGATCAATTAAAAGAAATTGAAGACAATGAACAAGTTGCAATTAATTACTGTGATAAAGATGGTAAAATGGAAGATAGATTTAATCCTAATGGTTCTATAAAAAATATTGCAGGTATATTTAATAAAGAAAAAAATGTTTTAGGAATGATGCCTCATCCCGAAAGAATGATTGATACTTCTCTTTCAGGGGAAGATGGCTCGCTTTTTTTTAAAAATTTAATTAACAACCTTAAATGATAGTAAATGAACAAATAGCTATAGACCACGGTCTTAAAAAAGATGAGTATGCTAAAATATGTAATCTTCTTAAAAGAACACCAAATATCACAGAACTTGGTATTTTTTCTGCAATGTGGAATGAACACTGTTCTTATAAATCATCTAGACTTCATTTAAAAAAACTTCCAACAAAGGGAAAACAAGTTATTCAAGGTCCAGGGGAAAACGCTGGTGTAGTCGATATTGGTGATAATGATGCAATTGTTTTTAAAATTGAGAGTCATAATCACCCTTCTTTTATTGAACCTTATCAAGGAGCTGCTACAGGAGTTGGTGGAATTATGAGAGATGTATTTACTATGGGAGCAAGACCAATTGCAAATCTTAATTCTATTCATTTCGGATCTCCTCAACACAGAAAAACAAAAAATTTACTTAGAGGTGTAGTTCACGGTATCGGAGGATACGGTAACTGTATGGGTGTTCCAACGATTGCTGGCCAAACTAATTTTGATAGTTCCTATAATGGTAATATTTTAGTAAACGCGATGACTTTAGGTCTTGTTAAAAAAGATAAGATTTTTTATTCGAAAGCAGCGGGATTAAACAAACCAGTAATTTATGTTGGTTCAAAAACTGGTCGTGATGGAATTCATGGTGCAAGCATGGCATCAGCTAGTTTTGATGAAAAAATTGAAGAAAAAAAACCCACAGTTCAAGTTGGTGATCCTTTTACTGAAAAATTACTTCTTGAAGCTTGTTTAGAGCTTATGGCAGGAGATTCAATTATAGCTATTCAAGATATGGGTGCTGCAGGATTAACCTCCTCTAGTATTGAAATGGCCTCTAAGGGAAATCTAGGAATAGAAATCAATTTAAACAAAGTTCCATGTAGAGAAACAAAAATGACTCCTTATGAAATTATGCTTTCTGAAAGTCAAGAGCGGATGTTGATTATTTTAGAAAATGGTAAGGAAGATTTGGCCAAAAAGATATTTGATAAATGGAACTTAGATTTTGCTATAATTGGTAAAACTACTAAGTCTAAAAAGATAGAACTTTATTTTGATGATAAGCAAGTTGCAGATATTCCAGTAAATACTTTAGTTGAAAACTCCCCTATGTATGACCGTAAATGGAAAAAAGCAAAACTACCCAAAAAAAATAAAATTAAAAAAGAAGATCTCAATAATTTAAAGATAATTGATGTTTTAAAAAAGATTTTATCTAACCCAAATGTGTGCAGTAAAGAATGGATCTGGCAACAATACGATCATACAGTCATGGGCGATACTATCCAAAAACCAGGTGGGGATTCAGGTGTAGTAAGAGTTCACGGAACTAATAAAGCAGTTGCAGCTTCTGTAGATTCCTCTGCAGTTTATTGTTGGGCTCATCCTTTAACAGGAGGCAAGCAAGTAGTTTGTGAAAGTTTTAGGAATCTTATTTCAGTTGGTGCCAAACCAATAGCAATTACAAATTGTCTAAATTTTGGTAGTCCAGAAAATGAAGAGAATATGGGAGAGTTTGTAGAGTGTGTTCAAGGCATTGGGGAAGCAGCTGATTATTTAAAATTTCCTATAGTTTCAGGAAACGTATCTTTTTACAATCAAACCAAAGAAGAAGGTATAAAACCTACTCCATCAATTGGGGGTGTTGGTTTAATTAAAGATTATAAAAAAATGATCACAATGGGTTTTAAAGAAGTAGACAACATCGTGTTAACTATTGGTAAGACTGAAGGACATTTAGACCAAAGTTTATTCGCCAGAAATATTTTAGATGAAAAAAATGGTCCACCCCCTGAGATAAATCTTTTTAACGAAAAAAATAATGGAGAAACATTATTAAAATTAATTGAATGTGATTTCATTAAAAGTGCACATGATGTTTCTTTAGGTGGCTTAATTACTGCTATAAGTAAAATGTGTATTAAAGGAAACAAAGGTATAAATCTAAAAAAACCTAAATATTTAATAAATGAAATAGAATATTTTTTTGCTGAGGACCAAGGCAGATATATTATAGAAATTTCTAAAAATGATTTTAAAAAAGTTACTGATATATTAAATAAAAATGCAGTTTATTATGATGAACTAGGAATAATTAACAAAGATCAACTGTTTATTGATGAAAGGACAAAAGTTACAATTGACGAATTAAAAACTTCTAATACAAGTTGGTTAAAAAGTTATATGAATAAATAATGGCAATGAATTTAAAAGAAATTGAGAGTTTAATTAAAGAAGCTTTAACAGATGCAAAAGTTGAAATACAAGATTTAGCAGGTGATGGAAATCATTATTCTGCAACTATAACATCATCTGAGTTTTCAGGTAAAAGTAAAATTGAACAACATAAAATGGTATACAATTCTCTTAAAGGTAAAATGGGTAACGAATTACATGCTTTAGCAATTAAAACAAAGGAACAATAATGGATGATCAAACAAAGAATTTAATTCAAAATCATATCGATAATAACGAAGTATGTTTATTTATGAAAGGAACCCCTGAAGCTCCTCAATGTGGATTTTCAATGGCTGTATCAAATATTTTAAAAATTCTCGATGTAAAATTTCAAGGTATAGATGTTTTAGAAAATCAAAATATTAGAGAAGGTGTTAAAGTTTTTAGTGACTGGCCTACTATACCACAATTATATATAAAAAAAGAATTTGTTGGTGGTTGTGATATTGTAAAAGAAATGTACGAAAATGGTGAGCTAAAAAAAATTCTTGAAGATAAAGGTATTGGTTTTAAAAAATAATTTTATCTAAATATATTTCTAAATAATTTAGATAAAAATTTTCTTACTAAAGTAGATCTGGATATTTTTTCGTAACTATCAAATTTTTTTTCTATTTTCTTATACTCTATAGAATTTTCCCAATATAATTCGAGAATCAAACTTTGCCTAAAATATTTAGACATTTTTTTAATAGATGAAACAGTAATTATAGGTTCTAAATACTGAATTTTTTTTGATATTAATAATTTATTTTCATTATCATCAAATTCCATATGCCATAAATGATCTTTTTTGTTTTCAAAAACTAAATTGTCTTCAAGAATTGTAGGTAATTCAATATAACCTTTGGATGATACTCTTTCCAATTCATTAATAAAAAAATCTGTATCTTCAACATGCTCAATGACATGTGAGGCAATTACAAAATCAAACTCTTTGTCTTTAAAAGGTAAAGTTTTATCATTTAATTTTATAAATTCTTTATCTTTATAAAAATTTGATAAATCTTGAACATCACAAATTACAGATGCATCTTTATGAGCATTATAACCGCAACCTATATCAAGGATTTTCCATTCAGAATTTTTCTTTAAAAGATTGTCTATAAATTCTTTTGATGATCGTTTAATCAAAATTATTATCTTGAATAGTATTCAATAACTAAATTTGGCTCCATTACAACTGGATAAGGAACTTCCTCAAATTTAGGTACTCTAACAAATTTCAATTTTTTGTTTTTTTCATCCATTTGAATATACTCTGGAGTTTCTCTTTCTTTATTTGCAAGAGCGATATCTATAATCGCTAACTGCTTAGACTTATCTCTTATCTCTATTGAATCTTCTTCTTTAACCACATAGCTGCCAATATTTACTTTTTTTCCATTAACTTTAACATGTCCATGGTTAATTAATTGTCTTGCAGAAAAAATTGTAGTGGCAAACTTTGCTCTGTAAATAATTGCATCTAGTCTTCTTTCTAAAAGACCTATTAAGTTTTCACTTGTATCGCCTTTAAGCATTGATGCTTTTTTATAAATATTTCTAAATTGTCTTTCGTTAATATTGCCATAATAAGCTTTTAATCTTTGTTTTGCCTGCAATTGAATCCCATAATCAGAAGGTTTGCCTTGTTTAGATTGACCATGCTGGCCTGGACCATAAGCTCTAGTATTAAAAGGGCTTTTAGGTCTACCCCATAAATTTACTTTTAATCTTCTGTCTACTTTATGTTTAGAGTTTAATCTTTTTGTCATTTAATATTGCGTCTTATAAACTTACTCTTTGTTTTGTCAATCAACGTTTTTTTCCTAAACTAGCAAATACACCAGATAATATGCGTGTTTCTTTATCAGATAAGTCCATTTTATAAAAAATATTTCTTAGGTTCTCAATCATTTTTGGTCTCTTTTCCTTGGGTCTAAAGAAATTAATTTCATCAAGATTTTTAATACAAAGATTTAACATTAACTGAATTTCTTTTTTACTAGCTGATTTAATTTTTTTTGATTTTTTAAATGGAATATTTTTAATTTTAATAAGTTCAGCTACATATTGAGCAATTATGATTAGACTATGTGATAAATTCAATGATTTAAAATCAGGATTTGTAGGTATTTGTAAAGTATAATTAGCATAACTGACCTCATTATTAGACAATCCTGATGCTTCTGAACCAAACAAAAACCCAATTTTCTTTTTAAAATTAATCTTTTTTAAATAATCTAAATTTATATGTTTAATATTTTTATTTCTAAATCTTGCAGAGGTGGCAATAACAATATCAATTTTACTTATAGCCTTCTCTAAATTATCATACTTTTTGCTTTGTTTAATAATATCTTTAGCTCCCACAGATGTGGCTAAGATTTTATCATTTGGAAAAATAGGTTTAGGATTAATTAAAACTAATTTCTTAAAATTAAAGTTCTTAATCGCTCTAGCACAAGCGCCAATATTTT
Organism: uncultured Pelagibacteraceae bacterium; assembly: GCA_902578525.1. Lineage (GTDB taxonomy): Bacteria > Pseudomonadota > Alphaproteobacteria > Pelagibacterales > Pelagibacteraceae > Pelagibacter. Next base: position 25,711 of record CACHDJ010000006.1, on the reverse strand, counting down.
CAGATAATTGAGGTTTATGAAGAATAAATGAGATATTATTTTTACTCATTTATTTACTTGCAGGTGCATTATCTTTAAATAGTTTGTAGTCCAAACTATCTATTAATGCTTTGAACGAAGCATCGATGATGTTTGTTGATACACCAATAGTAAACCAATTTTTTCCATTAGAGTCTGTGCTTTCAATTGATACTCTTGTTACAGCCTCTGTTCCTGTATTTAAAATTCTAACTTTATAATCCACCAGCTTTAAATCTTTTAAGTATTTTGAGTATTTTGCTAATCTATCAACGTTTTGTCTTATAGCATTATCTAAAGCATTTACTGGCCCATTACCTTCTCCCTCACACATAATTTTTTCTCCATCAACCTCCAATTGAGCTTTTGCAGAAGAAACTATTTCACCAGTTTTATTTTTTTTTACAGAAACATCATATTCGTTAATAGATATGTATCTTGGTATTTCTCCTATAATTCTTCTAGCCAATAATTCAAATGATGCATCGGCACCATCATAACTATAACCAATAAATTCTCTGTCTTTTACTTCGTCTAATAATTTTTTAATTTTTGGATCATTTTCTTTAATATCAATTTTAATACTTTTTAATCTTGAAATAATATTTGATTTTCCTGATTGATCAGAGACAACAATATTTCTTGCGTTTCCGACCTTTTCTGGATTGATATGTTCATAAGTTTTTGGATCTTTTTGAACAGCGGATACATGCAATCCACCTTTATGTGAAAAAGCTGCAGCACCTACATAGGGTAAATGTTGGTTAGGTTTTCTATTTAAAATTTCATCTAAAAGTCTCGAACAATCAGTAAGATTTTTGATGTTATTTGATTTTATTCCAATTTCAAATTGAGATGAAAAATCTTTCTTCAAAAAGAATGTTGGTATTAATGACATCAAATTTGCATTTCCACATCTTTCACCTAATCCATTTATTGTACCTTGAATTTGTCTTACACCAGACAATACTGCTGCTAACGAATTAGCTACCGCATTGCCAGTATCATTATGAGCATGAATTCCTAAGTTTTTTCCTGGTACTACTTTTGTAACTTCTTTCACTATTTGTGTAACTTCATGTGGAAGTGTTCCTCCATTTGTATCGCAAAGTATTACCCACCTAGCACCTTGATCATAAGCAGCTTTGATACAAGAAATTGCATATTTTGGGTTTGCTTTATAACCATCAAAAAAATGTTCTGCATCAAACATAAATTCTTTTTTTGCTTTAACGAAATGCTTAGCACTCTCAGAAATATTATCTAAATTTTCCTCATTTTTTATCCCTAAAGCGACATCAACATGAAAGTCCCAAGACTTACCTACTAAACATACTGCAGATGTATTTGAGTTCATAAGTGCAGACAAACCAGTGTCATTTTCTGCACTTCGACCAGATCTCTTCGTCATTCCAAAAGATGTTAGTTTTGAATTTTTAAAATCATGTTTCTTTTGAAAAAATTCAGTATCTGTTGGGTTAGCCCCAGGCCATCCTCCCTCTATATAATCCACACCCAGACTATCCAAAGCTAAAGCAATTTTTTCTTTGTCTTCCAATGAAAAGTCAACTCCTTGCGTTTGAGCTCCATCTCTTAAAGTTGTATCAAATATGTATAATCTTTCTTTACTCATTTAAATTTCCAGAGTGTTTTACCATCTTTATCCTCTATTAAAACACCTTTGTCTAAGAGCTCATCTCTAATTCTATCAGCTTCTTTATAATTCTTATTTTCTCTAGCTTTATCTCTTAAACTAAGCAAACTTTCAATTTCAGACTCAGTTATAGATACTCTATTCTTTTTAAAGTCATTCCATTCCTTGCTAGTTTCATTCATCAAACCAATAAATTTACATGCAGAAATAAATAAATCTATGTTTTCACCTTTATTAGCTTTTTCATATAATTTATGAAGGTTTGCAATATATCCGGGAGTATTTAAATCTTCATACAATGGTTTCAAAATTTCATCTGAAACTTTAACAGATTTAAAATTAGATGAATAAACTTTATACCATTTATCTAAAGTACTTTCGCAATCACTTAATAATTTGTCGTTCCAATCTAATGGTTGTTTGTAATGCGCGCTCATCAAAGCTAATCTAATTATTTGACCACTAATCTTATTTCTAAAATCTTTAATCTTAAGAATGTTGCCTTGGGATTTAGCCATTTTTTCATTGGAAATTGTAATAAATGCGTTGTGGACCCAATAATTTGCAAAAACTTTTGTATCGTTGGCACATCTAGATTGAGCTATTTCATTTTCGTGATGAGGAAAAATTAAGTCTATACCCCCACCATGAATATCAAATTCATTACCTAAGAATTTTTTTGACATAGCTGAACACTCTAAATGCCAACCTGGCCTGCCTTTACCCCAAGGTGAATCCCAAGCAGGTTCATCATTATTTGATGGTTTCCATAAAACAAAATCTTCTGAATTTTTTTTATTTTCACTAATTTCTATTCTAGATCCAGCAACCAAATCCTCTAAATTTTTATTTGATAATTTTCCATAATCAGAAAATTTTTTAACCTCAAAATAAACATGTTTTTTATTTTCGTATGCAAATCCTTTTTTAATTAAACCATTAATCATTTCAATCATAAGATCAATGTGTTCAGTAGCTTTTGGCTGATGAGTGGGTTTTTCACAATTTAAAAACTCGCAGTCTTTAAAAAAACTTGAAGTTACTTTTTCTGTAAGTTCTTTTGCAGAAATTTTTTGGTCTTGTGAAGATTTAATTATTTTATCATCAATATCAGTTATATTTCTTACGTATGTGACTAAGGGAAATTCATTTTTTAATAATTTAAATAAAATATCAAAAATTACTAAGGGTCTTGCATTTCCTATGTGTGGATCATCATAAACTGTGGGTCCACAAACATACATTCCAACATTTTTTCTTTCTTTAGGAACAAAATGTTCTTTTTTATTATTTAAGTTATTTGTTAAAAAAATATCCATATCAATTGATTAAGAAATATACCTTATTTGATGATTTGTTAATCTAATTGATTAATTAGGAATCTTGCAAACTGGAATTGGCTCCATTTTATGCAAATTTTGATTTCGAATTTTTTCGTATTGTTCTTTGTGGGGAGAATTTGGGTTGCCCATAGCATCTTCGAGCTCTGAGTATTTAAATCCTAACTGGCCTTCATCTGTTCTTCCATCATCCCACAAACCATCTGTGGGTGGAGCATCGATAATTTCTTTTAATATTCCTAATTCTTTTCCAAGTTCCCATACTTCAGTTTTGTTACAATCTGCTATTGGAGATATATCAACACCACCATCCCCATATTTCGTATAAAAACCTACTCCAAAATCCTCTACTTTATTTCCTGTTCCAACTACTATTCCTTTATTTGCAGCTGCAACCTGGTAAAGAGTGGTCATTCTGAGTCTCGCTCTTGAGTTAGCAAATCCATGTTCATTATCAAATTTATTTAATGTTGTTGAAAATGTTTCAAAAAGTTTATCAAGACTTAAAGTATGAGCTTCGACATTTTTAAAATTTTTAACCAGCCATTGTTGGTGCTTTAAACTTAAATCATGTTGATTTTCTTTTTGTTTTATTGGCATTGTTAATACAATAGTTTTGATACCTGTCATTGCACTTAAGGTGCTTGATACAGATGAGTCTATTCCTCCTGATATTCCAATTACTAAGGACTCGGCTTTATTTGGCATTTGATCAACATAATTTTTGATCCAATTTGAGATATATTTAGTTTTTTGAGAAGGATTCATAATTTATATTTAATAATCTTTTTATTGAAAGCAATAGACTAAGATGCCGCTTGAATAGCATTTTTAGAATAGCTGCTATTCTTTTTAATCTCATCTGAAATCAAAAATGCTAATTCTAAAGCTTGATTTGCATTTAATCTAGGATCACAATGAGTGTGATATCTTGAAGATAAATCTTTGTCAGATATTTTTTGAGCTCCACCTGTACATTCAGTTACATTTTGACCAGTTAATTCAATATGTAATCCTCCTGCATAACTTCCTTCACTCTGATGACAAGCAAATACATTTTTTACCTCACTTAATACACTATTAAATGGTCTTGTTTTGAATCCAGTTGATGCTTGAATTGTGTTGCCATGACATGGATCGCAAGACCAAATTACGTTAAGACCTTCTTTTTTAATTGCCCTAATAAGTTTTGGTAAATGTTTAGAAACATTTTGATGACCGAATCTTGAAATTAATGTTATCTTCCCTTTTTCATTAGATGGATTAATTCGATTACATAAATTAATTAAATCGTCTGCTTTTAATGTTGGGCCACATTTAATACCAATAGGATTTTCTATTCCTCTACAAAATTCAACATGTCCACCATCAAGCTGTCTAGTTCTATCTCCAATCCAAACAAAGTGGGCTGATGTATCGTGATTTTCACCAGTAGTTGAGTCTAATCTAGTCATTGACTCCTCAAAAGGTAATAACAAAGCTTCATGAGAAGTCCAAAAATTAACTGTTTTTAATCTTCTGTTGAAATCCGAATTAATTCCACATGCATCCATAAAAGCTAAAGCTTTAGCTATTTGATCTTCTAAATCTTTAAATCTTTTAGCTTCAGGACTTTTTTTTATAAATCCTAAATTCCAGGTATGTACATTTTTTAAATCTGCAAAACCACCATGACAGAAAGCTCTAACTAAATTTAAAGTAGCCGCAGATTGAGAGTAAGCTTTAAACAGTCTTTTTGGATCTGGAACTCTTGCCTTTTCACTAAATTCAATTCCATTAATATTATCACCTAAATAACTTGGTAATTCTATTCCATTCTTAACCTCTACAGGAGAACTTCTAGGTTTTGAAAATTGTCCAGCAATTCTTCCGAGCTTAACAACCGGTAATGAAGCAGAATATGTTAAAACCAAAGACATTTGTAACATCAACTTAAATGTATCTCTTATATTATCAGGATGAAATTCTGCAAAACTTTCTGCACAATCTCCTCCTTGCAAAAGAAAGGCTTTACCGTCAACAACTTCAGCAAGTTGCTGTTTAAGATGTCTAGTTTCACCAGCAAAAACAAGAGGTGGAAAAGTTTTAATCTTATCTAAAACTTGATCCAATTCTTTTTTATCCGGATATTCCGGAATATGTTTGACTGGATATTTTCTCCAGCTATTTACTTTCCAATTTTTCATGTTCAACCTAAGATTGTTGTATCAGAGTTTTTTTTTTATTCAACGGTGACAGATTTAGCTAAATTTCTAGGCTTATCTATATCATAACCTTTTTTAAGAGCCGAATAATAAGCAAGTTTTTGCAAAGGTATAGTTAAAAGAAATGGTAAAAGCTCATTATTTGTAGTTTCAACTTCAATTGTTTCCCAAATATTTTCAGATATTATTTCATCGTTACTTTTATTTGTTATTAATAAAACTTTTGCTCCTCTAGCTATAACTTCCTGCATATTAGAAATAGTTTTTTTATAATAATTATCTCTTGGAGCTAAAACTACTACTGGCATTCCCTCTTCAATTAAAGCTAATGGTCCATGTTTCATTTCACCAGCAGGATAACCTTCTGCATGAATATATGATAATTCTTTTAACTTGAGTGCACCTTCTAATGCAATGGGATAAGAAAATCCTCTACCTAAAAACATAGAACCTTTTGCCTGATTAAATGTATTTGAAATATTTTGAATTTTATTATCTGTCAATAAAGTTTGTTCAACTAATTTTGGCAACTCTTTTAAGTATTTTAATTTTTCAGATAGTTCTTTTTTTTCCAAATCACCTTTTAAAAATCCTAGTTTCATTGCTAAAATATACAATATTAGAATTTGACCTAGAAAAGCTTTTGTAGAAGCTACTCCAATTTCAGGTCCACAATGAATAGGTAAAACAAATTTAGAGTCTCTTGCTATAGAACTTTCAATAACGTTTACAATAGCACAAGTTTTCATATTATTTTTATTACACAAATCTAATGCAGCATAAGTATCTGCTGTTTCCCCAGATTGAGAAACAAAGACATATAAACTATCTTTTTTAAACCTATTTTTTCTGTATCTAAATTCTGATGCTATATCTACATTTACATCTAGTGATGTTAATTCTTCAAACCAATATTTAGCCATCAAACAAGAGTGATATGCTGTACCACAACCAATCAAATTAATTGAGGAAATTTCATTTATCTTCCAAGGAATATTATAGATGTTTATGTCGTTATTTACTGTATCAATATACTCTTTAATTCCATTTTTAAGGGTTGTTGGCTGTTCTTCAATTTCTTTTGCCATGAAGTGTTTATAGTCACCTTTATCATATTTTTCTTCTTCACTAGATAACTCTAAAACTTTTTTATTAATTTTATCCCCATCTTCATTAAAAAAATCTACATGATCTTTTTTAATGACACAAAATTCTCCATCATTTAAATAAGTTATTTTATTTGTCATTGATTTAAGTGCATAAGAGTCTGATCCTAAATAATTTTCCATTGGACCATATCCTACTGCTAAAGGTGAACCTCTTCTTGCTCCCACAATTAAATCAGGTTCATCTTTAAATATAATTCCTAGAGCAAAACTTCCTTGAAGAGCTTTCAAAGTTTTTTTAATTGAGTTAACTATATTTTCTGATTTTAAATTTTCTGTAATTAAATGAACAATAACCTCTGTATCCGTCTGAGATTTAAATTTATGACCTTTGCTGACTAAAAAATTTTTTAAAGATGTTGAATTTTCAATAATTCCATTATGAACTACAGACACATTTTGTGATGAATGTGGATGTGCATTTATACTATTTGGTAAACCATGCGTAGCCCATCTCACATGGCCAATACCTATTGTGCCCTCCATTTTTTGAACAAAGGAATTTTTTTCAAGACTATCTACTCTACCCTCAGATTTTACCTCATTAATCAAACCACTTGAAAGAGTCGCAATTCCAGCAGAATCATACCCTCTATACTCAAGTTTTTTTAATGAATTAATTATTGCAGCTGAAACTGACTTATTACTATTTATACCAATAATACCACACATAATTATTTTAATTTTCTTTTATAATTTTTAACTTCAGTTTGTACACTTCTGGATAATGCTAAAGATTTTTTTCTTACTCTTTTCGTTATAACTGAACCAGCACCAACGAAACTACCTTCTTCAATAGTCACTGGTGCCACTAAAGATGAATTAGATCCTACAAATACATTATCTCTTATTTTTGTTTTATTTTTTTTAACACCGTCGTAATTACAAGTTATAGTCCCTGCTCCAATATTAACTGACTTGCCTAAATCACTATCACCTATGTATGATAGATGGTTCACTTTCGAATTTTTACCAATTATACTTTTTTTTATTTCTACAAAATTTCCAACTTTTGAACCTTCTTTAAGGACTGTTCCGGGTCTTATTCTTGCATATGGACCAATATCAACTTTATTTTCAATTCTACAATTCTCAAGATGTGAAAAGGATTTTATATTTACATTGTTTCCAATTTTTACTTTTGAGCCAATAACAACATAAGGTTCAATACTTACATTTTTTCCAATTTTTGTATCTTTTGAAAAATAAATTGTCTCAGCTCCTGACATTTTTACACCTAACTTTAAAAATTTATTTCTAAGTCTACTTTGTAGTTTTTGTAAATTTAATTGTTTCATCTAGGAAATTCTTTATATTAAGTATATACCTTTATTAATTCACAAAATATTTCTTAAAAATACTTTTAATTATGAGTCAACAATATACAATTCTTTTTGATTTAGATGGTACTTTAGTAGATACAGCACCTGATCTAATGCGAGCTCATAATCATGTTATGAAAAAATTTGGTTATCCAACTAAATCAACTCAAGAAATTAGAAATTTAGTTGGTCAAGGTGCTGGAGCTATGCTTGGTAGATCTATTTGGGGTCAAGCAAAAAAGGAGTTTGGTAAAGTTCAAGATGAAAAAATTAAAAAAGAAATGGTCAAAGATTTTGTAGATTTTTATGGAAAAAATATTGTTAACGAAAGTACTCTTATAAATGGTGTTAAAGATTTTTTAATTTGGTGTAAGGAAAAAAAAATATCAATGGCTGTTTGTACAAATAAACAAGAACATTTAGCAATCGACCTTTTAAAAAAAATTGGTATTTATAATTTTTTTGAATTTGTTGCTGGTCATAATACTTTTGAATATTGCAAACCTGATCCAAGACACTTAACATCAGTTGTAGAGATATTGGGCGGAGATATAAAAAAAACCTTAATGATTGGTGATAGCGAAACTGATGCTAATGCTGCAAAAAATGCTGGAATACCTATAATCTTATTAGAAGATGGTTATACAGAAAAAAAAACTAGCGAAATGTATCATAATCACTTGGTAAAAGACTTTATAGGTATTGAAAAAATCATATTGAAATATCTTTAGGTTGATTATTTTTTTTTACCTATTAAAACCAATTTCGATAATTAGGAGTTATTTTGATAGTTCATAAAGTTAAAGTTTACCCATCTAAAATCCACCTACCTAAAAAAAAACAGCTGGCATGGAAAATAGCTGAAATTGCGAGTGATAATGCGAAATTAGATAATGAGGCTATAGAAATGGTTATCAATAGAATAATTGACAATGCTTCAGTTGCAATAGCTTCTCTTAATAGAAAACCAGTTATTTCGTCTAGAGAGATGGCTTTAAAACATCCTCGAAGAAATGGTGCTACTCTATTTGGAGTAAGTAACAAATTAAAATTTGATTGTGAGTGGGCAGCTTGGTCAAATGGAACAGCTGTAAGAGAGCTTGATTTTCATGACACCTTTTTAGCAGCAGATTACAGTCACCCAGGTGATAATATTCCCCCTTTAATGAGTGTGGCACAACAAAACAAAAAAAGTGGTTTAGACCTATTGAGAGGAATTATAACAGCATATGAAATCCAAGTAAATTTAGTAAAAGGAATTTGTTTACACAAACATAAAGTTGATCACATAGCTCACTTGGGACCAAGTGTTGCAGCAGGAATTGGCTCAATGTTGAAATTAAATACAGAAATAATTTATCAAGCTGTTCAGCAGGCTTTACATACAACTATTTCTACAAGGCAATCAAGAAAGGGTGAGATTTCAAGTTGGAAAGCTTTTGCTCCAGCTCATGCGGGTAAACTTGCAATAGAGTCTGTAGATAGAGTAATGAGAGGTGAAGGTTCGCCAAGTCCAATTTATGAAGGAGAAGATAGTGTTATAGCAAGAATTCTGGATGGTAAAAAAGCACTCTATAAAGTTCCTCTTCCTAAAAAAAATGAAACTAAAAAAGCAATTTTAGAGACTTATACAAAAGAATATTCTGCAGAATACCAATCACAAGCTTTAATTGACCTTGCTAAAAAACTCAAAAAGAAAGTACCTAATTTAAATCAAATAAAAAAAATTGATATTTATACCAGTCATCATACACATTATGTTATTGGAACTGGAGCAAACGATCCCCAAAAAATGGATCCTAATGCAAGTAGGGAAACATTAGATCATTCAATAATGTATATATTTGCTGTAGCTTTAGAAGATGGTAATTGGCACCATATAAGATCATACTCAAAAGCTAGAGCTAAAAGAAAAAGTACTATCAAAATTTGGCGATCAATTAGAACTCATGAAGATAAAAAATGGACTAAAAAGTACCATGATCCTAACCCAAAAAAGAAATCTTTTGGAGCTAAAGTAATAATAACACTTAAAAATGGAAAAAAAATCACAGAACAACAAGAAAGAGCTGATGCTCATCCCTATGGATCAAGACCATTTAAAAGAAAAAACTATATAAACAAATTTTTGACTTTAACAGAAAATATTTTGAGTAAAAAAGAATGTGATAGATTTTTAAAAACTGTTCAAAATCTCAAAAAATTAAAAAATGGTCAATTAGATAAATTAAATATAGAAATTAAAAGAAATAAACTAAAAAGAAATTTAAAAGAAGGAATTTTTTAATGCACTTTGTTGAGAAAGATCCCAGACAAAAAAGATCAGATTTAGTTAAAAAATTAAAATCTAATAAAATCTTGAGAGTTCCAGGAGCATACAATCCTCTTACTGCAAAATTAATTGAAGAAATTGGTTATGATGCAGTTTATGTTTCAGGAGGTGTGATGGCTAATGATCTTGGTTTTCCAGATATTGGATTAACAACATTACAGGATGTCAGTACTAGATCTTATTTAATTTCAAGAGTAACAAATCTTCCAACCATTGTTGATATAGATACTGGTTTTAAATCTTGTAAAGAAACTATAGAAACTTTTGAGGAATTTGGAATTTCTGCAGTCCATTTAGAAGATCAAATCGAGAGAAAACGATGTGGTCACTTAGATAACAAAGAGTTAATCACAACTGAAGCTATGGTAAAAAAAATTAACGAATGTGTAAAAGCTAGAAAAGATGAAAATTTTAAGATTATTGCAAGATCAGATGCAAAAAGTGTTGAAGGATTAAATAAAATGATTGAAAGATGTAAGGCTTATATTGATGCTGGAGCTGAAATAATTTTTCCTGAAGCCTTAAGTGATGAGAAAGATTTTGAAAAAGTTAGAAAAGAACTGTCGTGCTACTTACTTGCTAATATGACTGAATTCGGTAAATCTAAATTATTCAATTACAAAGAATTGGAAAAATTTGGTTATAATATTGTAATTTATCCCGTTACTAGTCAAAGATTAGCAATGAAAAACGTTGAAGATGGATTGAGAGACATTTTTGTAAATGGACATCAAAATAATATTATTGATAAAATGCAAACGAGAAAAAGATTGTATGAGCTTGTTGATTATGAAAAGTACAATAGTTTAGACGAAAAAATTTATAACTTTAGTTCAGAAGGTCATGAATAATGAGTGATGATATAAAAAAAGGTTTGTTAGGAATAGTTGTTGATGAAACAGAAGTTTCTAAAGTTATGCCAGAAATTAATTCTCTTACTTATAGAGGATATGCTGCACAAGATTTATGTGAATATTGCAGATTTGAAGAAGTTGCTTATTTAATTTTAAACAAAGATCTTCCAAATACCTTAGAGCTTAGAAAATTTGAAAAGGAAGAAAAGAATAATAGAGAGTTGTCTAAAGATCTTTATGCAATTTTAAAAAAAATGCCAAAAAAGTCTCACCCAATGGATGTGGCTAGGACAGCTGTAAGTATAATGGGTCTTGAGGATAAAGAAACAGTAGACTCATCACCAGAGTCAAATATGCGAAAAACTATAAGAATTTTAGCCAAAACACCTACAGCTTTAGCAGCCTTCTATAGGTTGAGAAAAGGTAAAAAAATTATCAAACCAAAAAAAAACTTAAATATTGCTGAAAATTTTTTCTATATGTGTTTTGGAAAAGTGCCACAAAAAGAGATTGTAAAAGCTTTTGATGTTTCTTTAATTTTATATGCAGAACATAGTTTTAATGTATCAACATTTACCGCAAGAACTATTACAAGTAGTTTATCTGATATTCATGGAGCTATTACAGGAGCAATAGCAAGTTTAAAAGGTCCTCTTCATGGTGGTGCTAACGAAGAGGTAATGCATATGATGAATAAAATTAAAACACCCAACAATGCACTTAAGTGGATTAATAATGCCTTAGATAAGAAAGAAGTTGTTATGGGTTTTGGTCACAGAGTTTATAAATCTGGTGATTCAAGAGTTCCAACAATGAGAAAATATTTCTCAAAAGTTGCTAAAATTAAAAAAGATAAAAAATTTGAAAAAATCTACGATATTGTAGAGAAGGTAATGATTGAAAGAAAAAATATACACCCAAATGTAGACTATCCAACAGGACCTACTTATCATTTAATGGGGTTTGATACTGATTTTTTTACGCCAATTTTTGTTATTTCAAGAATTACTGGTTGGTCAGCCCATATATTTGAGCAACATGCAGCCAACAAACTAATCAGGCCGCTTGCTAGTTACAAAGGTAATCAACATAGAAAAGTTGTTCCACTAAATCAAAGATAATTTATTACTTTTCTATCTTGGCAAATCTAGAATTTCGCATAATTTCACATTTGTAATTATTTTTTTTAACATATTCATCAATTGCTTTTTTAACACCTGGTGCATATGACAAGTTGTAATCATCACATAAAATAGTACCATTATTTTCAATAACCTCACTACAAAAACCTAGATCATTTTTAACAGTATCATAATCATGCCCTCCATCTAAAAATACATAGTCAATTTTGGTCATATCAATTTTTTTTAATACTTTATTTGAATTTCCTTTTATCAAATGAACATTATCCTTAAATTTTTTTAACAAATCTTGAACTGCTTCAATAGTGTAGGGATCTTGTTTCTTTATATATTTAAAATAAATTTGTTTTAAAGGATTTGAGAAATTTGTGTTAGGAATTATCTCAGATTTATTTTCATCATTTTTTTCAAATAAATCAAGGCCTATATATTTAAAATCATTGTTATGTATATTAAAAAGTAACTCACAAACATTTCTAGCTGTTACGCCATGAAAAACTCCTACTTCTAAAAAAAATTTAGGTTTTCTTTTTTTTATTTCCTCTAAAAAAAACTCACCATCACCTTTTTGTTTAAGGCTTGTTTTTCTAAAATATTTTTTATATTTCAATTAAATCAGCTAAATGCTTCAACCCAAGTACCTTGAGTTGATGCTTTAGAATATTCTGTTGCTCTACCTTCAAAGAAGTTCATGTGTTCAACGGCATTCAACATAGTATCTAACCATCCAAGTGGATTTTTTTGTACATCATAAATTGGTTCTAATCCCAATTGATCTAATCTTCTATTAGCGATAAATCTAATGTAATCTTTAACTTCCTGTGCGGTTAAACCTTCCATGGGACCCATTTCAAAAGCTAGATCAATAAAAGCATCCTCATGCTCTATTATAGTTCTGCAAGCTTCATAAAGTTCTTTTTTAAGTTTTGGGGTCCAAATTTCTGGATTTTCTTTTATGAATTCTTTGAATATTCTAATCATAGAGTTGCAGTGAAGAGTTTCATCTCTTACAGACCAAGTAACAATTTGACCCATTCCTTTCATTTTATTATGTCTTGGAAAATTTAAAAGAATTGCAAAACTCGCAAATAATTGTAGCCCTTCAGTAAATGCGCTAAATACTGCAACTGTTTTTGCAATATCCTCTTTTGAATTCACATTAAAGTCTTGCATATAATCATATTTATCTTTCATCTCTTTATATTTCATGAAAGCTGAATATTCAGACTCTGGCATTCCAATAGTATCTAGTAAATGAGAGTAAGCAGCAATGTGAACTGTTTCCATTGATGCAAAAGCAGTCATCATCATTAATACTTCTGTAGGTTTAAATACAGTTGTATAATGTCTTAAATAACAATTGCTAACTTCTACATCAGCTTGTGTAAAAAATCTAAATATTTGAGTTAATAAATTTTTTTCTGACTGAGATAAATTTTTCTGCCAATCTCTGACATCATCACCTAGTGGTACTTCTTCTGGCAACCAATGAATTCTTTGCTGAGTTAGCCATGCATCATAGCACCATGGATATCTAAAAGGTTTATAAACTGGGTTTTCAACTAATAATCCCATTTTTTTAGGTTGAATTATTTCTTTGTTCGGCGTTTTAATTTTTTCTACTACTGACATGAAAGACACTCCTCGTATTCTTGCTCTTGGTTAGATTGATTATTTTTTGATTTATATACATTGGCTGTAATATCGGTTGATTTTGCATCATTAATATTCTCAGCTCTTTGAATTGATTTTGATCTACAATAGTAAAGGCTTTTAAGACCCTTTTTCCAAGCATCAAAATGAATTCTATGTAATTCTTTTTTATGAACATCTGCTGGTAAAAATAAATTAACTGACTGTGCTTGTGAGACAAAAGGCGTTCTATCTCCACTTAATTCAATAATCCACTTTTGATTTAATTCAAAAGCTGTTTTAAAAACATCTTTTTCCAGATCAGTTAGGAAATCTAAATGAGATACTGAGCCCTGATTTGTTGTAATTGTAGACCAAATTTCATCATCATTTTTACCGTGACTATCTAGAATTTCCTCTAAATATCTATTTCTAACATTAAAAGATCCCGATAAAGTTTTGTGTGTATAGCTATTTGCAGCTACTGGCTCTACTCCAGGTGAGGCTCCACCGCAAATAATTGAAATAGAAGCTGTTGGAGCAATTGCTGTTTTGTTAGAAAATCTCTCTTTAAATCCATATTCTGCAGCATCTGGACAAGCTCCTCTTTCTTCTGCTAAGTCTTTTGAAGCCTGGTTAACTTGTTCATCAATTTGTTTAAATATTTTTTTATTCCAAGATTTTGCCATTACAGATTCAAGTGGTATTCTATTTTTTTGTAAAAAAGAATGAAAACCCATTACTCCTAATCCTACACTTCTTTCTCTTTCAGCAGAATATTTTGCATCCTTAAACTGGTCTGGAGCTTTATTAATAAAGTCAGATAAAACATTATCTAAAAATCTCATAACATCACCAATCATATTTGGATCATCTTTCCATTCATCATATTTTTCTAAATTTAAAGAAGATAAACAACAAACAGCTGTTCTATCTCTTCCATCTTTATCTACACCTGTAGGAAGGGTTATTTCACTACATAAATTAGAAGTTTTAACCGTCAAATTAGCAAGCTTGTGGTGTTGTGGAATTAACCTATTAACAGTATCAATATATATAATATAAGGTTCTCCGGTTTCAATTCTTGCAGTTAATAATCTTATCCATAAATTTCTTGCAGAAACTGTTTGTTGAACAGTGCCATCAGCAGGACTTTTTAAAGCCCACTGCTCATCTGTTTCTACTGCTCTCATAAATGCATCTGAAAGCAAAACTCCATGATGTAAGTTTAAAGCTTTTCTATTTGGGTCTCCTCCGGTTGGTCTTCTCATTTCAATAAATTCTTCTATTTCAGGATGGTCAACAGGAAGATAACATGCAGCTGAACCTCTTCTCAAAGAACCTTGGCTAATTGCCATTGTTAAAGAATCCATTACTTTGATAAATGGAATTATTCCAGAAGTTTTTCCAACTTTACCAATTTTTTCACCAATAGATCTGAGATTGCCCCAATAACTTCCTATACCACCACCTTTAGCAGCTAACCAAACATTTTCACTCCAAAGATCAAGTATGCCTCCTAAGCTATCAGAAGCTTCATTTAAAAAACATGAAATAGGTAATCCTCTTTTAGTTCCACCATTGGATAAAACAGGAGTGGCTGGCATGAACCAAAGATTACTTATGTAATTATAAATTCTTTGTGCGTGTAAATTGTCATCTGAGTACGAACTTGCAACTCGCGCAAATAAATCTTGAAAGGACTCATTATGTCCTAGATATCTATCCTTTAAAGTTGCTTTACCAAAGTCAGTTAAGTTTGAGTCTCTTGATCGATCAATTTTAATGATAATACCTTTTTCATTTTGAAAAAGCTCTGTTTCATTATTTAAAGAAAAGAGATCAGGTCTATTATCTTTTGAAACTTCTTTTACTTCGGGGCTGTATTCAGAGACAGCTTTCTTTAAGGCTTGAGATAAAATCTTATTCATAAATTTAGTGTTGTATTTAGTTATTTTACGAAAACAACTACATGTTGTATGCGTTATTAGTTAATACACTATATAAACATCAAATCAACAGAACATTTATAGAACATGGCAAAAAAAAATCAATAAAAAAATCAAAAAAAATGTAAGTAATTAACGAAATGTCTGAAAATTTAAAAATAGATCCATACGGATTTAGAGAATATGACGCCCGATGGTTGTACAAAAAAGACATAAATGACCTAGGAATCACCAACCTAGGTAAAGGACTAGGAACTCAAATAATAAATCATACAAAAAAAAATAACCCTAGAATAATAGTCGGTCATGATTATAGGTCTTATAGTGAACAAATTAAGAAAGCATTAAAAAAAGGTTTACTTTCAACTGGGTGTTATGTTGAAGATATTGGACTATCCTTATCCCCAATGGTTTATTTTGCTCAATTCAACTTAAATGCAGATGCTATTGCAATGATAACAGCCAGTCATAATGAAAATGGATGGACTGGGGTTAAAATGGGTATCAAAAAAGGCCTTACACATGCACCAGAGGAAATGCGTGAATTAAAGGAAATAACTTTAAGTGAAAAATTCATTAATGGAAAAGGGAAAGAGAAAGAAATTAAAGATTTCAAGGAAATATACAAAGAAAATTTAATTAATAAAAATAAAATCAAAAAAAAGATTAAAGCAGTTGTTGCTTGTGGTAATGGAACTGCAGGAATTTTTGCCCCTGATGTTTTAAGAGGTATAGGTTGTGATGTAATTGAATTAGATTGTAATCTTGATTGGAAATTTCCAAAATATAATCCAAACCCCGAGGACTTAAAAATGCTGAATGAAATAGCAAAAATTGTAAAAGAAAATAAAGCTGATATTGGTTTTGGTTTTGATGGAGATGGTGATCGAGTTGGAATAATTGATGATAAAGGTAACGAAATCTTTTCTGATAAGATTGGTTTATTAATAGCTAGAAATTTATCTAAATCATATAAAAATTCTAAGTTCGTAGTGGATGTAAAGTCTACGGGACTTTATACAAATGATAAAGTTTTAAATGAAAATCAGTGTGAAACAATTTACTGGAAAACAGGTCATTCACATATTAAAAGAAAAGTTCACTTAGAAAAAGCTTTAGCTGGATTTGAAAAAAGTGGCCATTTTTTCTTCAATGAACCTTTAGGCTTTGGATATGATGATGGAATTAATTCAGCTATTCAAGTTTGTCATTTATTAAATAATCAAAATAAAAAAATAAGTGAAATTATAAATGAACTCCCAAAAACTTTTCAATCGCCTACAATGGCTCCCTATTGTAAAGATGAAGAAAAATATAAAGTTGTTGATAACTTAATTAAGGAAATAGAAAAAATAAAAGAAAATAAAATAACAATAGATGGTCAAAAAATTGATAATACCTTGACTGTAAATGGTATTAGGTTTTCTTTAGAGGATGGATCCTGGGGTTTAATTAGAGCTTCTTCAAATAAACCCTCATTAGTTGTAGTTACGGAAAGTCCTACTTCAAATGAAAGAAAAATAGAAATTTTCAAATTTATTGATGATATGCTTCAAAAAACAGGCAAAATTGGTGATTACGATCAAAAAATTTAATTAGTTATTCTTATTCTCTTCATTTTCCACATTATCAAAATTTGGGTCAGAATTATTACTAATTTCATCATTATTTTGGCTAGATTGTTGATCAGAATAAAATTTTTTAATTAAAGCTTCCTCTTTTATTTTCTGTTCTTGATCAAATTTATCTTCCCATTCTTTAATTCTGCGGTTCTCTTCCTCAATTCTCTCTTCTTCCTCTCTTTTTTGTTTAATAGCAATTTGTTTTTCCTCTTCAAATCTTTTTTGTTTTTCTTCCTCTATTCTTAACTCCTCTGCTTTTTCCCTCTCTTCTTTTTCTATTGCTATTTTTTCTTTTTCAATAGCTTTTAATTTTTCCTCTTTTAATCTCAGTTCTTCCTCTTTTTGTCTTTGTTCTGCTTGTTCATTAAGAAGTTGTCTTTGGATTTCTTGATGTCTATCTATTTCTAATTGTTTTAATCTATTTTCAGTTTCTCTTAATTTTTCTTCCTCATATTTAAGTTTTCTAGCTGCTTCTCTAATCTTTTGTTCTTCATCTAATCTTTTTTGTCTTTCTATATCTTTTAACCTGATTAATTCTTGTCTTTCCTTCTCTTTTTCCTCTCTTATTCTTTGAGCTTTGATTTCTTTTTCTTTAAGAGCCTCTTCTTTTTCTTTAATCTTTGCTTCACGAATTTTTTGCCTTTCGAGCATCTTTAATCTAAGTTCTTCGTGTTTAAGTGCTATAGCATCCTCTCTTATTTTTCTAGTTTCCTCATCTTTAATTTTTTGTTGTTCAATTTTAATTCTTTTTTCCTCAATTTTTTTTCTTCTTTCCTCATTTTTTCTATTTTGTTTTTCATTAAAAATTATTAATTTTTTTTGTGCTAAAATTTGACGTTTTTCTTCCTTGATTTTGTCTAATCTTTCTTTTTGTGCTTGTTTTCTTTGATTTTGTAATTCCTTTTTTTCATCCGATTTTCTTTTTTTATCTAATCTCTTTTTTTCTTTTTCTCTTTCTTTTTGAATATTGCTATAAAAATTTCCAATTTTATTTTTTGTCTTTTCTATGACGCCTAAAGGATTTATTTTAATTTTTTCTATACTAAAATTTTTTGGAATTAGAGATTGAATATTTTTCAAACTCGTATTTTTTATCTTTGCTCTTTTTTTTGAGCTCATAGGTAAAAGCTAACAAATTTTGAGATATTTTAAATAAATAGATGTGTTCAAATTAAATTTCTGTAATTAATAAATTCAGTAAAATTCAATATATTCATATAAATACAATCTATACGTGTAATATTTTTTTTTAATTTAAAAATTCTTATTATTAAAACTTTTTAAAGTAATCTTTATTTTCAACTAATAAGTGTTCATAAAATTTTAAAGAATCAATTAAAATTATAAATGTGAGGTGATGGAGGGAGACTGAAATCACCTCCTTTTTTTTTATGGCAGACAAAAAAATTAGATCCGTTGCCAAAACTTTTTCATGGAGATTTTTCATTTTTGTATATTGGGTTATTTTTGGTTATATTTATACTGG
This sequence comes from uncultured Pelagibacteraceae bacterium, assembly GCA_902578525.1. Classification (GTDB taxonomy): domain Bacteria; phylum Pseudomonadota; class Alphaproteobacteria; order Pelagibacterales; family Pelagibacteraceae; genus Pelagibacter. The sequence goes on along the minus strand of CACHDJ010000006.1, from coordinate 6,990 downwards.
CACCTTTATAGGTGCAGGAATACTTGGTTTTGGTTCAATTATTCCACTGTTTTTTTACTATTTTCATGAGAGAATTTGGAACAAAGTAAAGTGGGGAACTGATTAAAATTATTTAGTTTTCTAACTTATAGATAAGTATTCAATAAATGACCTAATAGAAACAATAATTAAAAATGTTCCAAAAATTTTGCTTAATAATCTTTTATTTATTTTATAAACCGCTTTAGCACCAATCCTTGCCATAATCATCGTCACAGGAACAAATACTATAAAACCTAATAAATTAACGTACCCAATACTAAATGGTGTATTAATGTTGTCTACTATCTTACCGCCAACTATCATAGTGATCGTTCCACTTATGGCTATCAAAAAACCAACAGCAGCAGCAGTACCAATAGACTTTCTTATATCATAACCAAATGTTCTCATGAAAGGAACCATCAAAGAACCACCACCAATTCCAAGTGGTACTGAAATAAAACCAATTATTATTCCAGAAATATTTTTTATTAAATCAGAAATTTTTTTTGGATTTTCCATAAGTTTTTCTCTTACAAAAATAAAAAATAATCCTACAATAAACGCAAATATTGAAAAAAATAAAACTAACGCAGGTGTTTTTAAACTCACAGCTAAAAATGTTCCTGCAATTACACCTAAAAGAATAAAAATACCGAATGACTTAACCATTTTGAAATCTACTGCATCATATTCCATGTGTGTTTTAGTTGAGATAATTGATGTTGGTATAATGATTGCTAATGATGTTCCAACAGATAGATGCATTCTTGTAACGATATCAAAGTCTAAAACAGTAAAAGCATAGTACAATGCAGGTACCATTATAATTCCACCACCTACTCCTAATAATCCTGCCATAAAACCTGCAACTGCTGCCGCAGATGCCAAAACAATTAATAAATTAATTAATTCAGATGAATTTAATATTTCCATTAAGAAGTAGCTTGATTAGCTTTTTCATTATTTTGAACAATTTTCATAATATATTTTGCTTTTTGAAAATCCGAGTCTCTTGCCATCATATTATCGCTCAAATATCTTTTCCATTCTTTTGAACCTACTTGACCATGATACAGTCCAACCGTATGTCTCATTATATGATTTACTTTGGTGCCCAATTTTACTTCTCTATCTAGATACTCTAAAAGTTTTTCAGCTACTTGTTCTCGAGAAGGATGTTCTGTTGTTTTGTATATCTCTTTTTCAATTTCAATTAAAGAATAAGGATTTTGATAAATTGATCTACCAATCATTACCCCATCACAAAATTTTAAGTGGTTATTTATTTCTTCAACTTTTGTTATACCTCCATTTATGATTATCTCTAATTCTGGGTTTTCTTTTTTAATATTATAAACCATATCGTAGTTTAATTTAGGTATATTCAAATTTTGTTTTGGAGACAAACCGGAAAGCATGGCTTTTCTAGCATGTAGAATGAATGTTTTTGACCCCGCATAGTGCATCTTATGAATAAAATTATTTAGATAGTCAAAATCTTCTGTGTCATCAAACCCTATTCTAGTTTTTGCAGTTACTGGAATTTTACAAGCATTAACCATGGAGTTGATACATTCAGCTACTAAATCTGGCTCTTTCATTAAACATGCACCAAACATATTCTTTTGAACTTTTTTGCTTGGACAACCTAAATTAATATTAATTTCATCATATCCCATATCTTCAGCAATTTTTGCCACTTCTGCTAACTCATTTTTATCTGATCCACCTACCTGTAAAGCTAAAGGTTTTTCTTCTGGGCTATAAGATAAGATTTTTTTTCTATCACCATGAATTGCTGATTTTGTAGCTACCATTTCAGAATAAAGCATAACGTTTTTGCTCATTAATCTTAAAAAGAAACGATCATGCCTATCAGTGCAATCCATCATTGGAGCAACTGAAACTTTTCTATTAATTTTTTTTTTAGTATCCAAGAGGTTTACCCATTATTTTATCAGGCAGCCATGTCACTATTTCTGGAAAAATACATAAAATTAATATAGCCAAAGCCATGATAATCATGAACGGTATAGATCCTTTTAAAATTTCTGACAAGCTTACATCTGGGGTAATTCCTTTAATAATATAAAGATTCAATCCAACTGGTGGTGTTATTAATCCTATTTCCATGTTGATCGTAAATACAATAGCAAACCAATAAGGGTCAAACCCTAATGTTGTAATAACTGGCAATAAGATTGCTGAAGTCATTACAATAACAGCAACTGGAGGTAAAAAGAAACCAGCTATTAAAAGAAATATATTTATTAAAATAAATACAACCCATTTATTAGAACTTAATTCTACCATGCTTTGAGCTAAGGACTGAGTGACGTAAAGTTGTGAAAGTGTAAATGCAAAAAGATAGGAAGCAGCTATAATAAACATAATCATTACACTTTCTTTCATAGAAACTTTGACTATGTTCCATATTTTTTTTGGCTGATAAATTTTGTAGACAACGGCAATCAAAACAAAAACTAAAAATGCTCCTACACCTGACGCCTCTGAAGGAGTAGCTACGCCTCCATACAAAACATATAGCACCCCAGCTATTATTGCTAAAAAAGGAAGAATTCTTGGTAAAACTTCGAGTTTTTCTTTTAAAGTTGGAGGTGTCCTGTTCCTTAATGCTTTAGCAGCATCTTTATCGATAAAATAACTGTGTATAAGAGCCCAAATTGCAAACATTCCTGCTAACATAAAGCCAGGCACTAAACCACATAAAAATAATCTACCAATAGATGTACCCGTTGCAATTCCATAGACTATTAAAACTATACTTGGAGGAATTAAAACTCCTAGAGTTCCCCCAGCCGCTATAGTACCAGTAGCAATTTGATCAGAATAACCTCTTTTTCTCATCTCTGGAATTCCCATAGTTCCAATTGCAGCACAAGTTGCAGGGCTAGATCCACTTAAAGCAGCAAATATTGAACAAGCACCTATGTTGGAAATTACTAATCCTCCTGGAAGTCTCCAAAGCCATCTATCCAAGCCAGTATATAAATCTTTTCCAGCTGGAGAATTTGCTACAGCCATTCCCATTAATATAAACATTGGTATTGAAAGTAAGACGAAAGAATTTAGTCCTGCATAAAATGTTTCTGCAAAAACATCTAACATTTGAAAACCCTCAAATGCTACTAAAAGAGCTATGGAAACAAAACTTAAGCCAAAAGCAATAGGAATTCCTGAAAAAAGGACAATCAAAGTAAAAATTGCAACTATTAATGCTATTATTAGCGGGTCCATTAGTTGCTATCCTTTTCATCATTAAGCTTAATAATTTCCGCTATATACTGTAAAATCATTAATACAGCTCCCAACATCATAGACGAATATGGTATCCATAATGGTGGATCCCACACAGTTCCTGTAGAATAGTTTTTTGTAAACGCCTCTTCCACCATCAAAAATCCAAAATAAAATAAAATTAGAAAAAAAAGTAAACTTAAAAAAGAGGTAAAAATTTTTAATCTAATAACATTCTTTTTTGATAAAAAATCATAAACCCATTCCATGCTTACATGAGCCTTTTCACTTAATACATATGCACTTCCAATAAAAGTAGATGCAACCAAAAGCATTGTAACTAATTCAGTTTGCCAGGTAATCGCTCTTTGAAAAAAATATCTTTCAAATACCAGCTCAACAATTACTAAAATAGATAAAAGCAAAGCAGAAACAGCAAATGCACCACAAGCTCTCGCTATATAGTCACATAATTTTAAATATAAATTTTTCATAAAAAAAACCCCTACTTAATGAAAATTAAATAGGGGTTCTTTATATATTATTTTATTTAACTGCTAAAGCCATTTCCATAAGCTTATCACCACCTGGCACTTTTTCTGCAAATGCCTTATGTGAAGACTTCTTGGCTATTTCTACCCAAGCTGCATGATCCTTTGCATCCATGTATACTAACTTAACACCAGCTGCCTTATAGGCATCTTCGAACTTTTTGTCCAAGTTTTCTACCTGTGCTGTCATATATTTTTCAGCAACTTTACCAGCGGCCATTAAAGCTTTTTGTTGCTTAGAATTTAAAGCATCAAAAGACTTTTTTGACATAAGAATTGGCTCATACATAAACCATAATCCAAATTTTCCTGGAGGTGTAGCACATGACACTTGTTCATAAATTTTGTAACTCACAAAACTACCTGAACTCGTATTTGCACCTGTTAATACTCCAGTTTGTAATCCAGTGTAAATTTCAGATGATGGCATGCTTTGAATACCAGCTCCTGCTGCTTCTAACATTTGGTTAAAAGCTTTACCTGCTGCTCTCATAACTTGGCCTTTAGCGTCGCTAGGATTTTTTATACATTTTGTTTTTGAAGCAAAACCACCTCCTAACCATGCATCAGACAAAACCACTACACCAGCATCATTAATTATTCTCTTTATCTCGGTCATCATTGGACCTTTATTGAATCTCAATGCATGTTCGTGATTTTTTACAGTTCCTGGCATTAAAGTTGCATCAAATTCTGGATGAAATTTAGATGCATAAGCTAATGGGAAGGCAGAAATATCCAATTGACCGGTTGTCATTGGTTTCCACTGTTCCTTAGGTTTATATAATGATTTAGCTGGATAGATTCTTATATCTACTCCAACATTTGCTTTTTTAACCTCATCAGCAATGATTTGTACCATTTCGTGACGAGGATCAAAAGATCCATCAGCTCTCGGTGTTCCAGGCCATTGGTGACTTGCTTTTAAAGTTACAGCATAAGCAGAACCAATTAAGGTGAACGCAAGAGCGAATGAAGTGAAATATAAAGTTATTTTTTTTAACATTTAATTCTCCCTCTATTGTTATTTATGATAGTTGTATTAAAATGAAGATATCGTTAAGAGTCAAGATAACAAAAAATACAGTTAATTTAATAAGAAATTATGGATGGACCACTTAAAAACTTATTAGTCGTTGATTTAACAAGAGTATTAGTAGGTCCATACTGCACAATGATTTTATCAGACCTTGGTGCGAGAGTAATTAAAGTTGAGGCCCCTGAAATTGGAGATGACTCAAGAAAATTTGGTCCCTTTGTCGAAGAATATTCTGCTTATTTTATGTCTCTTAATAGAGGAAAGGAAAGTATAGCTTTAAATTTAAAAGATTTAAATGATAAAAAAATATTTGATAAAATTTTATCTAAAGCTGATATTTTAGTTGAAAATTTTAAACCCGGCACTCTAAAAAAATGGGGTTATGGTTGGGAGGAAGTTAATAAAAAGTTTCCTAAATTAATTTATGCTTCAGCATCAGGCTTTGGACAAACTGGTCCTTTAAAAGAACTACCAGCATATGACATGGTTGTACAAGGTATGGGTGGATTAATGAGTGTAACTGGTCAACCTAACTCAGAGCCTACAAGGGTTGGAACTTCGATTGGTGATATTACCGCCGGTCTATTTACTACAATAGGTATTAATGCAGCTTTATATGATAGGCAAAAAACTGGGAAAGGTACATATATAGATGTTTCAATGCTCGATTGTCAAATTGCAATACTTGAAAATGCAATTGCAAGATATTTATCTAAGAACGAAATACCAAAACCTATGGGATCAAGACATCCGTCTATTGCTCCATTTGAAGCTTTTAAAACTAAAGATAGCTATATAATTATTGCAGCTGGTAATGATAAATTATTTGAAAAACTTTGTAACATTCTCGAAATTTCTGAAATTTTTAAAGATAAAAAATTTAATTCAAATTCTGCAAGATCAAAAAATATGGATGAACTTAAATTTCTGCTAGAAGATAAGCTTTCAGCTAAATCTACTAGTGAATGGGTAGCTCAAATGGAAAAAGATAAAATACCTTGTGGTCCTATATTCAACATTAAAGAAGCTGTTGAAAACCCTCAAATTGAAGCAAGAAATATGATTGTCAAAGCTTATCACAAAGTAATAGGAGATTTTAAATTAGCTGGTAATCCTATTAAAATGTCCACATACAAAGATCCCAACAAGAGAGGTGACATCCCCGACTTAGATGAGCATAGAGAAAAAATTATAAAGGAATTTGTTGATTAAAAAATTATTGATCTTCTTGAGTATCTTCTTGAGCTTGTTCTTCGTTATCTGAAACTTCCTCTAAAGATACTTCGTTATTTTCGTTAGTTACTTCTTCATTGTCAGATGAATTTACATCTGGTTTGGCTGTTTCAGATAATTCAGCTAAATCCTCTTTTGAAACTTGAATTTTTTCTGGTGATTTTCTAGCTCTTTTAGATGGCAAAATAGGTGCTCCACTTTTTGAAATCTCACCTTTGTATAAACTTTCAAATTCATCACCTATATCTTCATCCTCCTCTGATCCGTCATCAACTTGTTCTACGTGTTTTCTTAATTTGTAAACTGCGCTTTCAGTTAGTTCTGGAACTTTAATATTTTCTTCAGCTATTTCTCTTAAAGCTATAACTGTATTTTTATCGTTGTCTCTTTCTATTGTGGGTTCAATTCCTGAATTAAGTTGAGTTGCTCTTTCTTTTGCTACCAAAACTAATTCATATGGACTATCAACTTTATCAATACAATCTTCTACAGTAACTCTTGCCATGCGCAGTATCTATACAGTGACATTTAAAAAATCAAGGAGATTTTTATATATATTTTGGATTAAGCTTATTTCTTACAAAAAATAGAAGGATAATAGACGCAAAGATATACACAAAAGATACTAATGCAATTTGCTCAATGGAATATCCATTATCTATCAAAAGGCCAAATAAAGCAGTACCAAAAGCAGTCGAAAATACCATTAAAGCTGTTGTTAAAGCTTTAATAGATCCAATATGTTTTACTCCATAAATTTCTGCCCAAGTAGAAGACCCTAAAACATTGGCTAGGCCATTAGATACACCAATTAAACCTAAAAATACAAATGAGGTTAAAGGATTATCGAAAAAAATCAAAACTAGAGTTGAAAACATCAATGGA